>NZ_JBFAWF010000007.1:0-106686 GCF_040680195.1 Streptomyces sp. NPDC052109 | reverse complement strand
CGTCGGGGAACAACGGCGGTAACCAGAACAACCAGGCGTCGGGGAACAACGGCGGTAACCAGAACAACCAGGCGTCGGGGAACACTGGGGGTAACCAGAACAACCAGGCGTCGGGGAACACCGGCGGTAACCAGAACAACCAGGCGTCCGGCCGTGGTGGTGTGAACCAGAACAACCAGGCGTCCGGCCGTGGTGGTGTGAACCAGAACAACCAGGCGTCCGGCCGTGGTGGCGGTAACCAGAACAACCAGGCGTCGGGCAGGACTGGCGGTAACCAGAACAACCAGGCGTCGGGCCGTCGTGGTGGTGTGAACCAGAACAACCAGGCGTCGGGCAGAACTGGCGGTAACCAGAACAACCAGGCGTCGGGCAGGACTGGTGTGAACCAGAACAACCAGGCGTCGGGCAGGACTGGTGTGAACCAGAACAACCAGGCGTCCGGGAGGTAGCGGCCTCTGCGCCGACCCGCTTCGGCAAAGCGAACTCGCCACGCAGGACAGTGGCGAGTTCGCGGGCGCAGGTCCGAGCACGCACGCCGCGGGTCACAATCGGTGGGTTACATCGGTCCGGCCGTACCCCCGCACCCGTCGCAGTTCGCAGACCTAACGTCCGCCTCCGCGGGGTGACTGCTGCTGCAGTCCGGCCACGAGCCGGCACAGCCGCTGTGTGGGACGGAGTCCCAACTCGTTGCGCAGACGTCGGGCATAGCGTTCGAAGTGGTCCAGTGCCTCGGACAGGTTGCCTTCCGCGAGGTGGGCACGGATCAACGAGACCTGGCTGGTCTCCCGCAGTGGATCTGCCTGCACAGCCGTATGAGCGGCCGTCACCGCGCCGGCGAACTGCTCGGCGTCGATGAGTTCTCCCGCCAGTTTCTCCAGGGCGTGGAGCCGGAGCTGGTGCCATGTCTCCGCTTCCAGCAAGGCCCACTCGTCGTACCACCCGGGCAGCAGGTCGGCGGAGAGCTGGTCCACGGTGGCCGCGTTGAGGACGAGGTCCTCGGCCGGCACGCGGGGGTCGAGTATGCGTTGGGCCAGCGACCGGGCGTGGTACAGGTCGACGGTGACCTCCCGCGCGAGGCGCACCTCGCCGGGAGAGACGTCCAGCGCCTTCCGGCCGACGTCGTGCAGACGGGTCAGCGCCGCCCGAAGGTTCGTGTGCGCCTTCTGCTCGGAGGCTTCTGGCCAAAGGCTTCCGGCGATCAAGGCTCGGGGGACGGAGGCGCGGTGATTGAGCGCGATGAAGGCCAGAAGTCGCTTGGAGCCGACTGGGGCTGTCACCGGGACATCGTCGACAACGAGGTCGAAACCACCAAGGAGAGCTATGCGTACGGATGGCCGGCTCTTCGCGGTCTCAGAAAGGGCAGCGAGATCATCTGAGCTCATAGCTGTGTGATCGCTCGGGATCGGTCGAACCGGGCGCCCGCGGACTGGCGGCGCCGCAATCGCCTAAGGATCCGCGATCCTCACACCTCCCAACAGGACCATGCTGCTCCGCCCGCCGGGGATTGTCTAACCGTCGCCACACGCGTGCGGTGCCCGTGAGCCGACGGCGTCTGACCAGGGAAGACCACCGGGGTTTACGATCCGCAACCGCACCGTCACGGGTTGTCTCCCCCTGCGGAAAGGCCCCGTGCCCCTCGCCGCACCCACCCATCACCGCCCAGCGGCAACGAAGCACCTCGGCTCGTACGGCGGTTCGCCGGGCCGGGCGTGCCCGAAAGCCCCGGGTGACGAAAACGGAAACACACGACGGGCCGACACGCCGGCGGCCTTCTCGGCCGCGAGGAGTGAGCAGCCCGTCGGGCGGGCCGTGAGCGTCGTAGCCGTGGGAGAGGCACGTGGGGGAGGGCCTGCCCCAGTGCCAAACTTGCCTTCCTGGTCACACTCGAACGGGGCGGAGAACATGACGGTGTGGGGGCTGGTCGTCGAGACGACCAGGAGTGTCGGCGAGCGGAAGCACATCGAGGCCGACGTGGTCGCGCACGTCCACGGAACCCGGGCCGAGGCGCTCGCGGAGTTGGAGCGGCGGGCTCGGAGCTATTCGCCCGAGCATCCCAGAAGCCCCAGGCGCCGTCGGCTTCTTCGGGACGGCGACGGGTTCCTGCTCGTCGTCGACGGGATGTGGCAGTCGTTCGCCACCCGGTTCACGGTGGCCGAACTGCTGGAGGACTCAGCCGCGCCCGTCGCCGTCCCGGCACCCGCGCGGGAAACGAGTGAGTCTGCCGCGCCGCAGGACGAGCCGGTCGGGCAGGACGAACCGGCCGGGTGGTACGACGACGGAGTGCCGGTCAAGCCGGCGTGGTGGGGACGCGACGACCTGCCGTGAGCGCTGGTCACGGACGTGACCAGCGCCTCCGCGGTGTCTCCCGACCGCCCCGGTCGGCGCCGCCCCGGCGGGTGCGGGCATCGGCGTGGCGGCCTCGGGCGAGGAACTGCCGGTCCTCATCTCTCGACGGCCCTGGTCATCCTCGACTCGGACTGCAGGCCCGTTCGTGCACCGTCGGCAGTGTCCGGCACAGGGGCGCCCCGTGACCGATTGAGGCATGGCTGACCAACTCCCGTTCCTCCTACGATGGAAGCCACCGTCGGGGGAGGGTGGACGTGACGAACAGCACGCCGCAGGGGGCCGGGCGCCGGCTGGAGAACGCGATCGCCTGGGCGGTCCGGAACCTGGACGGGGTCGTCGCCATCGGCGTCGCCCTCGTCGTCGGGCTCATGGACGTCCTCAACCAGAACATGGACGACAACATCGTCTCCGGCGCCACCCTGCTCGTCCTCGCGGCGCTCGTGTACGGCACGCTCACCGAGCGCCGCCGGCGGGTCGCCGACATCCGCGCCGCGACCGCGGGGACCGGCCGCGCCATCGAGGACCTGGCGATGGTGCGCACGCTCTCCGGCGCCGAGGTCGCGCTCGCGCACGAGCGGGCCCGGCGCGCCACCACCCGCTGGGTGTTCAAGGGCGGCACCGGCACCTATCTGCGCGCCGTGACCCTCCCCGAGTGCGTGCTGGAGGCACAGCGGCAGCGGCGCTCCCTCAGCATGAAGATCGACATCATCAACCCGGCCGACGACCACGCGTGCGCCGCCTACGCCCGCTTCCGCAGTACCTTCGGCTCCGGCGGCGACTTCGGCGAGTGGACCGTCCAGCGCACCCGCAAGGAGGCGTACGCGACCGTCGTCGCCGCGAGCTGGCACCGGCAGCGACTGGACACCCTGGAGATCGACGTCCACCTGTCCTCGGTCGCACCGGCCCTGCGTTTCGACCTCTCCGACACGTGCCTCATCATCACCCAGGACGACCCCAGCCGGGTCAGCCTCTACGTGGCGCGGGACCGGCCCCTCTACGACTACTACGTCACCGAGCTGCACCAGAGCCGCGAGCAGGCCGTCAAGCTCGACCTGCGCGAGGCCGTCCCGCTCGCCGACGAGCCGACCGTGGACGAGGTCAGACGCCTGCTGGACCGGCTCGGCCTGCCACTGCCGCCGAGCTTCACCGACCGTGACGTCGGCGACATCATCGACAAGGCGCTGCGCGCGGAGAACCCGTACCGCAGGTGAGCGTCGTGTTCCGGCCAAGGGGGGAAGGAACATGGACTACCCGGCCCTGGAACGGGCCGCCCGGCGACACGCCACCGCCGAGCTGTTACGGCACGCCGTGTCGGAACTGGACCGGATCGTCTCCGGCAGCCGCGCCCTGCGCGCGGTACGGCACCCGCTCGGTTTCGTCTGCCTGCCGGTCCTGCGCGACGGCACGGACGGCGTCTGCGTCCACGTCTTCGGCACACCGGAGGCCGAACCGGACCGGACCGTGCCCCAGGTGCACTGCCACAGCTGGGACCTGACCAGCACCGTGCTGTACGGACGGCTGGACAACCGGCGCATGGACGTCGACGACGAGACCGGAGACCCCACCCACCGCGTCTTCGAGGTGCTCAGCGATCCGTCCGGCGTCGACGAACTCCGGCCCACCGAGCGCCTGGTGCGCTGTCGGGCCGGCGCCGAACAGACCAGCGCCCGGGGCCAGAGCTATGCCCTCCCGGCGGGTGAATTCCACACCAGCGTGGTGCCGGACGGCCGCCCCACCGCCACCCTGGTCCTGGGCCGGACCCTGCCCGGCCGGCCGGACCTCTCCCTGGGGCCGCTGTCCACCCCGGGACACCGCATGGTCCGCCGGACGTGCGACGCGACCCAGACCGCCCGGATCGCTCGGGCCGCCCTCAGGAGGATCCATGAGCCCGAACCGTGACCACTGGTCCTCCGAGCGCCGTACGGCCGTGGCCGCCGCCGAGGAGGCCGGAGCGCTGCTGCGGTCCCGCTTCCCGGACGGCTTCGCCGCCCGGCAGAAGGGCGAACTCGGCGACGTCGTCACCGACTTGGACGTGGCGGCCGAACAACTGGTGGTCGGCCGGATCCGCGAGCGCTTCCCGCACGACCGGATCCTCGCCGAGGAGGCGGGGGAACTCGCCGGGGACGGCGGCGGCCGAACCTGGCTGGTCGATCCGCTCGACGGCAGCAACAACGTGGTGATCGGGCTCGCCGTCTACGTCGTCGGGATCGCGCTGTGCGTCGACGACACGCCGGTGGTGGGGGTCGTCCACGATCCGATGACCGGCCGTACCTGGTCCGCGCTGCGCGGTGGTGGGGCCCATGGCCCGGGCGGACGGCTCCCCTCCAGTGCCGTCGGCCGTCCGCTCTCCTCGGCCGGCCCCCTGCTGGCCTGGACCCAGGGCCACGGCGTCTCCCGCGACGACGCCGTGGCCTGCGCCCTGAGGCACACCCTCGAACTCCGCTCCCGGCGCCTGCTCCAGCTCTGGGCACCCCTGGTGGCGTGGGCGATGCTGGCCCGTGGCGACATCGACGGCTTCGTGGGCTACCGCGCGGAGGCGATCGACCTCCCCGCGGGTGCGTTGCTCGCCCGCGAGGCCGGTATCGCCCTACGGCACCTCGACGGCGCCGAGTTCGGGGGCGGGTTCGGCGGTCCCGACACCGGGCGCTCGTTCGTCGCCGGGCGCCCGGAGCTGCTCCCGGACCTTCTCGACCTGGTCAGCCCTTTCTCTCCCGGCACCGGGGACAGGCGCACGGCGGAAACCGTCCCGACAGGTCGAGCGGTGCCGCGTTCTTCGGCGGACGGTACGTCACCTTCGGCCCCCACGTCCGACCACCGTCCCGGGAGACCCTCAGCGTGAGGTACACCCCGACGAAGCCGTCTTCCTGGTCTTGCATGCCAACGCCTTTCACTTTCCGTGGCGATTCATGCACAGAGTGATGTGGCGGAAAGTACCTTCGGTAGATGACCGAGCGTGACAACCGGGTCTGCACCAGGGGGAGTTGCACAGGTGGCCATCGAGGACAATCCGCGTTCGCGGTTGGAGTACGGGCAGGAGCTGAAGCGGAGGAGGGAGGCGGCGGGGCTCACCCAGGAGGAACTGAGCCAACGTGTCGTGATGTCCCGCACGCACATCGCCCACATCGAGGCGGGGCGCCGACGGCCGGACGTGGAGGACGCGCGGCGGTTGGACCGGGAGCTGGGCGGGGACGGGTTCTTCGTACGGTTCCTGCCGACGCTGGATGGCAAGCAGGTGGCCGAGCACTTCGCGGAGGCGCTGGAGTTCGAAGGGCAAGCGATTGAGATCCGGGAGTACGCTCCCAAGTTGGTGCCCGGCATTCTTCAGACACCGGCGTACGCCCGTGAGGTGCTCAGTTCGGGTGCCTCTCCCAAGACGGCCGAGGAACGTGACGAGCTTCTCGCCACACGGCTCGGGCGCGCTCGCATCCTGGACAACTTCCGCTCACCCAAGGTGTGGACGCTGCTTGACGAGGCGGTCCTGCGTCGGAAGATCGGCGGTGCGGAGGTGATGTGCGAGCAGCTCCGTCACATTGCGAGTTTGGGGGAGAGCCTCCGCATCCGCGTGCACGTTCTGCCCTTCTCGGTCGGCTACCACGCCCTGCTGGAGGGCTTTGTCTCGCTCATGTGGTTCGAGGATCTCCCGCCCACTGCCTATGCGGAGGGCTTGAAGTCCGGCCGGATACTGGAACTCCCGTCCGTGGTCCGCGAATGCCAGGTGGCTTACGATCACGCGTTGGGCGACGCGCTGTCGCACCGTAAGTCCCTGGCGCTGATCAGGTCGGTTGCGGAGGATTACGAGCATGAAAGAACTGACAGGTTGGCGTAAGTCGAGCTACAGCGGCGGCAGCAGCGGCGACTGCCTCGAAGTGAACGACACCCCCGCCCCCACTCACGTCCCCGTCCGCGACAGCAAGCACCCCACCGGCCCCACCGTCGTCTTCACGGCACCGGCCTGGTCGGCGTTCGTCGGTGCCGTGAAGGCGAACTAGCGCGTCAAAGCCAGCGCAGCCACTGCCGCCCCCACCGCGCACGCGGCCAGTACCGCACCGGTCCCCGTCAACCGGGTGACCGGCACCCGGACCCCGTACGCGTGGCAGCGCTCGTACCACAGCAGCGTCGCCAGGGACGCCCACGGCGTGATCACCGGCCCGGCGTTCGTACCCACGAGCAGGGCCAGGAGCTGGTCGTGGTTGCCCAGGGGAACCGCCGCCTCGCCGGCCAGGTACACCGGGAGGTTGTTGAGGGCGTTGGACAGACCGCCGCCGACCGCCGCCGCGCGGAACATGCCGAGCGCGCCGCCGTCGGCTCCCACCGCCGAGGCCAGCAGGTGGTGCAGCCCGTGCGCGTCGAACGTCTCGACCACCAGGAACATGCCGGGCACCATCACCAGCAGCTGCCAGGGGACGAGCGACACGCGGATCGCGGACCGGTCGCGGACCGCGAACGCCGCCACGGCGACCAGCGCCGCCGTCCCGGACGCCATCCACAGCGGTACGTCGGCCACCAGGATGGCGAGGAGGAAGCCGCCGCAGGCCAGCGCGCACGCGCGGAAGAGCACCGGGTCGGCAGGCCGGTGCACGGCGGGCGGCGCATAGCGGTCGGCGGCATCCGCACGGACGTCGTCCGCACGCGCCGCGCCCGGCCCCGACACCGGCACGGCCGCCATCAGACCGGACCCGTCCACAACAGGCCCCCCACGCCGCCCCCGGCGCCAGAAGAACAGCCACAAACAAGCCATCGTCACGGCGAGCGCGGCGAGTTGCGGCGCCCACATCCGCCCGGCCAGCCCCAGCGGGGACAGCGCGACCCGGTCGGCGGCCAGCAGGTTCGTCAGGTTGGACACGGGCAGGAGGAGGCTCGCCGTGTTGGCCAGCCACACCGTGGTCATGGCCAGCGGCACCGGCGCGATGCCCACCCGGGAGGCGAGCGCCAGCATCACCGGTGTCAGCAGGACCGCCGTCGTGTCCAGGTTCAGGGCGATCGTGGTCACCGAGGCGAAGGCCACGCACAGCAGGAACAGCAGCGGGTAGCTGCCCCTGCCCGCCCGCGCCACCCGCGCCGCCACCACGTCGAACACCTCGGCCCTGCTGGTCAGTTCCGCCAGCACGATCACCGTGCCCAGGAACGCCAGCAGCGGGGCGATGCGCGTCATCGCGTCGGATGCGGAACCGGTGGGCAGCAACCCGGTGGCCACACACAGCGATCCGGTCGCCAGCAGACCGATCGCCACCCGGTCGAGCACATGCAGACGCAGCAATAAGGCACGCACGGTTGGAAGGGTCGCACACCTGTGCGCCGCTGTGACCGGGGCGCCGTCGAACGCGTGGAAACGACCGGTATCAACCTCTCTTTTCACGGCATCATCAATACATGGTGGCTCGTCAGAACATCCCGGGGGACACCGGGCCATTGGACTTCTTCATCAGCTACTCGCCGGCCGACGAACGCTGGGCGTCCTGGATCGCCTGGACCCTGGAGGAGGCCGGGTACCGCACGGTCCTGCAGGCCTGGGACTTCGTGCCGGGCACGAACTTCGTCGACTTCATGGACCGGGGCGTGAGCGAGTCCGCCGCCGTCATCGCCGTTCTCTCGCGGAACTACGAGCGCTCCCGGTACGGGCGGATGGAGTGGCAGGCCGCGCTGCGCGCCGACCCCGATGCGCCGGAGCGGCGGCTGATCACCGTGCGGGTCGAGGACATCCCCGTGGAGGGGCTGCTCGCCACCATCACGTACGTCGACCTGGTGCCCGTCGCCGATCCGGCGGCGGCTCGGGAACTGCTCCTCGCCCGAGTCCGGCAGGCCCTCGACGGGCGGGCGCGGCCCAGCCTGCCGCCCGGATACCCGGGCGCGAACGGCCGTCCCGTGGCGGCCACCCCGGCCGTCCCGAGCCCCGGCCGGCCGCTCGGCGGACCCGGGTGGGCCGGGCGCCGCAGACCGGCGGCGGCGCCGTCGTACCCGCGGGTGTCCGGCGAGGTGCGGGAGCGGGAGGCGGTCACCGTGCTCCAGCTGGCCGGCCCCGCCTTCGGCAGGGGGCAGGACCCCGCCGAGCTGCAGGCCGCCATCTGGGGCGACCTCGTCGAGCTGACCGACGCGGGGGCGCCCTCGCCCGACCTGCTGGTCGTCACCGGGGACCTGACCGCCTCCGGCAGCCGGCGCGAGTTCGAGCAGGCCCTCGCCTTCCTCACCGGGATGCGTGCCCTGCTCGGGCTCGAACCGCACCGGGTCGCCCTCGTCCCGGGCGGCCAGGACGTCAACCTGGCCGCCTGTCAGGCCTACTTCAGCACCTGCGAGGCCGACGAGATGCCGCCCCGGCCGCCGTACTGGCCCAAGTGGCGGCACTTCGCCCGGCTGTTCCGGGAGCTGTACCAGGGGCTCGACGTCGTCTTCGACAGCGACCAGCCGTGGACGCTCTTCCCCGTGCCGGAACTGCACACCGTGGTCGCCGGTCTCAACTCGTCCATGGCGTACAGCCATCGGCGCGACGACCAGTACGGGATGGTGGGGCGCGAGCAGGCTGCCTGGTTCGCGCAGGCCCTGCGGCCGCACGAGACCGAGGGATGGCTGCGGATCGGCGTCGTGCGGCACTCGCCCGGCGCCGCACGGCCCGCCGCCGGCGTGCGCCGGGCCGGTGCGCCGGGCACCGCCGCCCTGGACGGGGCCGGCCCGCTGCGCGACACCGACGTGCTGACCCGGCTGACCGCGCCCCGGCTGCATCTGCTGCTGCACGGCCCGGCCGACCCCGGCGCGCTGCCCGCCCTGACCACCGGGGCCGGTGAGGTGCCGGTGATCGGCGCGACCGGGCCCGGCGGGCACCAGCTGGTGCGGGTCGGCCGCGACGGACTGTCCGTCTGGCAGGGGCCGGGGGAGCCGCGGCGGCGGGCGCTCCAGTGGCGGCGGGCCGATCGGGCCTTCGGGCCGGAAGCCGCACCCCCCGACGACGACAACGGCGGACCCGCTCTCCCCGACCCCGAGCCGCGTGCCGTGCAGACCCCCGCCGAGATCCTGCTGGCGCGGGTCGCCGAGGTCTGCCGCACCCGGCACGAGGGCGCCCAGATCCGCCCGGTGGACGGGCCGGTGCCGCAACTGCTCGTCACCTGGACCCAGTCCGGTTTCGTCCGGCAGCAGCGGGTGGCCGTCCACAGCGGCACCCCGGACGCGCAGGACGTCGACCGGTTCGTGGCCCTCGTGCACGCCGCCGACGCCGAGACCGAGGCCGAACTCGTCCACGACGGTCCGCCGCCCGACCGCGAACTGCGCGACGCGGCCCGCCGCCGGGGCGTGCGGGTGCGCAGCTTCACCGAGTTCCAGGGACTGCTGGACCTGCGCGGCTATGTCGCCGGGCAGAGCGAGCGGCTGCGCACCGACCCCCGCTATCCCCCGGGCATGTATCTGCCGCAGCGGTACCGGGAGGTGGAGCGCCTCGACGCCGAGGACCGCGACGGGCTGGTCGACGAGATGCTCCGGCTGCTCGACTCCGACCAGGGCCGCTTCCTGCTGCTGCTCGGCGACTTCGGGCACGGCAAGACCTTCGCGCTGCGCGAGCTGGCCCGCCGCATCCCGGCCGAACTGCCGCACCTGGTCCCGCTGTTGATCGAACTGCACGCACTCGACCGGGCCTACTCCTTCGAGGGACTCGTCGCCGCGCACCTCGCCGCGCACGGCGTCGACAACATCGACCTGCGCGCCTTCCGGTACATGCTCCAGCAGGGCCGGATCGTGCTGCTCTTCGACGGCTTCGACGAACTCGTCAACCAGGTCACCTACGACCGCGCCGCCGAACGCCTCCAGGTGCTGCTGGACTCCGCCGTGGACAGCGCCAAGATCGTGATCTCCAGCCGCACCCAGCACTTCCGCTCCCAGGGCCAGGTGCTGACCGCCCTCGGCGAACGCGTCGGGCTGCTCCCGCACCGCCGGGTGCTGGCCGTCCAGGAGTTCACCCCTCAGCAGATCCGCGCCTACCTGGTCAACCGCTACGACGGCGACGACCGCGCCGCCGAGCGCCGCATCCGGCTGCTGGACGCCATCCCCGACCTGCTCGCCCTGTGCCGCAACCCCCGGCTGCTCGGCTTCGTCGCGGACCTCGACGACGACCGGTTGCGCGCGGTCGCCGGCGCCGGGCGCGCCCTCAGCCCCGCCGGGCTGTACCAGGAGGTGCTCACGGCCTGGCTCGGCTTCGAGGCGCAGCGCGGCAGCGGCGGCCCCGGCCGGGGGCCCGGGCTGTCCCTGGACCAGCTGTGGGACGCGGTCACCGCGCTCGCCCTGCGGCTGTGGGAGAGCGGGCAGGACGCGCTGCGGCTGGACGAGCTGACCGATGTCGCCGAGACCCTCACCGGGCTCGCCGAGACCCGGCTGTCGGTGCCGCAGACCGCGCACGCCATCGGCTCCGGCAGTCTGCTGGTGCGCAGCGACGACGGCGTGTTCCGGTTCATCCACGGTTCGGTGGTGGAGTGGCTGGTCGCGAGGGAGTGCGGCCGTCGGCTCACCGACGGCGACAGTACCCTGCTGAGCCGGCGCCAACTCAGTCAGCTGGCGGTCGAGTTCCTCTGTGACCTCGCCGACCACCGGCTCTGCCAGGCGTGGGCCGAGCGGGAGCTGTCCGGCACGGCCGCGGACACCTCTGCGGACGCCGCCCGCGCCAACGCCGTGAAGATCCTCAGCCGGCTCCGGGTGCCCGCCCACACCGATCTGCGCGGTGCCGCCCTGGCCGGCGAGGACCTGTCCCACCGCGACTTCTCCGGCGTCGACCTCACCCGCGCCGACCTCACCGACGCCCGGCTGGTCGGCGCCAACCTCTCCGGTGCCGTCCTGCGCGGCGCCCGGCTGACCGGCGCCCGGCTCGACGGCGCCGATCTGACCGGCGCCGACCTGCGCGGCGCCGACCTCAGACGGGCCCGGCTGATCGGCACCGACCTGACCGGCGCCCGGGTGGACGGTGGCCGGTGGCGGCGGGCGGCGCTGATCTCGGCGACCACCGGGCCCCTGGCCACGAGCCCCGAGCTGGCCACCGCCGCGCTCGCGCCCGGCATGGCCGTCGACTCCGGCTTCCGGCCCGCCGCGGTCGGGGTGCCGTACGGGTTCAGCAGCCGCACCCGGCTGCCCGAGCCCATCTCCTACAGTCCCGACGGCGAACTGCTCGCCGTGGGCAGCGAGGACGGCGGCGTCCTGGTCGCCGATGTCGCGACCGGCCTCCCGCTGCGCACCCTGCAGGGCCACACCGGCCGGGTCTACGCGGTCAAGTTCCGCGAACGGGTGCTGGCCACCGGCAGCGCCGACGGCACCGTACGGCTGTGGGACCCCGTCTCCGGGCGCTGTCTGCGCCGGCTGGAGATCCACCCGAAGGGCGTCTGGCCAGTCGTCCTCGACGCCGAGGGGCTGCTGCTGGCCACCGGGGACGCCGACGGCGTGGTCACCGTCTGGGACACGGCATCCGGTGCCGCGCTGCACCGGCTGCCCGGACACACCGGGCCCGTGTACACGGTGGCGTTCGCACCGGACGACGCCACCCTCGTCACCGGCGACGCGACCGCCGTCGTCCGCCTGTGGGACCTCACCACCGGCCGGCTCGCCGGTGAGCTGCCGGGACACCGCAACGCGGTGTACCGGGCGCGGTTCAGCCCGGACGGCACCCTGCTCGCCACCGGCGACCGGGGCGACGACTGGCGCGACGGCACGGTCCGTGTGTGGGACCTCGCCACCCGGACCGTGCGGCACGAGTTCACCGGCCACTCCGGGCGCGTCTACACACTGGACTTCCACCCGGGCGGCCGGTTCCTGGTCAGCGGCGACACCGACGGCGAGGTGCGGCTGTGGGACCTGGCCGCCGGGGGCTCCGCGGGGCTGCTCGGCGGCTGCAGCGGGGCCGTGTACCAGGTGCTGTTCGATCCCGACGGGACGCTGCTCGCCGCCGGGGACAGCGCCGGGGTGGTCCGGCTGTGGCGGATCGACCCGGCGGCCGACCCGGTCGCCGTGCCGCTGAACCGGCAGCCCGCAGAGCACCGTGGCTCGGTGTGGGTGTGCAAGTTCCGCCCGCACGGCGACACGCCCGCCCAGGGACCCGGCTCGCTGCTGGTGACCGGCGGCAACGACGGGGTCGTACGGCTGTGGGAGCCGGCCACCGGCCAGGGCCGGCGCATCCTGCGCGGCCACGGACGGCGCATCGGCACCCTGTCCTTCAGCGCCGACGGCTCCCTGCTGGCGGCCGGCGGCAACGACGGTGTGGTCCGGGTGTGGCACTCCGGATCCGGCCGCCGGCTGCGCGAACTGACCGGGCAGAGCGATCGGCTGGTCTCGGCGGCGTTCGGCCCCGTCGGGCCCCTGCTGGCCACCGCGAGCAGCGACGGCGACATCTATCTGTGGAACGCGGCCACCGGCGAGTACCAGCGCGAACTGGACGTCGAGACCGACCATGTGTGGGCGGAGGCGTTCAGCGCCGACGGCGAACTGCTCGCCACCGCCAACGACGACGACACGGTACGGCTGTGGTACCGGGCCACCGGGGCCCATCTCGCCGCCATCACCGAGCACTTCGGGCGGGTCCGGGCGATCGCCTTCCGCTCCGACGACGCGGTCCTGGCCACCGGCTGCGACGACCGCAAGGTGCGGATCTGGGACCGGGAGAGCCGCCGGATCACCGCCGTGCTCGACGGCCACACCGACCGGGTGTACGCCGTGGCCTTCGCCCCGGACGGCTCCTGGCTCGCCAGCGCCTCGTGGGACGGTACGGCGGTGATCTGGCGGGACGGCGCGGCCGACCACCGGCTGACCGGGCACGCTGGCAAGATCTGGACGGCCGCGGTCCACCCGGGGCGCCCCCTGCTGGCGACGGCCGGCGACGACCGGACCGTCCGGCTGTGGGACCCGGACACCGGGGCGCAGACGGCTGTGCTGACCGGCCACACCGGCCGGGTGCTCGCGGTGGCGTTCAGCCCCGACGGCTCCCTGCTGGCCAGCGGCGGCGAGGACGGCACGGTACGGCTGTGGACCGTCCCCGCCGACGCTCCCGCCTCCCTGCGGGCCACTCTCGTCGGCATGCCCGGCGGCTGGGCCGCCCTGTCCCCGTCCGGCGGCTACAAGTACGAGGGAGACGTCACCGGCGAGTTCTGGCACGCGGTCGGCATGTGCCGCTTCGAACCCGGTGAGCTGGACGGCCGTCTGCCGGGCGTACGGCGTGTCGCCCCGGACGACCCGCTGGAGTAGGGACCGGAGTGGCGACGGGGCCTTTTTGAACACGTTCAACTCTGGGCGTACGCTCCTGCCATGAGCGACAGAGCCGCCCTGCTGAAGGGCATCCGCGTCTGGTTGGTCCTCTTCGTCGTGTGCCTCGCGCTCAGCGGGGCCACCGCCTTCCCCCTGGTGCACGAACTGCGCTGGGCCGAGAGCGCGTTGCGCGCGCTGTCCGTGCCGGAGCACCTGCCGGCCCTGATGGACTGGATCGAGCGGGTGCGCGACGGACTCGACACCGCCGACGCCGAATACCCGTTCCTGCTCTACGGCACCGACTGGCTGGCCTTCGCCCACCTCGTCATCGCGGTCGCCTTCTACGGGCCGTACCGCGACCCCGTCCGCAACATCTGGGTGGTCGAGTTCGGGATGATCGCCTGCGCCGGGATCATCCCGCTCGCCCTGGTCTGCGGCCCGATCCGGGGAATCCCCTTCTGGTGGAGCCTGATCGACATGTCCTTCGGGGTCTTCGGGGTGATCCCGCTCTACGTCGTGCGGAAGAAGATCAAGCGGCTGGAGGCCCTTGCCTAGTTCCCGGACCGGCCCAGCAGCCGCCACGCCCCCGGCAGCAGGCCCGTCGCCACGGCCGCCTTCAGGGCGTCGCCCGGCAGGTAGGGCACGGCGCCCGGGACCAGCGCGCGGGACAGGGAGAGGTGCAGCGACACGCGAGGTACGGCACCCCGACCGCGTACACGCAGAGGCTGCCCAGCGCCATGGCACCGGCCGTGCGCAGCGGGCCGCGGTCGCCGCCGCGCCGGGCCAGGCCGCCGACCACGGCGGCGGCCAGGACCAGGCCGACGAGATATCCGAAGGTCGGCACGGCCGCGCCGGACGCGCCGCCGGCGAACCAGGGCATCAGTTGTCGCGCCGCATGAAATTGGGCCTCTACTCTGAACTGCTTTCCCCGCACGAGAGTAACCCGACCCGCCCCCGGGCTCTGAGGCCTCGGTCCGTGCCCCGGGACGACACCCCGGTCCCGCAGTACGCCACCCGGGCCACCCCGTCCGACGCGGCGACGGTGCCACGGCGGTCCCGGGCGTCCGCCGGGAACTAGCCGCCGTTGCGCAGGGCGTGCAGGACGTCGACGCGGTTGGTGGTGATCGAGTCGACTCCCAGGTCCAGCAGGCGGCTCATCGCGCGGCGGGTGTCCGGGGTCCACACGGACACCAGTTGGCCGTCGCGGTGGACGCGGGCCGCCAACTCCCGGTTCAGCAGGGAGAAACGGTAGTTGAGCCAGCGAGGGCGGATCGCGGCCAGCAGCGCGGGCCGGGGCGGGGCGAGGCTGGTCCAGGTCAAGGCGATCTCGGCGGCCGGGTCCGCGGCGCGGACGGTGAGCATCGCCTCGGGGCCCGCGCAGTAGTAGGCGCGCTCCTGGGCACCGCTCTGCCGGACCACGTCCATGACCCGGTCCACCATCCGCCGCTCGACCCGCCCGCACAGGTCCACCATCACCCGGCTGTCGCCGGTCGCGGCCAGCGCCTCCGCCAGCGTCGGCACCCCGCCCGCAGTGAGCCCGCGCACCTCCTCGGCGGACAGCGCGGCGAGCGGCCGGCCGAGTTCCCACAGCCGCTGGAGCGTGTCGTCGTGCAGCAGTACGGGGACGCCGTCGCGGGTGAGCCGTACGTCGACCTCGACCGCGTCCGCGCCCCGGTCGAGCGCGGAACGCAGCGAGTCGATGGTGTTCTCACGGAAGCGGTAGGGGTCGCCGCGATGAGCCACGGCGGTCACGGTCTGCATGCCCCCCATTGTGGGGTGCGTCAGGACGCGAGCCAGGTGCCGGTGTACGCGTCGATCTCCGCCGCGATCCGGGCCTTGCCGCCGGCGTCCAGGAACGAGGCCTCCACCGCGTTCTTGGCGAGGTCGGCCAGGCCCCGCTCGTCCAGGTCGAGCAGCCGGGCGGCCACCGCGTACTCGTTGTTGAGGTCGGTGCCGAACATCGGCGGGTCGTCGGAGTTGATCGTGACCAGCACCCCGGCCCGCACGAACTCCTTGATCGGGTGTTCGTCCAGGGTGCGGACCGCGCGGGTGGCGATGTTCGAGGTCGGGCAGACCTCCAGCGGGATGCGCTGCTCGACGAGATGCGCGAGCAGCTCGGGGTCCCGCGCGGAGCTGGTGCCGTGCCCTATGCGCTCGGCGCGCAGTTCGGTCAGCGCGTCCCACACCGTCTCCGGGCCGGTCGTCTCGCCGGCGTGCGGCACGGAGTGCAGACCGGCGGCGATGGCCCGGTCGAAGTACGGCTTGAACTGCGGCCGGGGCACGCCGATCTCGGGGCCGCCGAGCCCGAAGGAGACGAGTCCCTCCGGGCGGATGCGGTCGTCGGTGGCCAGGCGTGCCGTCTCCTCGGCGGACTCCAGGCCGGCCTCGCCGGGAATGTCGAAGCACCAGCGCAGCACGGTCCCGAACTCGGCCTCGGCCGCCTTGCGGGCGTCCTCGATCGCCGCCATGAAGGCCAGCTCGTCGATGCCGCGCCGGGTGGAGGAGAAGGGGGTGACGGTCAGCTCGGCGTAGCGCACCTGCTGCCGGGCCAGGTCGCGGGCCACCTCGTAGGTCAGCAGCCGGATGTCCTCGGGCGTGCGGATCAGGTCGACGACCGAAAGATACACGTCGATGAAGTGGGCGAAGTCGGTGAAGGTGAAGAACTCGGCCAGGGCCTCGGGGTCGGCGGGGACCTTGGAGTCGGGGTGGCGGGCGGCCAGTTCCGAGACGATGCGCGGGGAGGCGGAGCCGACGTGGTGAACGTGCAGTTCGGCCTTGGGCAGTCCGGCGATGAAGGTCCGCAGATCGCGGTCGGCGGTGCCGGCGGCGGGTACGGAGCTGTCGGTCATGGGGTCCTCCCCGGGAAGGGCGCCCGCGCGGCGAGGGGCGTGGCGCGGGCGCGGTGATCGGCTGATCGGTCGCGCGGGATCATCGTAGGCCCCGGCCCGCGCCCGCTTTGCCTGCCCTTAGCATGGCGGGACAGCCAGCAGAGGGGTTCGACCATGTCCGACGAGGCGCCGCAGTCCACGCCACAGGAACATCAGCCTGCCGGCGACGGGGCCACGTCACCCCGGGTGTCGCTGGACAAGCCGACGGGGGAGCAGGCCGCGCAGCGAGCACCGTGGTCGGCCCCGGGGCAGGACACCGGCCCCGCTCCGGTCCAGGACGCGATACCGGCGTCCCATCAGGACTCCGGTGCGCCGGGCGACTCCGTCCACCATCAGCAGACGGTCACCTCGCTGCCCGCGGCGCCGGACGGGTCCGGCGCCGCCACGCCGCCGGCCTCCTGGGCTCCGCCGGCACCCGCGGCGCCGAACCCGTTCGCGCCCCCGGCGGCCCCGCCTCCCGCCAACCCGTACGCCCCGCCGGCGACCGCCGCGCACCCGTACGCCCCGCCGGTGCCGCCCGCCCCGGCAGGCCCGTATGCCTCGCAGGCCGCACCGCAGGCGGGCCCGGAACCCGTACCCCCGCCGCCCATCGCACCCGACGGTCCCGCCCAGGTGCCGTACGGCTATCCGGGCCCGCCCTCGGCCTACGGCTACCCGGGGCAGCCGCAGCCGCCGACGCCGTACCCCGGGCCCTACCCGGCCGCGCAGGGCTACGGCTGGCCCGGCATGCAGCCGATGCCGAGCAACGGGATGGGTACGACCTCGCTGGTGCTGGGCATCGTCTCGGCGGTCTGCTTCCTGCTGTGGCCGATCGCGCTGGTACTCGGCATCCTGGCGGTGATCTTCGGGGCGCTGGGCCGTGGCAAGGCCAAGCGGGGCGAGGCCACCAACCCCGGCGTGGCCCTGGCCGGCCTCATCTGCGGAGGGGCGGGGATCGTCCTGGTGCTGGTCTTCTTCGCCTTGCTCATCGCGGTGACCAACTGAAGCGTCGGAGGGCACACCGGGACCGAGGGGCGTGGGGCCGTGCCGGGACGCGACTCGGCCGCCTGGGCGCGGCCCGCCGGAGGCGCACCGGGGTCGGCGCCGGTTCCGCACTCCCCGGGCGCTGACCCCCTGCGCTACGCCCCCGCGCCCGCCAGCCTCTCCCGCGCCTCCATCAGGGCGAACCCCAGGAGGTTCGTCCCCTTCCACCGCTGCGGATCCGACGCCGCCTCGTCGTCCGCCGCGAGCCCGATGCCCCATATACGGTCCACCGGGCTCGCCTCCACCAGCACGCGGTCACCCGTGCCCAGCAGAAAACCGCGCAGATCGTCGTCGGCCGCGAACTTGTGCACGCTGCCCTCGACCACGATCCGGAAGCGCTCCCGGCCCCATGTCGCCTCGTCGAAGCCGCGGACCAGCCGTCCCGCCTTCTTCGCCTCGGCGGGATGAGCCGCGGCCAGGACCCGGCGCTCCGCCTCGGTGTCCCCGAACAGCCGGGCCTTGCCCGCCATCATCCAGTGCTCGGCCGTCGCGTACTCCACCCCGTCCACCACGAACGGTGACGGCCACCACTGGCTCAGACAGCCCGCGCCGACACTGCCGTCCGGTCTCGGCCGGTGCCCCCAGAAGTGGAGGTACTTGATCCGGCTGCCCGCCCGGACCTCTCTGATCAGGGCTTCCACCCCGTCGATCTTGCCCATGCACGCGAGTCTGGCACGCACCACTGACACTCCGTCCGCCCTTTTCCGCCCCAACTCGACACCTGGTCGACAGATTCCGTCGCGTAACCAAAAGGCAACAACGGAATCACTTGTTGGAGTCCTATTGCTCTGTCAGGATCGGCACTCAAATCGAGCTGGAGCTACGCCACCCACCCCCCGGGACGGGGCGAACGGCGGAGGAGAGCGACATGCACAACCCGGGCACCGCCACCCCGGAACGATTCCCCGCAGAGGAACGATTCGCCGACGGCGCGCAGTTCATCGCGGGCCGGCTGACGAAGGGCACCTCGGGCCGTAACCACGCCGTGGTCGACCCCGCCACCGGCCAGGAGGTGTACACCTACGAGCTGGCCGGCACCGACGACGTCGACGCGGCCGTCGCCGCAGCTCGCGAGGCCTTCCCGGCCTGGGCCTCGGCCACCCCGGGCGAGCGCTCGGACGCCCTGCACCGGTTCGCCGCGGTGCTCGCCGACCGCGCGGAGGACTTCGCCCGCGCGGAGTCGCTGCAGTGCGGCAAGCCGCTGAAGCTCTCCCGCGGGTTCGACGTGCCGGGGACCATCGACAACACCGCGTTCTTCGCGGGCGCCGCCCGGCACCTGCAGGGGCAGTCCGCCGGTGAGTACTCCGGAGACCACACGTCGTACATCCGGCGCGAGCCGATCGGTGTCGTCGGGTCGATCGCGCCCTGGAACTACCCCCTCCAGATGGCCGCCTGGAAGATCCTCCCGGCGATCGCCGCCGGCAACACCATCGTGCTGAAGCCGGCCGAGCTGACCCCTCTCACCTCGCTGCTCTTCGCCCAGGCGGCCACGGACGCCGGCCTCCCCGACGGTGTGATCAACGTCGTCACCGGGACCGGGAGGGAGGCGGGGGAGCACCTCGTCGGCCACCCGGATGTCGCCATGACCTCCTTCACCGGCTCCACCGCCGTCGGCAAGCGCGTCGCCGAGGTCGCCACCGCCACCGTCAAGCGGCTGCACCTGGAACTGGGCGGCAAGGCGCCCTTCGTGGTCTTCGACGACGCCGATCTGGAGGCCGCCGTCCACGGGGCCGTCGCCGGCGCCCTGATCAACACCGGCCAGGACTGCACGGCCGCCACGCGCGCGTACGTGCAGCGATCGCTGTACGAGGCGTTCGTCGAGCGGACCGCCGCCCTGATGGAGACCGTGCGGCTCGGGGACCCCTTCGCTCCCGGTACCGACCTCGGGCCGCTCATCTCGCACGTCCAGCGGGACCGGGTCGCGGGGTTCGTGGACCGTGCGCGCGCCTACGCACGCGTGGTGACCGGCGGCGAGGCCCCGTTGGGCGACCTGGAGAAGGGCGCCTACTACCGGCCGACCCTGGTCGCCGACGCGGCCCAGGACAGCGAGATCGTCCAGTCCGAGATCTTCGGCCCGGTCCTGGTCGTCCTGCCCTTCGACAGCGACGACGAGGGCATCCGGCTGGCCAACGACACCCCCTACGGCCTCGCCGCCTCCGCGTGGAGCGGCAACGTCTACCGCGCGAACCGCGCCACCCGCGAGATCAAGGCGGGCTGCGTGTGGATCAACGACCACATTCCGATCATCAGCGAGATGCCGCACGGCGGATACAAGGCGTCCGGCTTCGGCAAGGACATGTCGGCGTACTCCTTCGAGGAATACACGCAGGTCAAGCACGTCATGTTCGACAACACCGCGGTCGCCCGCAAGGACTGGCACCGCACGATCTTCGGGGACCGGTAGCAGCCGTTCGTCCGGCTGCCGCCCGGTGTGACGCTCCGGCCCTCGACCAGGCCGACCACCCAACCCTCCCGAAAGGGCACCACGCGCATGGAGCAGTACGAGCCCGACCGACTGACCCCGGTCGAAGTCGCCGCCATACGGCGCAGCCTCCGTAACGGCCGGACCGCAGTGGCCCGCCGGTCGCTGTTGCGCGCCTCCGCGGGCGGCGCGCTCACGGTCGGCGCACTCGGGGCGCTGAGCGCCTGCGGTATCCCGGCGGCATCCAAGACCCAGGGTGGCGTGTCCGCCGACGACCACTCGGCCAAGGAGAAGGTCGTCAACTTCTCCAACTGGCCCGAGTACATCGACGTGGACGACAAGACCAAGCGCCACCCCACGCTCGACGCGTTCGCCCGGAGGACCAGCATCCAGGTCAAGTACACCGAGGACATCAACGACAACGACGAGTTCTTCGGCAAGATCCAGCCGGAGCTCGCCGCCGGCCACGACACCGGGCGCGACCTGGTCGTACTCACCGACTGGCTGGCCGCCCGCATGATCCGCCTCGGCTACGTCCAGAAACTGGACCCGGCCAACCTGCCGCACGCCTTCGCCAACCTCTCGGACCAGTTCCGCGCGCCCGACTGGGACCCGGGCCGGGCGTACTCGTACCCGTGGCAGGGCATCTCGACCGTCATCGCCTACAACAAGAAGGCGCTCGACGGCATCGAGGTGAAGTCGATCTCCGACCTGCTCGACAACCCCAAGCTCAAGGGCCGCGTCGGCTTCCTGACCGAGATGCGCGACAGCATCGGCATGACCATGCTCGACATGGGCAAGGACCCGGCGAAGTTCACCGACGACGACTTCGACGCGGTGATCGCCCGCCTCCAGAAGGCCGTCGACAAGGGCCAGATCCGCCGCTTCACCGGCAACGACTACACCTCGGACCTCAGCAAGGGCGACTTCGCCGCGTGCGTGGCATGGGGCGGCGACATCGTCCAGCTCCAGGCGGACAACCCGGACGTCGGCTATGTCATCCCCGACAGCGGCTACATGACGTCGACCGACAACATGCTGATCCCCAACAAGGCGCGTCACAAGACCAACGCCGAGCGGCTCATCGACTACTTCTACGAGCCCCAGCCGGCCGCCGAGCTCGCCGCGTACGTGAACTACGTGAGCCCGGTCGCGGGAGTGCAGCCCTACCTTGCGAAGATCGACAAATCGGCGGCGAGCAACCCGCTGATCCTTCCCGACAAGGCCATGCAGGCGAAGTCCCATGCCTTCCGCGCGCTGACGCAGAAGGAAGAGACGGCCTACCAGCAGAAGTTCTCGAAGCTCACAGGGGCGTGACGACGACGATGACGACACCAGACAACAGCGGCGACGTCCGCCTCTCCGGTATCAGCAAGACCTACGACAACGGCTTCACCGCCGTACAGCCGCTCGAACTGACCGTGCCGCAGGGCTCCTTCTTCGCCCTGCTCGGCGCCTCCGGCTGCGGCAAGACCACCACCCTGCGCATGATCGCCGGTCTGGAGGAACCCTCCTCCGGCACCGTGCGCCTCGGCGACCAGGACGTCACCCACCTGCCGCCGTACAAGCGCCCGGTGAACACGGTCTTCCAGTCCTACGCCCTCTTCCCGCACCTGGACATCTTCGAGAACGTCGCCTTCGGTCTGCGCCGGCGCGGCATCAAGAGCGTGAAGAAGCAGGTCGAGGAGATGCTGGAGCTGGTCCAGCTCGGCGAGCAGGCGCGCAAGAAGCCGCACCAGCTCTCCGGTGGCCAACAGCAGCGCGTCGCCGTCGCCCGCGCCCTCATCAACCACCCGAAGGTGCTCCTCCTCGACGAGCCGCTCGGCGCCCTCGACCTGAAGCTGCGCCGCCAGATGCAGCTGGAGCTCAAGCGCATCCAGACCGAGGTCGGCATCACCTTCGTGCACGTCACGCACGACCAGGAGGAGGCCATGACCATGGCCGACACGGTCGCCGTGATGAACGCGGGCCGCGTCGAACAGCTCGGCTCGCCGACCGACCTCTACGAGAACCCGAACACCACCTTCGTCGCGAACTTCCTGGGCACCTCCAACCTCATCGAGGCCGAGGTCGACACCAAGAACGGCGACGACATCGTGCTCAAGGCGGCCGGCGGCAAGCTGGTGCTGCCCCAGGCGCGCTGTTCCGCCCCGACGACCGCAGGCGGCAAGGTGCTGGTCGGCATCCGCCCCGAGAAGATCTCGCTCACGCACGCCGACGACGCGAGCGGGATACCCGAGGGCCGCAACCGCCTCACCGGCAAGATCGCCGACGCGAGTTTCATCGGCGTCTCCACTCAGTACGTGATCGACAGCCCGGTCTGCGACGAACTCTCGGTCTACGTGCAGAACGTCGAGCGCGACGGCCGGCTCGTGCCCGGCGCCGACGTCGTCCTGCACTGGAGCCCGGCGCACACCTTCGGTCTCGACGCCGCCCAGGACATCGACGCGGGCACCGAGGAAGAGGCGGCCGCCTGATGACGACCCTCACCGAAGCCGAGGCGCCCCCGCCTCTCGCCCCCGCCGTCGAGGAGAAGAAGCCCCCGCGCAAACGCGGCCGGTTCACCCCGTACTGGCTGCTGCTGCCCGGCATCCTGTGGCTGATCGTCTTCTTCGCGCTGCCGATGATCTACCAGGCCTCCACCTCCGTGCAGCAGGGTTCCCTGGAGGAGGGCTACAAGGTCACCTGGCACTTCGCGACGTACTGGGACGCCCTGTCCGAGTACTGGCCGCAGTTCCTGCGCTCCGTCGCGTACGCCGCGGCCGCGACCGTGCTGTGCCTGCTGCTCGGCTATCCGCTGGCCTATCTGATCGCCTTCCGCGCGGGCCGCTGGCGGAACCTGATCATGGTCCTGGTGATCGCGCCGTTCTTCACCAGCTTCCTGATCCGCACCCTGGCCTGGAAGACGATCCTCGCCGACAACGGGCCCGTCGTGCACACGCTGAACTCGCTGCACGTCCTGGACCTCACCAACTGGCTCGGCTGGACGGCCGGCGACCGCGTCCTCGCCACCCCGCTCGCGGTGGTGTGCGGACTGACGTACAACTTCCTGCCCTTCATGATCCTGCCGCTGTACACCTCGCTGGAGCGGATCGACGGACGGCTGCACGAGGCGGCCGGCGACCTGTACGCCAAGCCCTGGACCACCTTCCGCAAGGTCACCTTCCCGCTGTCGATGCCGGGCGTGGTCTCCGGCACGCTGCTGACCTTCATTCCGGCGGCCGGCGACTACGTCAACGCCGAGCTCCTCGGCTCCACCGACACTCGCATGATCGGCAACGTCATCCAGACCCAGTTCCTGCGGATCCTGGACTACCCGACGGCCGCGGCCCTGTCGTTCATCCTCATGGCCGCCATCCTGGCCATGGTCACGATCTACATCCGCCGGTCCGGGACGGAGGACCTGGTCTAAATGCCCTTCGTCACCTGGCTCAAGCGCCATCTCGTCGTCATCGCGGGCATCCTGACGCTCGCCTACCTCCTGCTGCCCAACGTCATCGTGACGGCGTTCTCCTTCAACAAGCCGAAGGGACGCTTCAACTACGAGTGGCAGCAGTTCTCCCTGGACGCCTGGAAGCAGCCGTGCGGCGTCGCCGACATGTGCGGCTCGCTCTCCATCAGCCTCCAGATCGCGGTCTGGGCGACGATCGGCGCCACGATCCTCGGCACGATGATCGCCTTCGCGCTGGTCCGGTACCGCTTCCGCGCCCGCGGCGCCGTCAACTCGCTGATCTTCCTGCCGATGGCGATGCCCGAGGTCGTCATGGCCGCCTCGCTGCTCACCCTGTTCCTCAACATGGGCGCGCAGCTCGGCTTCATGACGATCCTCATCGCCCACATCATGTTCTGCCTCAGTTTCGTCGTCACCGCCGTCAAGGCGCGCGTGATGTCGATGGACCCGCGCCTGGAGGAGGCCGCCCGGGACCTGTACGCCGGCCCCGTGCAGACCTTCGTGCGGGTCACCCTGCCCATCGCGGCACCCGGAATCGCCGCGGGCGCGCTGCTGTCCTTCGCGCTCTCCTTCGACGATTTCATCATCACCAACTTCAACGCCGGATCGACCGTCACCTTCCCGATGTTCGTGTGGGGTTCGGCGCAGCGCGGCACACCCGTCCAGATCAATGTGATCGGTACGGCCATGTTCCTCGTCGCCGTCCTCATCACGCTGTTCTCGATGCTCGTCAGCAATCGCCGTAACAAGCAAAAGGCGTAAGCCGTCACAAGGCGCCGCCTTTTCAGGAAAGTCCTCTGTAGGGAGTTGAAATCATGGCCCCAAGCGCCATGAGTCGTGGCAAAGACAACTGGATCGTCTCTCTCTCCGAAGCCCAGCCGGTCCCGTACTGGCTGGAAGACCCCGGCAAGCCGGCCGCCGAGCCCGCCCTCACCGGCACCGACACCTGCGACCTGCTGGTCGTCGGCGGCGGCTACAGCGGGCTGTGGACCGCGCTGGGCGCGAAGGAGCGCGACCCGCGGCGCGACGTGGTCCTGCTGGAAGGCCGCGAGGTGGGCTGGGCCGCCTCCGGCCGCAACGGCGGCTTCTGCGCCGCCTCCCTCACCCACGGCCTGCCCAACGGCCTCACCCGCTGGCCCGACGAGATCGGCAAGCTGGAGGAGCTGGGGCGGCGCAACCTCGACGAGATCGAGGCCGCGATCGTCCGGCACGGCATCGACTGCGACTTCGAGCGCACCGGTGAGATCGACGTCGCCACCGAGACCTACCAGGCCTGGGAACTGCGCGACTGGCACCGGGAGCTGGAGGAGAAGGGGCTCGCGGACGGCATCGAGTTCCTCGACGCCGACGCCGTGCGCGAGCAGGTGAACTCGCCCACCTTCGAGGCCGGCCTGTGGGACCGCACGGGCGTCGCCATGCTGCACCCCGCGAAGCTGGCCTGGGGCCTGAAGAAGGCCTGCCTGAAGCTCGGCGTGCGGATCTACGAGCACACGCCCGCGCTGACCCTGAAGCCGTACGGCGCCGGCATGGCCGTACGCACGCCGTACGGCGCGGTCCGCGCCCGCCGGGTCGCTCTCGGCACGAACATCTTCCCGAACCTGCTGCGCCGCGTGCGCTCCTACACCGTGCCGGTCTACGACTACGCGCTGATGACCGAGCCGCTGTCCGCCGGCCAGCTGGAGTCGATCGGCTGGAAGAACAGACAGGGGCTCGGCGACTCGGCCAACCAGTTCCACTACTTCCGCCTCTCGGCCGACAACCGGATCCTGTGGGGCGGGTACGACGCGGTCCACCACTACGGCGGCCGGGTGCGCGCGGAGTACGACGACCGGCCGGAGACGTACGCCAAGCTCGCGGGCCACTTCTTCACCTGCTTCCCGCAGTTGGAGGGCGTCCGCTTCACGCACGCCTGGGGCGGGGCCATCGACACCTGCTCCCGCTTCTCGGCGTTCTTCGGCACGGCCCACGGGGGCCGGGTGGCGTACGCGGCGGGCTACACCGGTCTGGGCGTCGGCGCCACCCGCTTCGGCGCGGACGTGATGCTCGACCTGCTGGACGGGGAGCGCACCGAGCGGACGGAGCTGGAGATGGTCCGCAAGAAGCCGCTGCCGTTCCCGCCCGAGCCGTTCGCCTGGACCGGGATCGCCCTCACCAAGTGGTCCCTGGCCCGCGCGGACGCGCACGGCGGCCGCCGCAATCTGTGGCTGCGGACGATGGACCGGCTGGGGCTGGGCTTCGACAGCTGAGTGACAGCCGGGCGAGGCCGAGGGACTTTCCCCCGGCCTTGCCGATGATGGCGCTGACATGTGATCCAGGTCACGAAGATTGGGGCGCGGAACCCGCGTAATGCCCGCGGAGGGCCTCCCTCTCTCCTCCCGGCACGACCGTGCGGAACGGTCGGGCGAGAGAAGAGGGAGGCCTTCTGATGACTGGGGCGAAGACGGCCGTCGAGTGGCTGGCATCCGTCGCACCGGACCCCGAGGCCTGCCGCTGGGAATGGGAGCGCAACCCCCTCGGGGTCGCGCTGCTGCCCGCCGGCAGGGCCTGGGACCTACTGATCCTGCCGGGCGACCTCGGCTCTCCGACCCTGGACGTGCTCACCCGGGTGCTCGACCGGCCCGGCCCGGTCCTCGCCGACTTCGGCGACGGCAGGGTCGGGTTCTTCGTGCCGCCGGGCACCGCCGCCCGCTGGGTCGGCACCGGAATCCGTACCGCGGGGCCCGGCACCTGGATCGTCGTGCCGTACCCGGGTCGGGCCGCCCAGGGTGTGCGCTGGCTGGTGCCGCCCGACGGCTCGGGCACGCTGACCGACCCCGCGCTGCTGGAACTGGCGATGCACGAGGCGGCGGCGCGGCTGGCCAGGGGGGGGTGGGGACGGTCGGTCGGGACGGTGAGCCCCTGATGCCTTGACAGGAGGATTGGTCTGGACCAAGTTGAGTGCGCTCCATCCTCCAACTCCCCCGACACCGGAGGCCCTTGTGGAACGCGCCCCACGCGCCGCTCGCGCACGACGTCCCAGATCCGTCCTCGCCCTGCTCACGGCCGCCCTGCTGGCCGTGCCCGGCGTCACCGCACTCTCGTCGGTCGCCCGCGCGGCCGACGCGGACATCGCCACCAACGGCGGCTTCGAGTCCGGCCTCACCGGTTGGAGCTGTACGGCGGGCAGCGGTGCGACGGTCAACTCGCCCGTGCACAGCGGCGGTTCGGCGCTGCAGGCGACCCCGGCCGGCAGTGACGACGCACAGTGCGCGCAGACGGTGACGGTCCAGCCCAACGCGCAGTACACGCTGTCCGGTTACGTCCGTGGCGCGTACGTCTACCTCGGCGCGAACGGCACCGGCACCACCGACGTCTCCACCTGGACCCAGTCCGCCCCCGACTGGCAGAAGCTGACCACCACCTTCACCACCGGCGCCGCCACCACGAAGGTGACCATCTACACGCACGGCTGGTACGGCACCGGTGCGTACTACGCCGACGACATCTCCCTCGTCGGCCCCGGCGGCAGCGGCACCACACAGCCGCCGGCCGCGCCCACCGGCCTGAAGACCACCGCCGTCACCTCGTCCTCCGTGGCCCTGTCCTGGTCGGCGGTCACCGGAGCCACGGGTTACTCGGTCTACCGGGACGGGGCCAGGGTCCAGACGGTGAGCGGCACCACGGCCACCGTCACCGGGCTGTCGGCCTCGACGGCGTACAGCTTCCAGGTCACCGCGAGCAACGACGCCGGCGAGTCCGCCAAGTCCGCGGGGGTGACGGCGACGACCAGCGCGGGCACCGGCACCGGCGGCGGCTCCACCGACCTGCCCGCCCACGCGCTCGTCGGCTATCTGCACGCCGGCTTCGCCAACGGCTCCGGCTACACCCGGCTCGCCGACGTACCCGACAGCTGGGACGTCATCGACCTGGCCTTCGGCGAGCCCACCTCGCCCACCTCGGGGGACATCCGCTTCAACCGCTGCCCGGTCACCGAGTGCCCGAACGTGGAGAGCGACGCCGACTTCAAGGCCGCGATCAAGGCCAAGCAGGCGGCCGGCAAGAAGGTGCTGATCTCGATCGGCGGCCAGAACGGCCAGGTCCAGCTGACCACCACCGCGGCCCGCGACGCCTTCGTCTCCTCCGTCTCGAACATCATCGACACATGGGGCCTCGACGGCCTGGACATCGACTTCGAGGGCCACTCGCTGTCCCTCGACACCAACGACACGGACTTCAAGAACCCCACCACGCCGGTGATCGTGAACCTCATCTCGGCACTGAAGACCCTCAAGGCCAGGTACGGCTCCACGTTCGTGCTGACGATGGCGCCCGAGACCTTCTTCGTGCAGAACGGCTACCAGTACTACGGCACCGGCAAGTGGGGCGGCCAGGACCCGCGCTGCGGGGCGTACCTCCCCGTCATCTACGCCCTGCGCGACGACCTCACCCTGCTGCACGTCCAGGACTACAACTCCGGGCCGATCATGGGCCTGGACAACCAGTACCACTCCATGGGCGGTGCCGACTTCCACATCGCCATGACCGACATGCTGCTCACCGGCTTCCCGGTGGCGGGCGACCCGAACAACGTCTTCCCACCGCTGCGCCCCGACCAGGTCGCGATCGGCATGCCGGCCTCGACCAACGCGGGAAACGGCTACGTACCGCCGTCCGAGGTCACGAAGACCCTGGACTGCCTGACGAAGAAGACGAACTGCGGCTCGTACGCGACCCACGGGACCTGGCCGTCTCTGCGGGGCCTGATGACGTGGTCGGTGAACTGGGACCGCTACTCGAACTGGGAGTTCCAGCACACCTTCGACGCGTACTTCGGCTGACGCCCGGCACCAGGGACAGGGCGGTCAGCAGTACGGTGCACAGGCACCAGCTGGCCACCACGTCCAGCGGCCAGTGCCAGCCGTGCCGGACCAGGCCGTACGACACGCCGAGCACCAGGGCCGCGCAGGCGCCGACCAGGCCCCGGCGGGCGGCCGCGGAGCGCAGCCAGGGGAGCAGGAGCAGGGTCGCGGAGCCGTAGGCGACGGCCGCCGTGGCCGTGTGCCCGGAGGGGAAGTAGCCGACGGCCGGGGGTACCACGGGGGTCCCCGGCCGTGCGGTCCAGTCCTTGAGGGGTACGACGATCGCCGGCACCAGCGCCATCACGACCGCCGCGGCGGTGGGCGGCAGCCACCACAGGTCCGTACCGGTGGCACGCCCCCGCCACAGGGCGTAGATCACCGCCGCGACGAGCACCGGCACGGCGACCTGGACGTTGCCGAGGTCGGAGAGGAGCTCGGAGAACCGGTCCGGATGGACGAGGGCCCGGCTGAGGCGGGCGTCCAGGCGCAGCAGCGGGCCGTGGGCCACGACCTGCCAGGTGATCAGGGCGAAGAGGACGGCCGGGATGCCAAGGAGCGGGGCGCGGCGGGCTGCGGTCGACACGGTGCCCAGCTTCGCAGATTCTTCCGTCCGTGCGAGGAAGGAGGTCGGCCGCCCCGGAACAGGGGGGGTGGTTCCGAGGCGGCCGTCCGGATCGGAACGTCGCGCGCCCCGGGGGGTTTGGGGCGGCGACCGTCCGATCGGTGAGGAGATCCCGGAGCCGTCAGGCGCCGGTTGTGTGCGCGAGGGCACGACCAGGTCGAAGCTGGGGAGGCCTCGGCCTGAGATCGCCCACAGTCCCCTGTGGGCGGGGTGTATCTCTCATCTGGGTAGAACCTACGGCAGGTCGAGGCGCTTGGGCAGACGGAATCGCGTCCCGCCATCCACCTCGCACACGTTCTTCACACGGCCTGCCGCAGGGCACCGTCAGAGGTGCGGAGTACTCGCTCAGATGCGCGAGAAGGCCTGCTCGATGATGTCGAGACCCTCGTTGAGGAGGTCCTCGCCGATCACCAGCGGGGGCAGGAAGCGCAGCACGTTGCCGTACGTGCCACAGGTCAGGACCAGCAGGCCCTCGGCGTGGCAGGCCTTGGCGAGCGCGGCGGTGGCCTCGGGGTTCGGCTCCTTGGTGGTCCGGTCCTTGACCAGCTCGATGGCGATCATCGCGCCACGCCCACGGACGTCACCGATGACGTCGAACTTCTCGGCCATGGCGGTGAGGCGACCCTTCATGATCTCCTCGATGCGCTTGGCCTTGCCGTTGAGGTCGAGCTCCTTCATGGTCTCGATGGCCCCGAGGGCACCCGCACAGGCGACGGGGTTACCGCCGTACGTGCCGCCCAGCCCTCCGGCGTGCGCGGCGTCCATGATCTCGGCGCGCCCGGTGACGGCGGCCAGCGGCAGACCGCCGGCGATGCCCTTGGCGGTGGTGATGAGGTCCGGGACGATCCCCTCGTCCTCACAGGCGAACCACTGCCCGGTCCGGCAGAAGCCCGACTGGATCTCGTCGGCGACGAAGACGATGCCGTTGTCGGCGGCGAACTGGCGGATCGCCGGCAGGAAGCCCTTCGCGGGCTCGATGAAGCCGCCCTCACCCAGCACCGGCTCGATGATGATCGCGGCCACGTTGTCCGGGCCGACCTGCTTGGTGATCTGGTCGATGGCCTGGGCGGCGGCCTCGGGACCGGCGTTCTCCGGACCGGTCGGCCAGCGGTACGCGTAGGCGACCGGCACGCGGTACACCTCGGGCGCGAACGGCCCGAACCCGTGCTTGTACGGCATGTTCTTCGCCGTCAGCGCCATGGTCAGGTTGGTCCGCCCGTGGTATCCGTGATCAAAGACGACCACGGCCTGCCGCTTGGTGTACGCGCGAGCGATCTTGACGGCGTTCTCGACGGCCTCGGCGCCGGAGTTGAACAGCGCGGACTTCTTGGCGTGGTCCCCGGGGGTCAGCTCGGCCAAGGCCTCCGCGACCTCCACGTACCCCTCGTACGGGGTGACCATGAAACAGGTGTGGGTGAAGTCGGCGAGCTGGGCGGAGGCCCGTCGTACGACGGCCTCGGCGGAGGCGCCGACGCTGGTCACGGCGATGCCGGACCCGAAGTCGATGAGCCGGTTGCCGTCGACGTCCTCGATGATCCCGCCACCCGCGCGCGCGGTGAAGACCGGCAGCACGGAGCCCACGCCCTGGGCGACCGCGGCGGTACGGCGGGCCTGCAGCTCCTGCGACTTCGGGCCGGGGATGGCGGTGACGACGCGGCGCTCCTGCGGAAGTGCGGTCATGGGGGCTCCTGATGATCTTGCGTACCGGGCGGTCCATGTGGCGTCCCGGACGATTCCGGGCGGTGCGTTTTCGGCCGCATACCTATCTTTCTTCGCAGGCTAGGGCCGGGGGCGGGGGGTGGGCATGCTCCATGTGGGCGTCTTGTGGGGAGGCGGTTGTCCGTAGTGGACATAGAAGAGTCGGGAGGGGAGCGCGGCGGCGTGCTCGTATCTCGCCGCGCGCCCTGCCGCGCAATCGCTGAAGTCCCTTTGAAAGGGCATTAGATTGGCTCGCTGATGGAGGACGCTGGGGCTGGTCAGGGAGCAGGGGCGATGGACAGCGACGGGACGCAGGACGCGCGGGGCACGCACGCACACCCCGTGCCCCGGCCGGCGGAGCCGACAGACGTGCCCGCAGCACCACGATACGGGCCCGCGGCCCCGTACAACGGTGCGGTGACACCGTACGACGCCCCCACCGTGCCGCCACGGCCGACGCGGGCGCCGGAGGTGCCGCCGCAGGCCGCACAACCCGGGCATGCCCCCGACCCGCCGCATCCCCGCTCAGCCGTCGCCGACTGGCTCGACCAGCCGCGCCCGGCGGTCGGCCCCGGTATCTGGCGGTACGGCTACCACCCGCCCAGGGCGGCACGCCAGGGACAGCGGCTGGCCCCCGTCACGATCGTCGGCTTCGCCGTCCCCCTCGTGGCGGGACTGCTTCTGTGGTCGCTGTGGCGGCACGGCAGCCTCCCCTACCAATGGACGGTCCTCAAGCTGCTCACCCCCGACGCATGGTGGTGGCCCGGCACCACCTCGCCGAAGGGCTACCAGGGTGCCGAGGCCATGACGGTCGCCAACGGCGTGTTCTTCGCGATCCTCGTCTACGTCATGGCACGTCTCGGCAGCTGGTCCGACATCATCCGGCACGTAGTCACCCGTCGTGACCAACCGGTTCGCGCCCTCATCGCCGCACTCGGCGCGCTGATCGCGCTGGCCTTCGTCTTTCCGAGCGCGTTCGGCCTGGGCTGGGACGCGCTGCCCGTTCAGGATCCGCTGTTCTCCCTCATCGTTCTGATCACCGGCGACTACGGCGTCTTCGCATCGGAGGCGCTCACGGACGGGTTGTACGCGCTCATCACCCTGCTGGTGCTGTGGCCGTTCGCCCGGATCGGCGGCTGGTGGCCCCTCGCGAGGGAAGCACTCGCCGCGCGGGCCCGGACGGGGACGGCCGAGGCCGTGCAGCCAGCCATCGACCGGCGGCCGTCGCAGTGGCCCGAACTGCGCGAGGCCGGCCAGCATCAGGCCGCTGACGAGCTCACTGCCGAGGTGCACGCCGGCCGGATGAACGACGTTGACTGCGCCAGGGTCGGCCACATGTGGACCGTGGCACGTGCCCGGGCCCGGCTGTCCTCCTTCACCGACACGGTGCTGCGCGAGGGCGGAGCCGCCTGGACCCACCCCTCGGGCGACCGCGACCTGCCAGGCCGGACTGCACGGCACGACCTGCTCGCCGGGCAGGTGCGCATCGGGCGGTGGGTGGCAGGGGACCGTACGCCGCTCGCCTACGGCGGCGCGGGGACGGCGCTCGCACCGGACGCCCTCGGCACCTCGCTGCTGGCCGTGGGGCCCGCGGGTTCAGGCAAGACACGCCACCTGATCCAGCCCGTCGTCGAGTCGCTGGGTCTACAGGCACTCGCCGGGCGGTGTGCTGTCGTCGCCGTGTGCGCGGTCGGCACCCCGCTCGGCCCCGACTCGGCCTACGACGTCGTCGTACGCCTGGGCGACCCGGCGTCCGTGCACGACCTGGACCCCTACGCGGACTCCGACGATCCCGACGAGGCAGCCGCCCTCCTGGCGGAGGGGCTGGCAGGCGACCTGGACACGGTGAGCGGTCAGCGGTCGGTCACCGCGCTCGCCCAGCTCCTCGGCCCTCACCGGGCGGCGTACGGACGTTTTCCGACCCTTCCGGAGCTGCGGGAACTCCTGGTGGGCGACTCCGCGGCCGTGGCCGCGCTGCGCGGTGCGCTCACAGGGGACGAGCACGCGGTCATGCGCCGAGAACTCGACGCGCGTGCCCGGCAGTCGGGCACCGCCGGGGATCCGGGGCCGGTCCTGGCCGACCGGCTCGCCGTGCTGGACCGGCCGGTGTTCGCCGAGTTCTTCGGCGGAGAAGGTGGCAGCGCTCGGCCGTTCTCCCTGCGCGCCGTGGCCCACCATCCGTTGCGCGTCCGCATCGACCTGCCCGACCGTGGGCACGAAGAGGCGTCCCGGATCATCACCCGGCTGCTGCTCGCCCAGTTCGGTGCCGTGGCGTCGGCAGGCGAACGAACCCACTTCGCCTGTCTCGTCCTCGACGACGCCACCGGTGCGGTGACGGCCGAGTCCGTCCGGCGCATTCAGCGGCTGCGCTCCCGCAACGCCGGCGTGGTGCTCGCCCTGCGCACCGTGGCCGACGTGCCCGAGGCACTGCACGGGCCGCTGTACGCGGCCGTCGGCTGCCACATGGCGTTCTCCGGGGTGACCACATGGGACGGAGGCAGGTTCGCGGAGGCCTGGGGAACCCAGTGGGTGGAGACCCGGGACGTGGCCCAGCACACCGTATTCGCCGACCAGCCGATGACGCGTGCCATCCATGCCCTGCGCAAGCTGGTGACAGGCAAGGCGGTGACGACGGAGGCCGTCACCGTTCGCCAGGTCGAGCGGGAGCGGTGGTCGGCCTCTGAGTTGGCTCATGGGGTGCCGGCGGGGCATGCCGTGTTGTCGTTGACGAGTGTGCGGGGGGAGCACGCGCCGCCGCTGCTGGTGGATTTGAGCGGGTGAGGAGGCGGCGCGGGATCGTACGGTGAGGCAGAATTCGTGTAGGTCGTTCATACGCTTCGGCCAAAAGATCACCCTGATCGCCTCAGCTCCCTCACCGTGAAGGCCTCATGCCCCCGACCCTCGCCTCGCTCGTCCACCACTCCGCGCTCAAACTGACCGTGCGCGCGGGCGAGGACCGCCTCGACGTGCCCGTCCGCTGGGCCCACGTCAGCGAGCTGGCCGACCCCGTGCCGTACATGGAGGGCGGCGAGCTGCTGCTGATCACCGCGCTCAAGCTGGACGCGGAGGATCCCGAGGCCATGCGGCGGTATGTGAAGCGGCTGGTCGGGGCGGGCGTGGTCGGGCTCGGCTTCGCCGTGGGGGTCAACTACGAGGAGATCCCCGCGGCCCTCGTAGACGCCGCGCGGGAGGAGGGGCTTCCGCTGCTCGAAGTGCCCCGCCGCACCCCCTTCCTCGCCATCAGCAAGGCCGTGTCCGCCGCCATCGCCGCCGATCAGTACCGTGCCGTCACCGCCGGGTTCGCCGCGCAGCGTGAGCTGACCAAGCAGGCGCTGAACGCCGGGCCCGAAGGGCTCCTCGGCGCGCTCGCCGGGCAGGTCGACGGGTGGGCCGCGTTGTACGACGCCTCCGGCGCCGTCGTCGCCGCCGCGCCCGAGTGGGCCGGCCGGCGCGCCGCCCGGCTGACCGCCGAGGTCGAGCGGCTGCGGGAGCGGCCCGCCCCCGCCTCCTCCGTCGTCGGCGGACCCGAGCACGAGGACCGGGTCGAGCTGCACTCCCTGGGCACCGGGCGGCGGCCGCGCGCCGCGCTCGCCGTCGGTACGGCCGCGGCCCTCGGCACCGCCGAGCGGTACGCCGTGCACTCCGCCATCGCCCTGCTCACCCTCACCACCGAACGCTCCCGTTCCCTGCACGCGGCCGAACTGCGCGTCGGCGCGGCGGTCCTGCGCATGCTGCTCGCCGGTGAGCCCGACCATGCCCGGGCCGTCGCCGGGGACCTGTACGGCGGGCTGCTCGACGCGCCGTTCCGGATGATCGTCGCCGAGTCCGTGTCCGGCTCCGCCGCACGGGCGCACGCCGATGCCCACGGCCAGGTACGGGCACCGGGTGCCGGTACCGCCGCGCGCCCCGCCGACGTCGCCGGCGATCCCCTGGGCGGGCTGGCCGAGAGCGTGGAGGCCGCGGCCGCCCGCTCCGGGGAGGCCGTGCTGGTCGTGCCCGAGGGGGAGCGGCTGGTCGTGCTCGCCGCCGACGGGGGTGCGGCGGTGGCCGCGTGTACGCGGTACGCGACGGCGCTGGAGGCGGCGCGGGCGGTGCCCGAGCAGGCGGGCGGTGACGAGGACGAACTGGTCGTCGGACTGTCCGCGCCGGCCGGGCCGATCGCCGCGGCGGCGGCCTACAAGCAGGCCGAGCAGGCGCTGTCGGTGGCCCGGCGGCGGGGGCGGGTGCTGGTGGAGCACGAGCAGCTGGCGGCGGGGTCCGTGCTGCCGTTGCTGGCCGACGACGCGGTGAAGGCGTTCGCCGACGGGTTGCTGCGGGCGTTGCACGAGCACGACGCGACGGGGCGCGGGGATCTGGTCGCCTCGCTGCGGGCGTGGCTGTCGCGGCACGGGCAGTGGGACGCGGCCGCGGCGGACCTGGGGGTGCACCGGCACACGCTGCGGTACCGGATGCGCAGGGTCGAGGAGATCCTCGGCCGTTCCCTGGACGACCCCGACGTGCGGATGGAGCTGTGGCTCGCCCTGAAGGCCACGTCGCCGGAGTGACCGCCCGCCGGGCCGGTCGAGGGGGCGCGGCCCCCGGAACCGGGCTCGCTCCGGCTCCACGTCCTCGAGCTCCCCTTCGGCCCGGACCGGGCCGGCCTTCTCGCCTCGGCTTCCGCATGATCGCCTTCGGGGCCGACCGCGGCCGCAACCGTCGGCTGTCCGCCGCCCCCCGCCTCGCCGGTGACGACAGCCGTCACCAGCGCCCCCACCCGAGGTGACCGAGGAACGCGGCCCAGGAGCCGGCGACCGCACGCGCCCCGGCCCACCGCGCCATTCCGGCGCACCCCCCACCCCGACTACTACGACTCGGACAAACGACCGCCGGCCGCCCCCGCCCTACCGTGGTGCACGAAAGCCAAGCACACCCCCAACGCGGAAGGGCCGGGACTCGCACATGACTTCCACCCACGCCTTCTGGCTCGCCGGCCGCCAGGTCACCGGCGAGGACACCTTCGACGTCACCTCCCCGTGGGACGGCCGGCTCGTCGGCAAGGTCAGCGTGCCGACCGACGCCCAGGTCGAGGAGGCCGTGGCCGCCGCGTACGCCGTGCGGGACGAGTTCGCCGCCACCCCGGCGCACGTGCGCGCCGCCGCCCTCGACCACGTCAGCAAGCGCCTGGTCGAGCGCACCGAGGAGATCGCCCAGCTGATCTCCGCCGAGAACGGCAAGCCGATCAAGTGGGCCCGGGGCGAGGTCGGCCGCGCCGTCTCCGTGTTCCGGTTCGCCGCCGAGGAGGCCCGCCGGTTCAACGGCGGCGAGGCCCAGCGGCTCGACACCGACGCCGGTGGCCAGGGCCGTCTGGCGCTCACCCGCCGCTTCCCGAAGGGCGTCGTGCTCGGCATCGCGCCGTTCAACTTCCCGCTGAACCTCTGCGCCCACAAGGTCGCCCCGGCGATCGCCGCCGGTGCGCCCATCATCCTCAAGCCGGCCCCGGCCACCCCGCTCTCCGGCCTGATCATCGGTGACCTGCTCGCCGAGACCGACCTGCCGGCCGGGTCGTGGAGCATCCTCCCGGTCCCGAACGACAAGATGCCCGCCCTGGTGCAGGACGAGCGCCTGCCGGTCATCTCCTTCACCGGTTCCGAGAAGGTCGGCTACGCGATCATGGACTCGGTGCCCCGCAAGCACTGCACGCTGGAGCTGGGCGGCAACGGAGCCGCGGTCGTCCTCGGCGACTACGCCTCCGACGCCGACCTGGACTGGGCCGCGACCCGCATCGCGACCTTCTCCAACTACCAGGGTGGCCAGTCCTGCATCTCCGTGCAGCGCGTGATCGCCGACGCGTCGGTGTACGAGCGCCTGCTGCCGCGCGTCGTCGCCGCCGTCGAGGCCCAGGTCACCGGTGACCCGTCCGACGCCAAGACGGACGTCGGCCCGCTGGTCAGCGAGGACGCCGCCAAGCGCGTGGAGTCCTGGGTGAAGGAGGCGGTCGAGGCCGGCGCCACGCTGCTCACCGGCGGCGACCGCGACGGCGCCTCCTACGCGCCGACGGTCCTCACCGATGTACCGGCGGATGTGACCCTCTCCTGCGAGGAGGTCTTCGGGCCCGTCCTCACGGTGCAGAAGGTGGACGGCGAGGCCGAGGCCTTCGCCGCCGTGAACGACTCCAAGTACGGTCTCCAGGCGGGCGTGTTCACCCACGACCTGCAGGTCGCCTTCCGCGCCCACCGTGCCCTCGAGGTCGGTGGCGTGGTGATCGGCGACGTCCCGTCCTACCGCGCCGACCAGATGCCGTACGGCGGCGCCAAGCAGTCCGGTGTGGGCCGCGAAGGCGTGCGGTTCGCGATGGAGGACTACACCTACGAGCGCGTGCTGGTTCTCACCGGTCTCGCGCTCTGACCTGCCACGGACAGGTCGGAAACAGAACGGCCGCAGCCCACTGTGCGGGGGCTGCGGCCGTTCCCGTTCCCGTTCGCGCGGACCGAGGGATAACCCTCTGTACGTTCCCCGTTTTCTGTTCCCCGGTAAAGGATTCGACATCGGCTGTTCAAGAGTCTCGCCCTGAGTCTTGTTCTGTCCATGACTCACCCGATGGGATGCGCCTGACCAGTTCGTCCGACTCGGGTTCATTCCTGCCCAGGACGTGTCAGGACCACTCAGGGGACCACATGCACATAGCCCGTTCCGGGCGCGGCGTCGCGGCGTCCGCCGCCACCGCCGCACTCGTCGCCGCCGCACTGGCGGCCACCTCCCAGGCCGGCGCCACCACCGCCGCGCCCGCCGGCGTGCCGCACACCTTCGCGCAGCCGGCCATCGCGGGGCACACCCTCGTCCGCGACGTGCCCAGCCCCCTCCCCATCGCCCAGTGCCAGGCCAAATGGCACATCAACTGCTACAACCCGCTGCAGTACAGAACGGCGTACAACCTCAACCCGCTGTACAAGAAGGGCATCACGGGCAAGGGTCGGACGATCGTCATCGTCGACTCGTTCGGTTCCCCGACCGTCCAGCACGACCTGGACGTCTACAGCAAGCAGTTCGGGCTGCGCAGCACCAAGGTCAACGTGGTCAAGTGGGGCCACGTCCCCAAGTTCGACCCCAAGAACTCGGACATGACCGGCTGGGCCGGCGAGACCACGCTGGACGTCGAGATGGCCCACGCCGTCGCGCCGGACGCGAAGATCGTGCTGGTGGAGACGGCGGTCTCGGAAACCGAGGGCACCACCGGTCTGCCGGAGATGATGTCCGCCGAGAAGTACCTGATCGACCACGGTGGCGGCGACGTCATCAGCCAGAGCTTCGGGGCCACCGAGAACACGTTCCCGGGCTTCGACAAGGGCGACTTCTCCAGCATCAAGAAGCTGCGGTACGCCTTCCAGGACGCGCAGCGCAAGCACGTGACCGTCCTCGCCTCCTCCGGTGACGGCGGCGCCACCGACATGAAGCTGGACGGCAAGACGTACTACAACAAGCGCGTCAACTCCTGGCCGTCCTCGGACCCGTTGGTCACCTCCATCGGCGGCACCCAGCTCCACCTGAACGACAAGGGCGAGCGCGTCAAGCCGGACAGCGTCTACAACGACTACGGCGCGGGCGGCGGCGGCCAGTCCCACGTGTTCACCCGCCCGGGCTTCCAGGACGGTGTCAAGAAGATCGTCGGCACCCGCCGCGGCACCCCGGACATCTCGCTGGCGGCCGCGGTCAACGGCGGTGCCTGGGTGTACTCCAGCTACGACCCGACCGCCACCGGCTGGGACGTCTCCGGCGGCACCAGCGAGGCCAGCCCGCTCTTCTCGGGCGTCGTCGCGCTCGCCGACCAGGCGGCCGGCCACCGGGTGGGCGACATCAACGCGGCCCTCTACACGCTCCTGAAGCAGAAGAGCCCGGGCATCGTCGACGTCAACGACGGCACGGACAACAGCTATCAGGGCGTCAAGGGCTACCAGGCCGTGAACGGCTACGACATGGCCACCGGCGTGGGCACGCTGGACGCCCTCCGCTTCGTGCAGGCCCTCGCCAAGGCGAGCCACGGCTGACGATCCGACGGTGTGACGAGCGCGGTCGCACGTCACCTGCGAACGGCCCGGGTCCTGGACCCGGGCCGTTCCGCGTGTCCGTGCGGGGGCAGGGGTCCGGCACCGGTGCCTTCCGGTGCCGGACCCCTGCCCGCCGTCGGTGTCCGCGTTGCGCTGCACCAGGTCCAGCACCAGTCCCTTCTGGTCGAGGCGCCCGTGCTGGTGCCGGCCGAGGCCGTACAGCTTCTCGCCCTCGTAGGCGGCGAAGCGCTGCTCCAGGCGGTGGTGCCCGTTGCCGACCGCCGTGTACAGGCGCGAGCCCGGCCACCAGAAGTGGGCCCGCTCCTCGGCGAGCAGCTCCGTACCGTCCTCGGTGCGCAGAAAGGGGGCCAGACCCTCGGCGTTCACCTCGACGGTCAGCGCGCCGACCGTCAGCCGCGCCTCGCCGTCACCGATCGCGACCGTGGCGTCCTGGGCGGGCGGGGCGTCGGCCAACGCCTCCGGCAGCCCTCCAGCACCGGGCCGCCGAGCCGGGCGCGCACCCGGACCGCGTCCGGACCCCACGGCTCGATCCGCACCGTCTCCTGGCGGCCGCTCCACTCCAGTGCCCCGTCCCGCTCATGAAGGGTGCCGACGGTGGGGGTGGACTGGGCGAGGGAGACCTCGGGTCGCGTGACGGCAGGCTGATTCACTGCATGCTCCTGAGGGGGTGCGGGACAGGGACAAGGCAGGCAGGGGCGTGCCCCAAAGGCGCCGGAGCACGGGACGGTGCGTCAGGAGGCGGCCGGTGCCGGTGCCGAACTCGCCCGTGCCAGTCAGTTCGGGCGCGACCAGGACGACCTCGTCGCCGCCCCGTCCGTCCAGCTTGGCCACCAGATGTTCGACCGCGTACCGGCCCATCTCCTGTGCCGGCACGGCGACCGAGGTCAGTCGCACCGAGGCCTGGACCGCGACCTGGTCCGGGCAGATCGCGACCACGGACACGTCCTCCGGCACGGCCCTGCCCTGCTGGCGCAGCAGCGCGAGCAGCGGCTCCACCGCCGACTCGTTCTGCACCACGAACCCGGTCGTCGCGGGGCGCTCGTCGAAGATCCGGGCCAGGGTGAGGGCCATCGCGTCGTATCCGCCCTCGCACGGCCGGTGCAGCACCCGGACGCCCGACTCGCGGGCCAGGGAGCGCAGCCCGTCGAGGGTGCGCTCGGCGAAGCCGGTGTGCCGCTCGTAGACGGCGGGGGCCTCACCGATGACAGCGATGTCCCGGTGGCCGAGCCCCGCCAGATGCTCCACGCACAGCGCGCCCGTCGCCCTCCAGTCCAGGTCCACACAGGTCAGACCTGCCGGGTCGGCGGGCAGGCCGATCAGCACCGAAGGCCGGCCCGTCCGGCGCAGCAGCGGCAGCCGTTCGTCCTCCAGCTCGACGTCCATCACGATCACGGCGTCGGCGAGACCGCTGCCGGTCACTCGGCGCACCGCGTCGGGCCCCTCCTCTCCGGTGAGCAGCAGGACGTCGTAGCCGTGCGTACGGGCCGTGGTGGCCACCGCAACGGCGATCTCCATCATCACCGGCACGTACATGTCGGTGCGCAGCGGGATCATCAGCGCGATGATGTTCGACCGCTTGCCGGCCAGGGCGCGGGCGCCGGCGTTCGGGTGGTAGCCGAGCTCCCGGATGCTCCGCTCGACCCGTTGCCGGGTGGTCGTGGAGATGGACCGCTTGCCGCTGAGGACATAGCTCACCGTGCTCGCCGAGACTCCGGCGTGCTGGGCGACCTCGGCGAGGGTGACCATCCGTGCTCCAAGCTTTGGGAAGCGCTTCGACTGACCGCGCGTTTACCGACGAGGGCGAGTGAGGGTGACTTGACCCTGGCCTCGAAGTGGGGTGTCCAGAGTTTGTCGAAGCGCTTCGACAGATTCTCGTTGGCCGATATCCCGAACAGGTCACTCGGAAGCAGTACACACCCGGGGGCCGGGGTTCCGGCAGGTCTTTCGGCCGTTCGGACGCGCGAGGGGTGGTGGGGTCGGCCCGTTTCGGGTACCAACGATCCAGTAGCACTGGTCGGTAACGAACGGTCAAATTCGTCCCTCTTCGCGGCGAGGTGAGCCTCCATGTCCGCCCCCACCACTCCACGCACCACCGTGACCGAGCGCGAGGCCCGTCAGGTGGCGGAGGCCGCCCGGCAGCAGGACTGGCACAAGCCCAGCTTCGCCAAGGAACTGTTCCTCGGGCGCTTCCGGCTCGACCTCATCCACCCCCACCCGCTCCCGGACCCCGACAGCGTGCGGCGCGGGGAGGAGTTCCTCGCCAAGCTGCGCGCGTTCTGCGAGTCCACGATCGACCCCGCACGCATCGAGCGCGAGGCCCGCATCCCCGACGAGGTCGTGGCGGGCCTGAAGGAGCTCGGCGCCCTCGGCATGAAGATCGACCCCCACTACGGCGGTCTCGGCCTCACCCAGCTGTACTACAACAAGGCCCTCGCCCTGGTCGGCTCCGCGAGCCCCGCCGTCGGCGCGCTGCTCTCCGCCCATCAGTCGATCGGCGTACCGCAGCCGCTGAAGATGTTCGGCACCCAGGAGCAGAAGGACACGTTCCTGCCCCGCTGCGCCCGCACCGACATCTCCGCCTTCCTGCTCACCGAGCCGGACGTCGGCTCCGACCCGGCCCGCCTCGCCACCACGGCCGTACCCGAGGGGGACGACTACGTGCTCGACGGGGTGAAACTGTGGACCACCAACGGGGTGGTCGCCGACCTGCTCGTCGTCATGGCGCGGGTGCCGAAGTCCGAGGGGCACAAGGGCGGCATCACCGCCTTCGTCGTGGAGGCGACCTCGGAGGGCGTCACCGTCGAGAACCGCAACGCCTTCATGGGCCTGCGAGGCATCGAGAACGGCGTCACCCGCTTCCACCAGGTACGGGTCCCGGCCGCCAACCGCATCGGCCCCGAGGGCGCGGGCCTGAAGATCGCGCTCACCACCCTCAACACCGGCCGGCTGTCGCTGCCGGCGATGTGCGCCGGCGCCGGCAAGTGGTGCCTGAAGATCGCCCGCGAATGGTCGGCGGAGCGCGAGCAGTGGGGCAAGCCGGTGGCGCTGCACGAGGCCGTCGGCTCCAAGATCAGCTTCATCGCGGCCACCACCTTCGCCCTGGAGGCCGTCCTCGACCTCTCCTCGCAGATGGCCGACGAGGACCGCAACGACATCCGCATCGAGGCCGCGCTCGCCAAGCTCTACGGCTCCGAGATGTCCTGGAAGATGGCCGACGAGCTGGTCCAGATCCGCGGCGGACGCGGCTACGAGACCGCCGAGTCCCTGAAGGCGCGCGGCGAGCGCGGGGTCCCGGCCGAGCAGATGCTGCGCGACCTGCGTATCAACCGCATCTTCGAGGGCTCCACGGAGATCATGCACCTGCTGATCGCCCGCGAGGCGGTCGACGCCCACCTCTCGGTCGCCGGTGACCTCATCGACCCCGACAAGTCCCTGTCGGACAAGGCGAAGGCGGGCGCGAACGCGGGCGTCTTCTACGCCAAGTGGCTGCCGAAGCTGGTCGCGGGACCGGGCCAGCTGCCCACGTCCTACGGGCAGTTCAAGCACGGCGTCGACCTGTCCGGGCATCTGCGCTATGTCGAGCGCACCGCCCGCAAACTGGCCCGCTCCACCTTCTACGCCATGTCCCGCTGGCAGGGCCGGATGGAGACCAAGCAGGGCTTCCTGGGCCGGATCGTGGACATCGGCGCCGAACTCTTCGCGATGAGCGCGGCCTGCGTCCGTGCCGAACTGCTGCGCAACCGGGACGAACACGGCCGCGAGGCCTATCAGTTGGCCGACGCCTTCTGCCGGCAGGCCCGCATCCGGGTCGAGGAGCTCTTCGACCGTCTGTGGACCAACACCGACGACCTGGACCGCAAGGTGGTCAAGCAGGTCCTCGGCGGGGCCTACACCTGGCTGGAGGAGGGCGTCATCGACCCGTCCGGCGACGGACCGTGGATCGCCGACGCGACCCCCGGGGCGTCGAAGCGGGAGAGCGAGCGCCGCCCCTTCGGGGGCTGAGCCGCCCTCCCGCCGGCCGACCGGGCACCTGGGGTCAGTTGCCCCAGGTGCCCTGGTCCACGGCGCAGTTCCAGCCCGAGCCGTGCAGGGTGAACTTCACCTTGTAGGCACGGGTGCTGAGCAGATGCGTCTGCACCTTCACGCCGAGGGAGGCCTTCTTGTTGAGGGCCCCGGTGTACACGGTCACCGTCTTCGACGTCTTGTAGGTCACCTTGCCGCCCGTGGCCTTGGCCGAGCCGAAGCGGATGTTCTTGACGTCCGTGACGGTGAGGCTGACCTTCTTGAAGGACTTGGTCGTGCTCGTGTTCCTGATGCCGAAGTACAGGCCTCCGTTGGTCACCCAGCCGTGCGAGTCGATGTAGAAGCGGCTCGGGTAGACAAGGTCGACGGGGCAGCCGGTGCTCTGCGGTGCCCGGGTGGCGGCGAACGCGCCGGTGGCGAGACCGAGCTGAGCGGCGGTCAGGACGCCCGCCGTCGCCAGGACGGTCGCGGTCGTACGGATGCGGTTCACGGTGGTGACTCCTCCCCCTTGAGCGCCCTGCTTGACGGGCGCCTACGGAAGGATGCCATCACCGGCGACGGGAAACCCGCGAATTCCTCGACGTCACCCGACCGGGTCGGAGCTCCACGTCCTGATCACGTCATCTTTACGTGGGCTTCACATCGAGACGACCACTCCATCCGGTGACGAACCCCTTCGGCGCACCCGCCCGGGGGACACCCTGTCCGGCCGGTCACCGGTTGCGGCAACAATGGGGGGATGACCGACAGCCCCGCCCATCCGGCACCCCTCGCCGACCCGCACCTCGTCTACGACCCCCTCGCGGGCGACGGCCCCAAGGACGTGGTGATCCTCGGCTCCACCGGATCCATCGGCACCCAGGCCATCGACCTCGTGCTGCGCCACCCCGACCGCTTCCGGGTCGTCGCCCTGTCCGCGAACGGCGGCCGGGTCGCCCTCCTCGCCGAGCAGGCGCACCGGCTGCGGGTGCGGACCGTCGCGGTCGCCCGCGAGGATGCCGTACCCGCCCTGCGCGAGGCGCTCGCCGCGGAGTACGGCGCAGGGGAGCCGCTGCCCGAGATCCTCGCCGGGCCGGACGCGGCCACCCAGGTCGCCGCCTCCGACTGTCACACCGTGCTGAACGGCATCACGGGCTCCATCGGGCTCGCCCCCACCCTGGCCGCCCTGGAGGCCGGGCGTACCCTGGCGCTCGCCAACAAGGAGTCGCTGATCGTCGGCGGGCCGCTGGTCAAGGCCCTCGCCAAGCCGGGTCAGATCATCCCGGTCGACTCCGAGCACGCCGCCCTGTTCCAGGCCCTCGCCTCCGGCGCCCGCGCCGACGTCCGCAAGCTGGTCGTCACCGCCTCCGGCGGCCCCTTCCGCGGCCGTACCAAGGCCGAGCTGGCGAACGTCACCGTCGAGGACGCCCTCGCCCACCCCACCTGGGCGATGGGCCCGGTGATCACGATCAACTCGGCGACCCTCGTCAACAAGGGCCTGGAGGTCATCGAGGCGCACCTCCTCTACGACATTCCCTTCGACCGCATTGAGGTGGTCGTGCATCCCCAGTCGTATGTCCACTCGATGGTCGAGTTCACCGACGGATCCACGATCGCCCAGGCGACGCCCCCCGACATGCGCGGGCCCATCGCCATCGGACTGGGCTGGCCCGAGCGCGTCCCGGACGCGGCGCCCGCCTTCGACTGGAGCAAGGCCTCCACCTGGGAGTTCTTCCCGCTGGACGACGAGGCCTTCCCCTCGGTGAATCTCGCCCGACACGTGGGGCGGCTCGCGGGGACCGCGCCGGCGGTGTTCAATGCGGCCAACGAGGAGTGCGTCGAGGCCTTCCGCAGCGGCGCGCTGCCCTTCAACGGGATCATGGAGACCGTCACCCGGGTCGTCGAGGAGCACGGCACCCCGGTCTCGGGAACTTCACTCACGGTGTCGGACGTCCTCGAAGCGGAGACCTGGGCCCGCGCCCGGGCCCGCGAACTCACAGCCACGACGGCGACCGCGGAGGCGCGTGCATGACGACTTTGATGTTCATCCTCGGCATAGTGGTCTTCGCGGTCGGCCTGCTCGTCTCGATCGCGTGGCACGAGCTGGGGCACCTGTCCACGGCCAAGCTCTTCGGCATCCGCGTCCCGCAGTACATGGTCGGCTTCGGCCCGACCGTCTGGTCGCGGAAGAAGGGCGAGACCGAGTACGGCATCAAGGCCGTCCCGCTCGGTGGCTACATCCGCATGATCGGGATGTTCCCGCCCGACGACGAGGGCCGCGTCTCCGCCCGCTCGACCTCCCCGTGGCGCGGCATGATCGAGGACGCCCGCTCGGCGGCCTTCGAGGAACTGCAGCCCGGTGACGAGACGCGCATGTTCTACACGCGCAAGCCGTGGAAGCGCGTCATCGTCATGTTCGCGGGCCCGTTCATGAACCTGATCCTCGCGGTCGCCCTGTTCTTCACCGTCCTCATGGGCTTCGGCATCCAGCAGCAGACCACCACGGTCGCCTCGGTCTCACCCTGCGTCATCGCGCAGAGCGAGCACCGCGACAGCTGCAAGAAGTCCGACCCGGCGTCCCCGGCCGAGGCCGCCGGCATGAAGAAGAGCGACAAGATCGTCTCCTTCGACGGCCGCCCGACCAAGGACTGGAACACCCTCTCGGACCTGATCCGGGACAGCGCGGGCAAGACCGTCCCGATCGTCGTCCAGCGCGACGGCCGGCAGCTCACCCTGCACGCCACGATCGCCACCAACCTGGTCGCCAAGAAGGACTCCAGCGGCCAGTACGTCGAGGGCAAGTACGTCAAGGCCGGCTTCCTCGGCTTCAGCTCGGCCACCGGCGTCGTCCACCAGGACTTCGGCCAGTCGGTGACCTGGATGACCGACCGGGTCGGCGACGCCGTCGACTCCCTCGCCGCCCTGCCCGCCAAGATCCCGGCGCTGTGGGACTCGGCCTTCGGCAACGCCCCGCGCCAGCCGGACTCCCCGATCGGCATCATCGGCGCCGCCCGGATAACGGGCGACATCGCCACCCTGGACATCCCCGCCTCCCAGCAGGTGGCGATGTTCGTGATGCTGCTCGCCGGCTTCAACCTCTCCCTGTTCCTGTTCAACATGCTCCCGCTGCTCCCGCTCGACGGCGGGCACATCGCGGGCGCGCTGTGGGAGGCGCTGCGGCGGAACCTGGCGCGGGTGCTCCGGCGCCCGGACCCGGGTCCGTTCGACGTGGCGAAGCTGATGCCCGTGGCGTACGTGGTGGCCGGGATCTTCGTCTGCTTCACCGTTCTGGTGCTGATCGCGGACGTGGTTAACCCGGTGAAAATCTCCTAGCCATCCGACGTTCGAGACGGCCCGGGACCATGAGAGTTCCGGGCCGCCTCCATTGAGTGGGTTTACCGGGTGGGATGTGCCCGGCCCAAGGCCCGTACCGTAATCTCGAAGCCTGGAGCCCGCCGGTCGACGGGACCGGACCTAGATCCACGACTTGGGGTTGCACAGCAGATGACTGCGATTTCTCTCGGCATGCCGTCCGTTCCGACCAAGCTCGCCGAGCGCCGGAAGAGCCGGCAGATCCAGGTCGGAAGCGTGGCGGTCGGCGGAGACGCGCCCGTCTCGGTCCAGTCGATGACCACGACCCGTACGTCCGACATCGGCGCCACGCTCCAGCAGATCGCCGAGCTGACCGCGTCGGGCTGCCAGATCGTCCGTGTGGCCTGCCCCACCCAGGACGACGCCGACGCCCTGGCGACCATCGCGAAGAAGTCCCAGATCCCGGTGATCGCGGACATCCACTTCCAGCCGAAGTACGTCTTCGCGGCCATCGAGGCCGGCTGCGCGGCGGTCCGGGTGAATCCCGGCAACATCAAGCAGTTCGACGACAAGGTCAAGGAGATCGCCAAGGCCGCCAGGGACCACGGCACCCCGATCCGGATCGGTGTCAACGCCGGCTCCCTGGACAAGCGCCTGCTCCAGAAGTACGGCAAGGCGACCCCGGAGGCGCTGGTCGAGTCGGCCCTGTGGGAGGCGTCCCTCTTCGAGGAGCACGACTTCCGCGACATCAAGATCTCCGTCAAGCACAACGACCCGGTCGTCATGATCGAGGCCTACCGCCAGCTCGCGGAGCAGTGCGAGTACCCCCTCCACCTCGGCGTCACCGAGGCCGGCCCGGCGTTCCAGGGCACCATCAAGTCGGCGGTGGCCTTCGGCGCCCTGCTCTCCCAGGGCATCGGCGACACCATCCGCGTCTCCCTGTCGGCCCCGCCCGTCGAGGAGGTCAAGGTCGGCCTGCAGATCCTGCAGTCGCTCGGCCTGCGCCAGCGCGGCCTGGAGATCGTCTCCTGCCCGTCCTGCGGCCGCGCCCAGGTCGACGTCTACAAGCTCGCCGAAGAGGTCACCGCGGGCCTGACCGGCATGGAGGTCCCGCTGCGCGTCGCCGTCATGGGCTGCGTCGTCAACGGCCCCGGCGAGGCCCGCGAGGCCGACCTCGGCGTCGCCTCCGGCAACGGCAAGGGCCAGATCTTCGTCAAGGGCGAGGTCATCAAGACCGTCCCCGAGTCCAAGATCGTCGAGACCCTCATCGAGGAGGCCATGAAGCTGGCCGAGCAGATGCAGGACGAGGGCGTGGAGTCGGGCGAGCCGTCGGTGTCGGTGTCCGGCTGACCCCTTCGGCTGTCGTGTGAGTCCCGTCACCGCTGGGTGGCGGGACTCACGTGTACCTCCGCCCAGACGGACTTGCCGGGCTGCCTCGGCGTGACGCCCCACTTGTCGGCGAGCGCCTCGACCAGCAGCAGTCCCCGGCCGGACTCGCCCCGTGGGTCCTTCGGCTCCGGCAGGCGTTCGGTGCGGGTGTCGGAGACCTCCAGGCGCAGGGTGCCCGCCGACCCGGTGAGCCGGAGGTCGAAGTCCCGCCTGGGTACGTGCCCGTGCCGGACGGCGTTCGCGGCGAGTTCGGCGGCGATCGGCGTGACGGCTTCGTTGACGGGGCCGTCGTAGGGGTGGCCCCACTCGTCGAGCCGGCACGAGACGAGCCGTCGGGCCAGACGGGCGCCACGCGGGGAGGAGGGGAACCGCGCGGCGAATTCGCCGGTGGAGATTTCCGACTTCATGCCGCTCACGGTTCCGCACGCTCAGTAACGTTGAACAGCGGCTGCACCTGGATCAACTCGCGTTGTACGAGGGTGGGGTGCCGCTGTCGGCGTGCGCGCCGTGACCTGGCCTACGAACCACCCGGGTGCGGAGGCAACGGGCCCCCGCGTCTACACGGGGACCCGCATCACCCGGGCCGGCAACGTCCGCCACGAACACGACGTCCTCGGCCGCGTCACCCTCCGCCAGAAGACCCGCCTGTCGAGAAAACCGGACACCTGGCACTACGAATGGGACGTGGAGGACCGCCTGACGTCGGTGGTCACTCCGGACGGCACCCGCTGGCGCTACACCTACGACCCCCTGGGCCGCCGCACGGCGAAACTCCGCCTGGCTGACGACGAAACGGTGCTGGAGCGGGTGGACTTCACCTGGGACGGCACAACTCTCTGCGAGCAGACGACGACGTCGTCGGCCCTTCCCAACCCGGTCACTCTCACCTGGGACCACCAGGGTCTACGTCCCCTCGCCCAAACGGAACGCATCACCGCAGCGGATGCGCCACAGGACGAGATCGACTCCCGCTTCTTCGCCATAGTCACCGACCTGGTCGGCACCCCCAACGAACTCATCGACGAACGAGGCGACATAGCCTGGCGCACTCGAAGCACCCTCTGGGGCGCCACCGCCTGGTCAGCGAACGGCACCACGTACACACCCCTGCCGGCCTCCACTACAACTACTTCCGCACCTGCGACCCCGAGACGGCCCGCTATCTGACCCTGGATCCCCTCGGACTCGGTCCGGCCCCCAATCCCTCCGCCTACGTCCACAACCCGCATACGTGGGGGGACCCTCTCGGCCTGGCGCCCAAGTGCCCCATCGAGAAGGCACAGAACGCCGCCGACAAGGTCGTCGAGAAGGCACAGGGCGGCAAGATGCGGAAGGCCACCAATTACCACCCGCATTTCGGCGACGACCGGGTGCTCGAGGTGCTCAAGAACCCGGATGCCGTCTATCTCTCCGAGGGGGGCCGCGGGAACCTGATCTTCCGGCAGGGCGAGGACATCGTGGTGACCAAGGGCGCTGGAGCGGGCGCAGGTGACGTGATCACGGGCTACGGGCCGTCCGGCATCAAGGGAGAGAGCGGAGTGAAGGCGCTGGGAGGAAACGTCGACGACCCCGGGGCGCCGATCACCCACGACGATATTGTGAACGGCAGGATTCCTGACGGCGGTGGTGGCACCCTGCCGGCCGCCAAGCAGATCAGATGAGGCGACGTTCATGGTGAAGTTCACGATCGGCGACGCCCTGCCCGTCGAAACGACGAGGAATCCACTGGCCCATACGCCCCGCTTCGACATCACCACCCCCGCCGTCACCGTTGCCCAGTACGCGGACATGGCGGGGCGTGAACGGCTGCTGGGGACGACCTTCGGCAGCACGCAATGGCTATGGGCGGCGAGCGACGACGCCTTTTTCGACCAGGAGAGCCGGGAGCTCGTCGGCATCAGCTTCTTCGTTCCCCCGCTGTTCGCCCCAGCCCACGCAGGTGTCCCATCCGCCGGACCGCCATCCCGCTCGGCCGGGCTGCGTGCGGATGCCGGGGAAGCCTTCGAGCTACCCCAGGCGACGGCTTTCCGCTGCGACCCCGAGGCCGCCGAACTGAGGTGTGTGCAGGATCCCGGTCTGATCGACGTCGTCCCGGACGCGCGCATCGGCATCGCACGGGACCTGGCGCTCCTGGTGCGAGACGGCCGGATGATCGGCTGGAGCCTCACCGACCCCGCGCGCTACGTGACGTCCGGTCTCGCCGAACCCGAGTCCGCCCCGCCGTCCCCCCTCACCCGGCTTCGGCTCGCCGAGTGCCTCGCCCTGATCTCCGAGCCGCTTGTCGAAGCGGTGAGGGACCAGGACCCGGACGCCTGGCGTACCCTCCGGCAAACCGAACGCGCGCTCCGCGAGCAGTCGGACGACCTGCGGCGGCGGGACGTGCTGTACGAGGTGGTCGGCCGGCTGATCGAGGACCATGCGTCCTGAGGCCGGAGCCACCGGCCCGCCCTCAGCGCAGAAGCCGAGTCGTCACGGGGGCCGCCCGGTGAGCGAGACAGCTGAATGGTGGGCGGGGGAGCCGAGGTCCACGTCGTCCCGGCCGACTGCGTGCCCTGGACGACGCCGTCGCCTACCGGGCGGGGAAACCCGAGCTGCCTGGGCAGGAGAACCCCACCCGGGACGTCGTCCCGCTGAGCCGTTCTCACCCACAAGCGCTCCACAAGTCCTCGGGGTAAAGTTCCACGACCAGCAGAACCCCAGGGTGAGGCCCCCGCACGTGTTGACCCAGACCACTTCTCGGGTGCTCGAACCGAGCGACCTTGACGCCGCGCTCGCCGTACTCGAACGCGAGCCGGTCGCGAACGCCTTCGTGACCTCCCGGGTGCAGATCGCCGGCCTGGACCCGTGGCGTCTCGGCGGCGAGATGTGGGGCTGGTACGAGGACGGCATGCTCACGTCGCTGTGCTACGCGGGCGCCAACCTGGTCCCCGTCTGCGCCACCCCGCGCGCCGTGCGCGCCTTCGCGGACCGGGCGCGACGGGCCGGCCGCCGCTGCTCCTCCATCGTCGGCCCCGCCGAATCCACCGCCGCGCTGTGGCGCCTGCTGGAGCCCCACTGGGGCCCCGCCCGCGAGGTCCGCGCCCACCAGCCGCTGATGGTCACCGACCGCATGCCCGCCGACATCGCCCCGGACCCCTGCGTCCGGCGCGTCCGCAAGGACGAGATCGAGACGATCATGCCCGCCTGCGTGGCGATGTTCACCGAGGAGGTCGGCGTCTCGCCGCTGGCCGGCGACGGCGGCCTGCTGTACCAGGCCCGGGTCGCCGAGCTCGTCGGCACCGGTCGTTCCTTCGCCCGCGTCGACGAGCACGGCAAGGTCGTCTTCAAGGCGGAGATCGGCGCGGCGACCAGCCAGGCCTGCCAGATCCAGGGGGTCTGGGTGGCCCCCGAGTACCGGGGAAGGGGCCTGGCGGCACCGGGCATGGCGGCCGTGCTGCGCCATGCCCTCACCGACGTGGCCCCGGTCGTGAGCCTCTACGTGAACGACTTCAACACCGCGGCGAGAAGAACGTATCTGCGCGTCGGCTTCCAGGAGGTCGGCGCGTTCATGAGCGTGCTGTTCTAGGCCCTGCTACACGTTCGGCTCCTCCACCAGAGCGGCCGCGCGGGCCACCGCGGCGAGCGCCTCGGGACGGCCCGTGCGCGCGTGCACCTCCAGGCAGGTGTCCGCGAGCTTGATGACGTGCTCGTCCCCGTGCCGGGCGGCCAGCTCGAACACCTCCTCCGCCGACCCGGGAGCGGTGGGCAGGGCATCGGCCGGCGCGGGCTCCGCGGGCGCGTACGCCGCCGTCACGGCCGCGCTCGCCGCCCACGCCGCGTGCAGGCTGTCGACCCACAGGGCGCGGGGCAGCGCGGGCAGGGTGCGCAGGACAGCCATCGGCGCGGTCGCCGCGTGCACCAGCATCACCGGTGAACCGTGCGCGTTGGGGAGGTAGTGCAGCGCCGCCGCCGCGGTCACCTCGGCCAGCAGCTCGCGGGCCTGTCCGGGATCCGTGGCCGGGCGCAGGGCGGCCAGTGCGGGGGACCAGCCGGTCAGGCCGGAGAGCTGGCCGAGCCGGTGGTTGATGCCGGCGCTCTGGTCGGGGACCCGGGGCACACCGGCCAGGGCGGCGGCGGGCCCGGCGGTTCCGGACGGGGCGGTGAGCGGGACCGGCTGCCAGCGCGCCGCCCAGTAGCCGAGGGCCTGGCCCAGCTCGGCCGGCCGGGGCGCGTCCTCGTGTCCCAGCAGGGCGTGGACGGCATGGCCGGTGCGGATCACGCCGTGGGTCGCGCCGGCCGCGACGCCCGGCAGCAGCCGCGGCCACCACGTCTCCAGCACCTCCCGCCACGGGCGTTCTGCGACCTCCCGCGCGAAGAACACGAGCCAGTCGCCGAGCCGGCCGGGGTCCCCGAGCGCGGCGCGCCAGTCCTCACCGGTGACGGGCGACAGACCGCGCGGCGGCTCGTCCAGCCGGTCCATGTAGCGGTCCAGCCAGCCATGGACACGGCGGGCGTGCCCGTGCCGGACCATCGCCTCCACGGCCATCGGGCCGTGATTGCTCAGCCATCCTTCGAACTCCGGCCCGGTCCGGTGCAGTCGTTCATAGGCCTCGTCGAGCGTGCTGTCAGCGTCCATGACAAAGGACGTTAGGCGAGCGCCGTGGCGGACTCATCGGCCGCGGGGCCGAGCCGTGTCCGTACGCCGGACCTAGGACCGTGGTCGGACCGGCCGGGGCCCGGCTGATGACACCCGCTCGGCCGCGGGCAGCCCCCTGTACGCTCCCGGCATGGACCTCGTGATCGGCCCCCTGGACCTCTCCGCCCACGTCGACGAGGCCTTGGCGGTCCAGGCCGTCGCCTTCGGGCTCGGCCCCGACGAGGTCGCCGTACGCCGCCAGATCGTCCAGCGCCACATGCAGTTCCCGGGCGCACGGGCCCTGGGCGCGACCGTGGGCGGACACCTCGTCGGCTTCGTCTACGGCATGCCCAACTCCCGTACCCACTGGTGGTCCACCGTCGTGGAGCCCTACCTCCGTGCGGGCGGCAACGACTTCTGGCTGGACGACTCCTTCGTGATCACGGAGCTGCACGTCCACCCCCACCACCAGAACCGCGGCATCGGCCGCCGCCTGATCACCGCCATCACGGACTCCGCCACCGAACCCCGCTCGATCCTCTCCGCGATCGACACCGACAGCCCGGCCCGCGGTCTCTACCACTCCCTCGGCTATGTCGACCTCGCCCGCCAGGTCCACTTCCCGAGCGCACCGAGGCCCTACGCCGTGATGGGCGCGCCTCTGCCGCTGCGCAGGCGCTGACCGATTTCCGCCCGCACAGGCCGCCCGGCTAACCTCCTGTGCCAGAACCCTTACCCGGCAGGAGTACGAGAACCATGGCCAACGCACCGGTCCAGCGCATGTCCCAGTTGATGGCGAAGACGCTGCGCGACGACCCGGCGGACGCCGAGGTCCTCAGCCACAAGCTCCTCGTCCGCGCCGGCTACGTCCGCCGCACGGCCGCCGGCATCTGGAGCTGGCTGCCCCTCGGCAAGAAGGTGCTCTCCAACGTGGAGCGGATCGTCCGCGAGGAGATGGACGCCATCGGCGCCCAGGAGGTCACCCTGCCCGCCCTGCTGCCCCGGGAGCCGTACGAGGCGACCGGCCGCTGGGACGAGTACGGCCAGGAGCTGTTCCGCCTCAAGGACCGCAAGGGCGGCGACTACCTCCTCGGCCCCACCCACGAGGAGATCTTCACCCTCCTGGTCAAGGACCAGTGCACGTCCTACAAGGACCTGCCGGTGATCCTCTACCAGATCCAGACCAAGTTCCGTGACGAGGCCCGCCCCCGCGCCGGCATCCTGCGCGGCCGCGAGTTCCTGATGAAGGACTCGTACTCCTTCGACCTGGAGGACGAGGGCCTCGCCCAGTCCTACGCCCTGCACCGCGCGGCGTACCAGCGCATCTTCGAGCGCCTCGGCCTCGACTACCGCATCTGCGCCGCCACCGCCGGCGCCATGGGCGGCTCGAAGTCGGAGGAGTTCCTGGCCCCCGCCGAGGCCGGCGAGGACACCTTCGCGGACTGCCCGAACTGCGACTTCGCCGCCAACACGGAGGCGATCACCTACGCGCTCAAGCCGGTCGACGGCTCGGAGGTGCCGGCGCTCGAGGAGATCCCGACCCCCGACACCCCGACCATCGAGACCCTGGCCGCCTCCCTCAGTGTCCCGGCCTCCGCCACGCTGAAGAACCTGCTGGTGAAGGTCGACGGCGAGATCGTCGCCGTCGGTGTGCCCGGCGACCGCGAGGTCGACCTGGACAAGGTCGAGGCCCACTTCGCGCCGGCCACCGTGGAGATGGTCACCGAGGCCGACTTCGCCGGCCGTCCCGACCTGGTCCGCGGCTACGTCGGCCCGCAGGGCCTGGGCGAGAAGGTGAAGTACATCGCCGACCCGCGCGTGGCCCCCGGCACCTCCTGGATCACCGGCGCCAACAAGGACCAGACCCACGCGAAGAACGTCGTCGCCGGCCGTGACTTCGAGGTCGACGCGTACGTGGACGTCGTGGTGGTCCAGGAGGGCGACCCCTGCCCGAAGTGCGGCACCGGTCTGAAGCTGGACCGCGCCATCGAGATCGGCCACATCTTCCAGCTGGGCCGCAAGTACACCGACGCCCTCAAGCTCGACGTCCTCGGCCAGAACGGCAAGCCGGTGCGCGTCACCATGGGCTCCTACGGCATCGGCGTCTCCCGCGCGGTCGCGGCCATCGCCGAGCAGAGCGCCGACGACAAGGGCCTGGTGTGGTCCAAGGAGGTCGCCCCGGCCGACGTGCACGTGGTCGCCGCCGGCAAGGCCCTGCAGACCGAACTGGCCCTCGACGTCGCCGAGAAGCTGGCCGCGGCCGGCGTCCGCGTCCTCGTGGACGACCGCGCCGGCGTCTCCCCGGGCGTGAAGTTCACCGACGCCGAGCTGATCGGCGTCCCGCAGATCCTGGTCGCCGGCCGCCGCTCCGGCGAGGGCGTCCTGGAACTGAAGGACCGCAAGACCGGTGAGCGCGAGGAACTGTCGGTCGAGGACGCGATCGCCCGCCTCACGGCGCAGTAGAAAAGCCCCCCGGCAAGGAAAGCCCCCTGAGGTCCGCAGAACCTCAGGGGGCTTCGCCCATGGCGCTCACAGCCACCCGGCGAACTCCAGCAGCAGTTCCGCGTCCTTCTGGCGGCCGACCCTGTGCGCACGGACCCCGGACTCCACCGCCCGGAACAACGTCCACCCCCGCAGCCGCTCCTGATCCACCTCCAGCGACTCCGCGAGCCGCTTGATACGGCGCCGGGTCGTCGCGGGGCCGGACGGCGTCGCGATCAGGTCCTCCACCCGGTCCCGCACCAACCGCGCCAGATCGAACGCGGCCTCACCGACCACCGGATCAGGGCCCACCGCGAGCCACGGCATCCGGCCCCCGGCCAGGACCTTGCTCTGCCGGAAAGTGCCGTGCAGCAACCGGTGTTCGGGCGGCGCGGCCAACAGCTCCTCGCGGGCCGCGAGCGCCGCGTCGACCAGCGGCGCCACCTCGGGGTCGGCCTCCCCGCCCGCCCGCATCGCCGTCGCCTGGCGCCCCGTGCGCTCGGCGACCGTCTCGAAGACATGACCGGCCGGCGGTTCGACCCACAGCCGCCGCAGCGTGCCCGCCGCCTCCAGGAGCGCCTTCGCCTCCGGCAGCGACCGCACCGACACGTCCGGATGCAGCCGCTCCAGCAGCAGCACGCCCTCCTCCGCGCCGGTTTCCAGCAGCTGTACGGTGCCCAGTCCGCCCCAGTGCGCCAGCGCCGCCCGCTCGCTCTCCGGGCGGGCCCTGGGCGGGGCCAGTTTCAGCACCGCCGGGGTGCCGTCGGCCCGCCGCACCAGGACCACCAGGCTGCTGCGGCCGCCCGGCACCTGGACCCGCTCCACGGTCAACTCGCGCCGGGCGACGGCCTGTTCGGCGATCGCGGGCAGCTGCGCCAGCCATTCGTCCCCGGCGGGTGCCGTCTCACCGAGCGCCTTCACCAGGCGCGGCGGCGGTTCGAAAGCCATGCGCGAGTGATTCCCTTCCAGTTCCGTGTCGTACGAGCTCTCAGCAGGTCAGCAGGTCAGCAGGTCAGCCGGGGTCACGGTGACAGCGAGGCGGAGGCCGACGGCGCGGCACCGGCCGCGCCCGCCGGCTCGTCGGCCCGTTCGGCGAGCCCGGGGAAGGCTACGCTCTCCCCTCCCCAGCGCACCGCGCGCACCGCGGCCTCCCGCAGCGCCGCGGCGGCCGAGCCGCGTCGTGCGCCCGTCGCCGCCCGCACCAGGTCGGCGTACACGTCCGCCACCCGCTCCTCCAGCCGGGCGGCGAGCCGTACGGCCGCGGTCGCGTCCGGCACCGGGAACGGCAGCGCGTACGCGGCGCTCGCGGCGACCGGCAGCCCGCCCAGGTCGCGGATCTCGAGGGTCAACGCGTCCCGGCGCGCCCGGTGGGCGTCGTACGCCGCCCGCGCCTCGGTCCGGCGCGCCGCGCCGATCCGGCCGCCGACCACGCCGTAGCCGTACACCGCCGCATGCTCCGCCGCCAGCGCCGCCTGCAGCGCCGTCAGCTCGGCCGACCTCGCCCTGTCGCTCACTTCGGCCCCTTCGTCAGCAGGTACGCGTGCGTGGCCCCGGCCGCCGCCGCCGAGGCCAGCAGCCGCGCCAGCTCGCCCGGCACCTCCAGCAGGTCCTTGGCGCGCCAGTCGGCGAGGGTGCGCTCGGCGGCGGCCAGATCGGCGAGGGCGACCTTCTCGGAGGCCGGCACGGGTGTCGTGGAGGCCGAGGAGGTTCCGGGCGTGGGCGTCGGCTTCGTGGGCGCCGACGTGGCGGGCGTGGATGCCGTACCGTCCGTGAACACCCGGAGGTGGGCCGCGACCTGGGCGCGCAGCGGGCGCAACCGCTCGGCGAGCCCCGGATGCGCGGCGAGGACGGCGTCGTACCGCTCCAGCAGGCCCCGGCTGTCCTGCGCCGCACGCGCGCGTGCCAGGTCCGTCACCGACGGGCCCTCGCCGCGGCCGGAGTCCGGACCGGCCGAGCAGCCCGCCAGCAGGGCGGCGCCGGCGGCCGAGGCGAGCAGGGATCTTCTGCGCGGCCCCGAGGGGGTGCGCGGCGGCGGGGGGTACGGCACGGCTGACGTCCTCGGGGAGCTCGTACGGAGGGAAGACCGCAAGGCGGGGTGGGCGGCACGCCCGTGATCACCGTACCCGCGCACCCGTCCCACGCCTCTCACCGGCACCGGTCGTCCACGCTCGGCCCCGTCCGTCCACAGGGATCGTCCCGGCTTGTCCACAGGTGGACGGCAACACCTCCTGCGACCGGATACCCTTTCACCAGACACGCGACCCATCCCACAACAGCACACGCGGCCGAGGAGTCACCCGGATGAGCACCACCCAGAGCGAGAGGCTGCGAGAGCTGCTGGAACCGCTCGTCACCTCCCAGGGGCTGGATCTCGAAGAGATCGCCGTGGACTCCGTCGGACGCAAGCGGGTGCTGCGCGTGGTCGTCGACTCCGACACCGGAGCCGACCTGGACGCCATCGCCGATGTGAGCCGTGCGCTCTCGGCGAAGCTCGACGAGACCAACGCGATGGGTGACGCGGCGTACGACCTGGAGGTCGGAACCCCCGGCGCGGAGCGCCTCCTCACCGAGCACCGGCACTTCGTGCGCGCCGTCGACCGGCTCGTGAAGTTCCAGCTGGCCGAGGGCGGCGAGCTGACCGCCCGGATCCTGAAGGCCGACGAGGACGGTCTCGACGTCGAGGTCCCCGGGGTCAAGGGCCGCAAGGCGACCAGCCGCAGACTCGGCTTCCCGGAGATCGCCAGGGCGCGCGTGCAGGTCGAGTTCAACCGCAAGGACAGCAGCGCCGGCACGGCCGGTACGAAGGACATGAAGGAAGAGGAGGAGGCGTAGCCGTGGACATCGACATGAGCGCCCTGCGGGGCTTGGTTCGGGAGAAGGAGATCTCCTTCGACCTGCTGGTCGAGGCGATCGAGTCGGCCCTCCTCATCGCCTACCACCGCACCGAGGGAAGCCGCCGACACGCGCGCGTGGAGCTCAACCGGGAGACCGGGCATGTGACCGTGTGGGCGAAGGAGGACCCCGAGGACCTCGAAGAGGGCCAGGAGGCCCGCGAGTTCGACGACACCCCGAGCGGCTTCGGCCGGATCGCCGCCACCACCGCCAAACAGGTGATCCTGCAGCGGCTGCGCGACGCCGAGGACGACGCGACGCTCGGCGAGTACGCGGGCCGTGAGGGCGACATCGTCACCGGCGTGGTCCAGCAGGGTCGCGACCCGAAGAACGTGCTGGTCGACATCGGCAAGCTGGAGGCCATCCTGCCGGTGCAGGAGCAGGTGCCCGGCGAGACCTACCCGCACGGCATGCGCCTGCGCTCCTACGTCGTCCGGGTGGCCAAGGGCGTGCGCGGACCGTCGGTGACCCTCTCCCGTACGCACCCCAACCTGGTGAAGAAGCTCTTCGCCCTGGAGGTGCCGGAAATCGCGGACGGCTCGGTCGAGATCGCGGCGATCGCACGTGAGGCCGGTCACCGCACCAAGATCGCCGTACGGTCCACCCGTTCGGGCCTGAACGCCAAGGGCGCCTGCATCGGCCCGATGGGCGGCCGGGTGCGCAACGTCATGGGCGAGCTGAACGGCGAGAAGATCGACATCGTCGACTGGTCGGACGACCCGGCCGAGATGGTGGCGAACGCGCTGTCACCCGCTCGGGTGAGCAAGGTGGAGGTCGTCGACATGGCCTCCCGCTCCGCCCGGGTGACCGTGCCGGACTACCAGCTGTCGCTCGCGATCGGCAAGGAGGGGCAGAACGCCCGCCTCGCCGCCCGGCTCACCGGCTGGCGGATCGACATCCGGCCCGACACCGAGCAGGTCGCAGACTAGCGCCCGGTGACCGGGCGAACCCGGGAATAGATCCAAGCCGCGGATCGCTTGGTTTACGACAACAACCGTTCGATCTTTCCCCCGGAGGAGTGAGGTCGGTACGGGGAGGTAGACTTAACTGTGTCTGGCCGGACGCACGCCCGGGCATGCCCTGAGCGCACCTGTGTGGGGTGCCGGGAGCGGGCGGCCAAGAACGATCTCCTGCGGATCGTGAGGATCGAGGACGCATGCGCCCCCGATCCTCGCGGTACGCTGCCCGGCCGGGGTGCCTATGTACACCCCGCCCTGGTCTGTCTCGACCAGGCGGTACGCCGTCGGGCGTTCCCGCGGGCACTGCGCGCCCCGGGGCCGCTCGACACAAAGGCGTTGCGCCGATACGTCGAGCAGGCAACAGTTGCCGAGCAGGCAACACCGTAAGACATGCCGTACGGAACCCCGTGCGGCCTGGTACCTCGCGAGTCGAAAGCAGGTCGAGATTGCGATGAGCACTCGATGAGTACGCGATGAGTACGCCCATGAACTAGCGACGGTCCGGCTTCACCCGGACCTCAAAGGAGCGAAGTGGCTAAGGTCCGGGTTTACGAACTCGCCAAGGAGTTCGGCGTTGAGAGCAAGGTCGTCATGGCCAAGCTCCAGGAGCTCGGTGAATTCGTCCGTTCGGCGTCTTCGACCATCGAAGCGCCCGTAGTACGCAAGCTGACCGACGCCTTCCAGGGCGGTGGCAACGGCAGGTCCGCCGCGAAGCCCGCCCCGCGCAAGGCCACCCCCAGGCCGGCCGCGCCTTCTCCGGCGCAGGCGGCCCGTCCGGCTGCTCCGAAGCCGGCCGCCCCCAAGCCTCCGACGGCGCCCGCTGCCCCGCAGCCGGCCGCCTCGTCGGCTCCTTCGGCGCCCGCGCCGGCCCCGGCTCCGCGTCCGGGTCCGAAGCCCGCGCCGCGACCGGCTCCGGCCGCCCCGGAGTTCACCGCTCCGCCGGCCGCTCCGGCCGCCCAGACCCCGCAGGCCCCGGCCGCGCAGGGTCCGCGTCCGGGCGCCCGGCCGGGTGGCCCGAAGCCCGGTGGCCGTCCGGGCGGTCCCGGCCAGGGCCAGGCGGCCCGTCCGGGCCAGGGCGGTCAGCGCCCCGGCGGTCAGGCCCCGCGTCCGGGCGCCCGTCCGGCCGGTCCCCGTCCGGGCAACAACCCCTTCACCTCCGGTGGCTCCACCGGCATGGCCCGTCCGCAGGCGCCCCGTCCGCAGGGTGCGCGTCCGGGTGGCCCCGGTGCCCCCGGCGCCGGCCCCCGTCCGCAGGCGCCCGGCGCCCAGGGCGGCGGTCCGCGTCCGCAGGCTCCCGGCGGTTCCCGGCCGTCCCCGTCCGGCATGCCCCGCCCGCAGGGCGGTCCGCGTCCCGGCCCGGCCGGTCCGCGTCCGAACCCCGGCATGATGCCGCAGCGTCCCGCTGCCGGCCCGCGTCCGGGCCCCGGCGGAGGTCGTGGTCCGGCCGGTGCCGGTCGTCCCGGCGGCGGCGGCGGTCGTCCCGGTGGCGGCGGCGGCTTCGCCGGCCGTCCCGGTGGTGGCGGCGGTGCCCGTCCGGGTGGCGGCGGCTTCGCCGGTCGTCCCGGTGGCGCCGGCGGCGGCTTCGGCGGCGGTCCCGGTGGTGGCGGCGGTGGCCGTCCCGGCTTCGGTGGCCGTCCCGGCGGTCCCGGTGGCCGCGGTGGCACGCAGGGCGCCTTCGGTCGTCCCGGTGGTCCCGCGCGTCGTGGCCGCAAGTCGAAGCGGCAGCGTCGCCAGGAGTACGAGGCCATGCAGGCCCCGAGCGTCGGCGGCGTGATGCTGCCGCGCGGCAACGGCGAGACCATCCGTCTCTCCCGCGGCGCGTCGCTCACCGACTTCGCGGAGAAGATCAACGCCAACCCGGCGTCCCTCGTCGCGGTCATGATGAACCTCGGCGAGATGGTCACCGCGACGCAGTCCGTCTCCGACGAGACGCTGCAGCTCCTCGCCGACGAGATGAACTACTCGGTTCAGATCGTCAGCCCGGAGGAGGAGGACCGCGAGCTGCTCGAGTCCTTCGACATCGAGTTCGGCGAGGACGAGGGCTCCGACGAGGACCTGGTCGTCCGTCCGCCGGTGGTGACCGTCATGGGTCACGTCGACCACGGTAAGACCCGACTGCTCGACGCGATCCGCAAGACGAACGTCATCGCGGGCGAGGCCGGTGGCATCACCCAGCACATCGGTGCCTACCAGGTCGCGACCGAGGTCAACGACGAAGAGCGCAAGATCACCTTCATCGACACCCCGGGTCACGAGGCGTTCACCGCCATGCGTGCCCGTGGTGCGAAGTCGACCGACATCGCGATCCTCGTGGTGGCGGCCAACGACGGTGTCATGCCGCAGACGGTCGAGGCGCTGAACCACGCCAAGGCGGCCGACGTGCCGATCGTGGTCGCGGTCAACAAGATCGACGTCGAGGGTGCCGACCCGACCAAGGTGCGCGGTCAGCTGACCGAGTACGGCCTGGTGGCCGAGGAGTACGGCGGCGACACGATGTTCGTCGACATCTCCGCCAAGCAGGGTCTGCACATCGACTCGCTGCTGGAGGCCGTGGTCCTCACGGCCGACGCCTCGCTCGACCTGCGGGCCAACCCGAACCAGGACGCGCAGGGCATCTCGATCGAGTCCCGTCTCGACCGCGGCCGTGGTGCCGTGGCGACGGTCCTCGTCCAGCGAGGCACCCTGCGGGTCGGCGACACGATGGTGGTGGGCGACGCCTACGGCCGCGTTCGCGCCATGCTCGACGACAACGGCAACAACGTCGCCGAGGCCGGCCCGTCGACGCCGGTCCAGGTCCTGGGCCTGACCAACGTCCCGGGTGCGGGCGACAACTTCCTCGTCGTGGACGAGGACCGCACCGCCCGCCAGATCGCGGAGAAGCGCGCCGCCCGTGAGCGCAACGCGGCCTTCGCGAAGCGCACGCGCCGCGTGTCGCTGGAGGACCTGGACAAGGTGCTCAAGGCCGGCGAGGTCCAGCAGCTGAACCTGATCATCAAGGGTGACGCTTCCGGTTCCGTCGAGGCTCTCGAGTCCTCCCTGCTCCAGCTGGACGTCGGCGAAGAGGTCGACATCCGCGTCCTGCACCGCGGCGTCGGTGCGGTCACGGAGTCCGACATCGACCTGGCGATGGGCTCCGACGCCATCGTGATCGGCTTCAACGTCCGCGCGGCCGGCCGCGCGGCGCAGATGGCCGAGCGCGAGGGCGTGGACGTCCGGTACTACTCGGTCATCTACCAGGCGATCGAGGAGATCGAGGCGGCCCTCAAGGGCATGCTCAAGCCGGAGTACGAGGAGGTCGAGCTCGGTACGGCGGAGATCCGCGAGGTCTTCAAGTCGTCCAAGCTGGGCAACATCGCCGGTGTCCTCATCCGCTCCGGCGAGGTCAAGCGCAACACCAAGGCGCGCCTCGTCCGCGACGGCAAGGTCATCGCCGAGAACCTCAACATCGAGGGTCTGCGTCGCTTCAAGGACGACGTCACCGAGATCCGCGAAGGCTACGAGGGTGGTATCAACCTCGGAAACTTCAACGACATCAAGGTCGACGACGTCATCGCGACGTACGAGATGCGGGAGAAGCCGCGGGTGTAAGGCCCACGGTTTGCTGCTGGCCGACGGGACTGCGGTCCCGTCGGCCAGCGCGCCGTTCCCGGGGCCGACGGCGCCGGGGAAACTCTGTCGAGCCAACGGCAGGTACGCGGTACCGTTCTTGGTGTCCCCGGCCATACCGACACGGGGCCATCGATCCCGTACCGGCGGGTGAATCCGGCTGAAAACATGTACGTGGGGACTCTGTCCTTCGACCTCCTCCTCGGCGACGTCCACTCGCTGAAGGAGAAGCGCTCCGTCGTCCGCCCGATCGTCGCCGAACTCCAGCGGAAGTACGCGGTGAGCGCGGCCGAGGTGGACCACATGGACCTCCACCGGCGAGCGGTCATCGGCCTCGCCATGGTCTCCGGCGACGCGGCGCACCTCACTGACGTACTGGACCGGTGCGAACGGCTGGTCGCCGCCCGCCCAGAGGTGGAGCTGCTGTCCGTACGGCGGCGCTTCCACGGCGAAGACGACTGACGACCAGACCCAACACCAACGCAAGCAGAAGAAAGAACGGGAGACGGACCAGTGGCCGACAACGCGCGGGCGAAAAGGCTGGCGGACCTCATCCGGGAGGTGGTGGCCCAGAAGCTGCAGCGCGGGATCAAGGACCCGCGGCTCGGCTCGCACGTCACCATCACGGACACCCGGGTCACGGGTGACCTGCGGGAGGCGACCGTCTTCTACACGGTCTACGGCGACGACGAGGAGCGGAAGGCCGCCGCTGCGGGCCTGGAGAGCGCCAAGGGCATCCTGCGCTCCGAGGTGGGCCGCGCGGCCGGTGTGAAGTTCACGCCGACGCTGACCTTCGTCGCGGACGCCCTGCCGGACACCGCCCGGACCATCGAGGACCTTCTCGACAAGGCCCGGCAGTCCGACGCCGCGGTCCGCGAGGCCTCGGCGGGCGCCAGCTACGCGGGCGGCGCGGACCCGTACCGCAAGCCGGCGGACGACGACGCGATCGAGACGGACGGCGACGCCGCGGAATGACCCAGAAGCACACCACGCCCGACGGCCTCGTCATCGTCGACAAGCCGTCGGGCTTCACTTCGCACGACGTGGTCGCCAAGATGCGCGGGATCGCCAGGACCCGACGCGTCGGCCACGCAGGCACCCTCGACCCGATGGCGACCGGCGTCCTCGTCCTCGGTGTCGAGCGCGCCACCAAGCTCCTCGGGCACCTCGCCCTCACCGAGAAGGAGTACCTGGGCACCGTCCGCCTGGGGCAGAACACGATCACCGACGACGCCGAGGGCGAGATCACCTCGTCCACCGACGCGTCCAAGGTGACCCGGGACGCCATCGACGCCGGGATCGCCAAGCTCACCGGCGACATCATGCAGGTGCCGTCCAAGGTCAGCGCCATCAAGATCGACGGCGTACGGTCGTACAAGCGGGCCCGCGAGGGCGAGGACTTCGAGATCCCCGCCCGGCCGGTGTCCGTTGCCTCCTTCGCGGTGTACGACGTCCGGGACGCCGTCGCCGAGGACGGCACCCCGGTCCTCGACCTGGTCGTCTCCGTCGTCTGCTCCTCCGGCACCTACATCCGCGCCCTCGCCCGCGACCTGGGCGCCGACCTCGGTGTCGGCGGCCACCTCACCGCGCTGCGCCGGACGCGCGTCGGCCCGTACCGGATCGATACGGCGCGGACGCTGGACCAGCTCCAGCAGGAGCTGACCGTGATGCCGATCGCGGAGGCCGCCGGAGCCGCGTTCCCCCGCTGGCAGGTGGACTCCCGGCGCGCCCGGCTGCTGCTGAACGGCGTCCGGCTGGAGATGCCCGACGAGTACGCGGGCGACGGTCCCGTCGCCGTGTTCGACCCCGAGGGCCGTTTCCTCGCGCTCGTCGAACACCACAAGGGCAAGGCCAAGAGCCTGGCCGTCTTCGGCTGAGAGACCTGCCATGGGTGGTGCCCGTGGAGCGGCGGCCGGCCACGGGGTGAGCCCTGCCGCCGCTCCACGGTCCCCCCTCGGTTCCCCCACCTCTAGGGTTATCCAGCGGCTCCCGCCTATTCACCCGTCCGGGCAGGCGCTCGGAGTGAACCAGGGGAGCGGAAGGGGGCGCGTTCGCCACACGATCTGTCCCGCCGATCATCGCGCGCCTACCGTCGGATCCAGGGCACACGGGGACGGGCGGGGAGGTACGGCCATGGCGGGACGGGGCCCGCGCACCGGAAGCGGTCGCCGGGTGGCGGCGGACGGTAGGCGGGAGACTGCGAACGGCTTCCCCCGGTCACATCAGGACCGCGGGGACGGCACGAGCCGCATGGACGGCGGGGGCACCCCGGGGCCCACCGGCTACACCACCGGTGCCGCAGGTGCCGGATACACCACAGGCCACGCGAGCCACACCGGTACCACCGGCATCGGGGGCCCTGCCACGGCGGGCCCGGACGGCTCTCGCCCCGGCCCCTCGCTCGTCCAGATCCGCGACCTCGCCGGTCGCCCGCGAGGCGTCGGCTTCCTCGCCGATCACGAGGGCACCCTGCTCACCAGCCACGAGACCGTCGACGGCCTGCCCCGGCTCGTGCTGCAGTCCGCGGGCGGCGACCGTACCTGTCTGGTCGCCGCGGACGCCGTCACCCCGCTGCCCGACCTCGATCTCGCCCTGGTCCGCACCGAGGGTCTGGGTCTGGAGCCGCTGCCGCTGACCGTGCGGGAGCGGATCGACGCCGGCACGTACGTGCGGATCCCCGCGGGCTGCTGGCGAGAGGCACGGGTGCTGGCGGCCACCGAGGTCACGTACACCGCCACCGACCGCTTCCATCTCCTCCAGGACGCCCTGGAGCTGGCCGTCGGCACGGCGGGACGGGACGCGCTCCGGCTGGGCGGCGGCGCGGCCGGGGGACCGGTGCTCGACGCGGAGACCGGTGCCGTCCTCGGTCTCCTGGGCACCGCCCTGCACTCCGCGCAGCGCGACACGGGCTTCGCGGTGCCGTTGCGGCCCGCCGCGGGCCCCCTCGCCGAGCTGCTCGCCCGCAACGCGGCCACCGTGCCCGCCTACGGGGCCGACCTCAACCTGGCCGGCATCCTGCAGCTGACCGCCACCTCGGTCGGCCAGGACGGCCCGCAGGGCTTCCTCGCCGGCACCGTGGAGCCGGTGGAACGTGCCGGTGTCGCCCGGGAGTTGGCCGCGTTCACGGACGGCGGCCGGGCCGTGCTCGGTCTCGTCGGCGCCCCGGGCAGCGGCCGTACGACGGAACTCGCGGCGCTTGCCGCCCGCCGGGCCCGGGGCGAGCGGCCGGCCCCGACGCTGTGGCTGCGCGGCGCCGACCTGGAGGACGCCGACCAATCCGTGGCCGACGCGGCCCGCCGCACCCTGGAGCGGGCCGTCCGGATCGTCGCAGCGGACCACTCCGTCCACCCCGAATCCCTCGGGGACCCCGGCCCCGACCAGCTGGCCCGCCTCGCGGCCCGGTCCGGCCGCCCGCTGCTCGTCCTCCTCGACGGCCCCGAGGAGATGCCCCCCGTCCTCGCCCACCGCCTGCCCGAGTGGACCAGAGGCACGGCCGTCTGGCTCCGCGAGACCGGAGCACGCCTGGTGGTGGCCTGCGGGGAGGAGTACTGGGAACGCGCGGGGACGGAATTCCCCGCAGACCTGCTCCACACCCCGGCGACCGCCCCCGCCCCCGTGCCTCCCGCGTCCCGGACAGCATCCGCGCCTCCCTCGTCCCGGACAGCACCCGCGCCTCCCACGGATCCGGCCGACCCGGTGTCTCCAGGGGGCTCCTCAGCGTCGGCCGGTTTCACGGCGCCCGCGGCCCCGCCGGCGTCCCCCGGCCCCACTGCTCCGGCCACCGCCCTCCCGCCCTGCCTCCGCCTCCCGGACCTGACGGAGGACGAAGCCCGGCCGGCACGCATCCGTCACGGGATCCCGGACGGCGTCCTCTCCGACCGCGACGCCCGGCATCCCCTCGTCCTCCGGCTGCTGTCCGAGGTCCGGGCCGCCGTCCCGGAGACGCCGATCACGGGGCCGGTGGACCGGCACGAGGTGTTCGCCGCCCATCTCGATCTGATGTGCCTGCGGATCGCGGTGCGGCTCGCAGCCGAGAGCGGTCTGCGCGGCACGGCCGTACGCCGGCTCGCCGCCCGGGTGGCCGGGCAGGTGCACGAGGCCGCCCGGCGCAGCCTCGGCCCCGGCCAGGGCGAGCTGGACCGCGCCTCCTTCGAGGCGGTGTTTCCCTGGGGCCCCGCCCCGGCCCGGCTCGGTGGCGGCTCCGGCTGGGCGTCCGCCGTGCTGACCGAGGGCCTCCTCGTCCCGGCGGGTCGCGGCTACCGGTTCGCGCACGAGGAACTGGCCGACTGGATCCAGGGCACGCACCTCGACCTCGACGAGGCCCTGCAGGCCCTCGTCCACCGGCCCCGTGCCGGGCGGGACAGTGCCCCCGTGCCCGTGCCGCACCATCGCGTCGGCCCCGTCGTGCAGGCCCTGCTGCTCCTCGCCCGGCAGTACGGCACCCAGCAACTGGCCGGTCGGCTGCGGGACTTGACGGACGCCCTGGACCGTGACCCCAGCTCCTGGTGGGCCGCCCGGCTGCTCGCCCGCACCCTGCTCCAGGTCCCCGACGCGACGCCGTACACCGAGGTGCTGCGGCTGCTCGCGGACCGGATCGTCGGCTGGCGGCGCGCACAGCGGCCCGTGCCGGCCGAGTTCGGTCCGGGCTTCTGGACCGAGCTCCCGCTCCGCGACGCCGAGCGGTTCGACCTGCTGCGCCGGCTCGTACTGGCCGACCAGGCGCCCCCGGAGGCGGGCGAACGTCACCTCGACGCGGTCGCCCGGCTGCTCGCCGCCGCGCCCACCGTCGTACAGCCTCTGCTGACGTGCTGGTTCGACGACGAGCGGCCGCTGCCCGCGACCCCGCACGCCACCGTCGCGACCGCCGCACAGGCGCTGCTGCACACCCACCGGCACGGCGCGCTGGACGATCTCACCGAGATCCTGGTGGCGAGCGCGCACCGGCGCGCCGCCGAACTGCTCGCCACGCTCGCCGAGGACGAGCCGTCGGCCCTGTGCCGGGCCGTCGACCGCTGGGCGCACGACGAACGCCCCGCCCGCCGTGCCGCGGCCGTGACCTACGGGCTGCGCGCGGCCCCCCACGTCCGCTCGGAGGCCGACCGCGAGCTGCTGCGCTACGCCGCCCTCGCCCTGCTGGCCCGCCCCGCCGACTGCACCCTGCACGGCGGCGCACTCGCCCTGCTGGTCCGCGACCCGCACACCCGCGCCCGGCACCTCGCGGCCGCCCTGCGGTACTTCGCCGAGGGCGACCCGCAGTGTCCGCCGAGCGCCCTGGCCCCCGCCCTGACCACCCACCCCGAACCGGTCATGGAGGCGTTCCGCGCCCGGCTGAGCGGCCCGGACACCGAAGAGGCGCTGCGCACCCTCGCCGACGTCCCCACTCCGGCCCTCGCCCGCCGCGTCGCGCCCCTGCTCCAGGAGGCGGTACGGCTGCGCCCGCACACCGCCGGGCACATCGCCGCCCACGTCGACCGCCGCCTCGCCCAGGGCCCCACCACCCGGCCCGTCCTGCTGCCCCTGGTCACCGGCCTGCTGGAGGACGCCCCCGAACAGCTGCGCGCGGCCCTCGCGGCCGTCCTGGCCGCCGCCGGCACCTCCGCCTCCCGACCGCTGCGCCGCGAGCTCCTGGAACTGCTGCTGGCCCGGGAACGGGAACCGTCCGTGCTGGACGCCGTCCTGCACGCGGTGGCGGAGCACGGCGACGGCCGGGAGGAGGAGGCCCGCGGGCTCGTCCACCGCACCGGCCTGCTCCTCGTGCGCACTCCCGAGGGCGCCACCCGCTTCGACCGCGCCCTGGTCGACCTGGGCCGGCACGTGCCCGGCTTCGCGGCCCGGATGGCCCGCTGGCTGGCCGCCACCCCGGAGGACTGGGCCGCCGTGGTGGGCCCCAGCACCCGCCGCATGCTGGAGAACCTCGCGGGCGTCCGCGTACCGGCGTGAGCGGTGACAGGGGGTCGCCGCAAACGTGCGCCCGGTCACAGCCCCGATACCGATGAGGGTCCGGAGCACCCGGCATGGCACCCTTAGACCTGCGCAAGTCTTAAGCGTCGATATGGACACGGGTTCGAGGAGCGGTCACAGTGCAGCGCTGGCGTGGCTTGGAGGACATCCCCCAGGACTGGGGGCGCAGCGTCGTCACCATCGGTTCCTACGACGGAGTCCACCGCGGCCACCAGCTGATCATCAGCCATGCCGTCGACCGCGCCCGCGAGCTCGGCGTCCCGGCCGTCGTGGTCACCTTCGACCCGCACCCCAGCGAGGTCGTGCGCCCGGGCAGCCATCCGCCGCTGCTCGCCCCGCACCACCGGCGCGCCGAGCTGATGGCGGACCTGGGCGTGGACGCGGTACTGATCCTCCCCTTCACCACCGAGTTCTCGAAGCTCTCGCCCGCCGATTTCGTGGTGAAGGTCCTGGTGGACAAGCTGCACGCGAAGGCGGTCGTGGAGGGCCCGAACTTCCGCTTCGGCCACAAGGCCGCCGGCAACGTCGAGTTCCTCGTCGAACAGGGCAAGGTCTACGACTTCGAGGTCGAGGTCGTCGACCTGTACGTCACCGGCGAGGCGGGCGGCGGACAGCCGTTCTCCTCGACCCTGACCCGCCGCCTGGTCGCCGAGGGCGACGTGGAGGGGGCCCGGGAGATCCTGGGCCGACCGCACCGGGTGGAGGGCGTGGTCGTCCGCGGCGCCCAGCGCGGCCGCGAACTGGGCTTCCCGACGGCCAACGTCGAGACGCTCCCGCACACCGCCATCCCCGCCGACGGCGTGTACGCCGGTTTTCTGCACGTCGACGGCGAGGCCATGCCGGCCGCTGTCTCGGTCGGCACGAACCCGCAGTTCGACGGCACGGAGCGCACGGTGGAGGCGTACGCCATCGACCGCGTCGGCCTCGACCTGTACGGCCTGCACGTCGCCGTCGACTTCCTCGCATACGTGCGTGGCCAGGCGAAGTTCGACTCGCTGGAGGCCCTGCTGGAGCAGATGGCCGCGGATGTGAAGCGGTGCCGGGAGATCGTTGCGGCGGAGGAGTAGGCCTGCGGCGGTGCTAGACGCGAGAGGGCGGCCGGTGCGGTGAGCACCGGCCGCCCTCCCGGTTACTGCTGCGGCGGCGGGGCCTGCGGCGGCTGCTGCCCCTGCGGGGGCTGCGGGTAGCCGTACGGCGGACCGGGCTGCTGTGGCTGCGGCTGCGGCTGCGGCTGCTGTGCCCCATGCGCCGGGGGCCGGCCGGGGGCCTGTGGATACGGCTGGTGCTGCTGGGGCGGGTAGGGCTGGTTCGGGACGTGCGGCGGGTAGGGCTGGCCGGGCATGGGCTGGCCGGGCATGGGCTGACCGGGCATCGGCGGGGCCGCCACCGGAGGCGGGTTGCCGTCGCTGGTCCACAGCCCGTGCGACTGCTGGTGGCGCACGAAGTCCTCGGCGATCAGCGCGGCGAGGTTGAAGTACGCCTCGCGCGTCTTCGGCCGCATCATGTCCAGGTCGACCTCGGCACCGGCGGCCAGATGCTCGTCGAAGGGCACGACCACGACCCCGCGGGTCCGCGTCTGGAAGTGCGCCACGATGTCCTCGACCTTGATCATCTTGCCGGTCTCGCGGACGCCGGAGATCACGGTGAGCGACCGGGAGACCAGGTCGGCGTACCCGTGCGCGGACAGCCAGTCCAGCGTCGTACTGGCGCTGCTCGCGCCGTCCACGGACGGCGTGGAGATGATGATCAGCTGGTCGGCGAGGTCCAGCACACCGCGCATGGCGCTGTACAGCAGGCCCGTGCCGGAGTCGGTCAGGATGACCGGGTACTGCCGGCCGAGCACGTCGATCGCCCGGCGGTAGTCCTCGTCGTTGAACGTGGTCGAGACGGCCGGGTCGACGTCGTTGGCGATGATCTCCAGACCGGACGGCGCCTGCGAGGTGAACCGCCGGATGTCCATGTAGGAGTTCAGGTACGGGATCGCCTGGACGAGGTCGCGGATGGTCGCCCCGGTCTCGCGGCGCACCCGTCGGCCGAGCGTGCCTGCGTCGGGGTTGGCATCGATCGCGAGGATCTTGTCCTGCCGCTCGGTGGCGAGGGTGGAGCCGAGCGCGGTGGTCGTGGTCGTCTTGCCGACGCCGCCCTTGAGGCTGATCACCGCGATCCGGTAGCAGGACAGCACCGGCGTGCGGATCAGGTCCAGCTTGCGCTGCCGCTCCGCCTCCTCCCTCTTGCCGCCGATCTTGAAGCGACTCGAGGCGGCGGTGGGCCGCCCGCTCTTCGCCTTCTGCTTCTTGTTGTTGAGCAGCCGGTCCGCGGACAGCTCCACGGCGGCGGTGTAACCGAGCGGCGCCGCACCGGGGTTGGTCGGCTGTCGCTGGTCGTGCTGGATGGGCTGCGGCCAGGCGGCACCGGAACGCGGATCCACCGGGGCCTGCGGGCCCTGCGCACCTTCGGCCGCCGGCGCACCCTGCGGGCTCTGCGGCGGCGGCGGGAATCCGTAACCGCCGGGCTGGGGCTGGGCGTGGGGGGAGCCGGGCGGGGGAAAGCCGTAACCGGCGGGTGGCATGGGGGAGTTGGGGTTCGGCTGCTGCGCGGGCGGCTGCGGGAAGCCGTAACCGCTCGGCTGGGGCGGGGCGTCGGGGGTGCCCGGCGGGGGGAAGCCGTAACCGGTGGGTGGCGTGGGAGCGTTGGCGTTCGCCTGCTGTGGCGATGGCGGCGGGAATCCGTAACCGCCGGGCACGCCCGGTCCCGCCGGGTTCGGCTGCGGTCCCGGTCCCGCCGCCTGTCCGGCCGGGTGCGGCCCGCCGGGGTGCGGTGTGGCGGGGACGCCCGGCTGGTTGGCCTGGTTCCCCCGGTTCCAGGCGGCGGGCGCGGGCTGCGGGGCCTGCGGCTGGAACGGCGGCTGCTGTCCGGGCATGCCACCGGGCCCCTGCGCGGCGGCCGGCTGCGGCTGACCCGGCATCGGGCCGGGGTGCGGTGGTGCGGGCGGCTGCCCGGGCCACTGGGCCGCCGGAGCGGGCGCCGCCGGCTGGTAGGAAGGCGGCAGCGGGGGCACCACCCCGCTCTGCGGCGCGGGCGGAGGCGTCCAGCCCGGCTGGGCGTCCTGGGCGGGAGCGGGCGGAACGGCGGCCTGGGGCGCGGCGGTCTGAGGCGCGACGCTCTGCTGGCTGCCGTCGGACTGGACGCCGTGCTGGGGCGTGCCCGGCTGAGACGTGCCGTGCTGGGGGGTGGCTGCCTGGGTGGCGCCGTCCTGGGCGGCGGGGTTCGCGGCCGCGGTGACCTGCGGCCCGGTGTCGGTGGACTCGGTGACACCTGTAGCGGCGTGGTCGGCGGAACCCTCCCGGGTGGCGGCCGCGTCCACGGCCTGGGCGTCGGCCTGGGCCCTGCCCTTGCCCTGGTCCTCGTCTCCGCCGGCCCCAGAGGCCTCAGCGAGCCGGTCGTCGGCCGCATCCCCCTCGGTGGCGTTCTCGGCGACCTCGCCCCCGGGCTTCTCGCCCGGCTGCTCCTCGGCGCCCTCGGCGCCCTCGGCACCGTCGGCGGCGCCTTCCGGCGCGGCCTCCTCGGACGGAGCGCCCTCGGCGCCTGCGGAGACCGCGGCCTCCGCGCCGGCCGCAGCCGTGCCCGAAGCCGTACCGGCGGCCTCCGGGGAGCCCTCGTCACCGGACCCGACCTGCTGAGCGTCTGCCGCCGCTCGCTCGGCGATCTCGGCCATCTCGCGCTTGAGGGCCACGGCGGAGAACCGCATGGTGGCCCCGCTCTCCAGGTCCCCGTTGCTCGTCTCCGGCTCGACCGCGGCGGCCGGGGCCTCCGGCTGGGCGGGCTGCGGCTGTACCGGCGGGGCGGGCTGCGGCTCTACGGGCGGGGCGGGCTGCGGCTGCTGGGCGTACTGTGCCGCCTGCGGCTCGAAGCCCTCCGGCAACCGCGGCATCGGGACGGGATTCCCGACGGGCGGCCCAGGCGGTACGGGCGGCGCGGGCGCGACATAGGGCGCGCCGTGCGGCGGGGGCGGAGGGGGCGCCGGGGCCGACGAAGACGCACCGGACGCGCCCGACGCGTTCTGCGTGTACCAGGCGGGCGGGGCGTAGTCGATGGTGAACTCGCCCGTCATCTCGATGGCGGACTCCGCGTCGGTCTGGTCGTCGTCGGGTGTGTCCCAGCCCCCGCGGATCCCGTCCCGATCGCTGTTCACAGTTCCTCCTGGTGGTCGAACACCCTCATGCCGTGCTTGGGGGCGACCGTTCCTGTCGTACGATTCGCCGGGCTTCCCCCTTGGGTCACCGGACCCCTGCGTCGCGGAGCGCGCACCACCCGCTCGCGGGGACTCGCGACGTGCCCGACCCCAGCCTAATCACCAAAGCGACGCGGCTGTCAGGCCCGGCCGCCCCTTCATGCCCGTCCGACGCGTCACACCGGGCCCGAGACCGTGGCGCCGCACACGTACGTACACCAAAACGTGACGAAGACGCGTCGGAATCAGCCGTGGACAGTGGGCGATTTCGGGCGAGAACCCACCAGGGGGCGGGAAAACCAGCCGAGTTGGACGTGGGTCAGTCCATGCGGCGTGCCACGCCCAGCAGTCCGGTCTCGGCGTCCGTCGCGCGCGTCACCACATACTGCCGGTCCCGCTCCGTGCACCACAGCGTCACACCGTCCGGAAGCGTGGGCAGTGTCTCCAGTTCGGGACGCGGCAGCCCCATCACCCGACCGATCTCCGCCGCCTCGTCCGGCGACACCCGCTGCACGCCCACCAGACGCGCCTGACGCATCAACCGCGGCGCGACCGGGCTCAGATACGGCAGCAACGTCAGCACGGACTGCCACGGCGCCGACACCACGCGTCCGCGCGGCGGCCGCATGCCGCAGTCCCGCACCACCAGCACGGGCGTACCGGCCGAGGCACCCTGCGGGGGCACGCGGCCGACGTCGTACACCGCGAGGCCGTTCTGACCGCCACCCATGGCGTGCACCATCGGCATCCATGCCTGCGGCCGGCCCGTCTCCACGGCCACCCGCGCGCCCGTCGCCGCCGCGCGCAGGGCGATGACCTGAGCGGTCCACAGGCCGCCGATGAGCACGATGTCGTACGGCGTCGGGCGGTTCACCCCGAGCACGGCGGGCTGGCCCTCGGCGTTGTCGCCGACCACCACGCCGTCGTCGCCCAGGGGCAGGGACAGCGCGTCGGCCTGCTCCACGGGCAGTGTGTGCCGGGGATGCCGGGGACCGAGCAGGCCGAAGCCGGTGCGCAGCCGCCCCTTGAGGCCCGCCGCCGACACGGTCGAGCCGGACGCGGCGGTCGCACCGGACGAGGCGGGTGAGGTCGACACGGCCATCAGCGGGCACCTCCAAGCGGAAGGGTGGCCAGAACGCCGGGGAGTTGTTCACGGTCCAGGCGCGCGAGCCCGGTCCGCGCCTGCCGCGCCGCCTGCTCCAGATCGCGCCGTGCGTCGGTCAGCTCCTGGTTGCTGCGGCCGGTGATGCGCAGATGACCGGTGATGGCCACATCCTGCTGAGTGCCCTTGGCCAGCGTCAGGCTGAAGGTCGTCGCCAGCGCGGGCACCTCGGTCAGCTGTGCCACCAACTGGGCCAACGAGCCGCCCGAGCCGCCCAGTTGGGGCCAGCGGCGAACCCAGTAAGTGGTGTGCCGGCGGTTGTCGCAGCGCCAGCTGCGGCTGGACTCCTCGGTGCGGCGTTGCGGCGCCTCACCCCGCCCGGCCTGGGCCGTCACCATCGGGTTGGCGCACGCGGAGGTGGCGATCGCGGCCGTCAGCTCCTCCTCGGTGAGCACGCTCGCCCGGAACCCGGCGCCGGTCAGCCGGCTCGACAGATGCTCGGCCGCGCGGGTCAGGCACTTCTGCGCGCCCGGCAGGCCGCCCCCACGGGCGGTCACCGCCTCCGGGCACAGCTCGGGGTCGAGCTTCAGCGCGATCCACGTGATGCGCACCGCGGGGGAGCCCGTCTGGGCCTGCAGCGGCGCGTAGTTGCTGACCACGACCGACTGCTGGGGCAGGTGCAGCGCCGGCGCGGGCTGGGTGTGCACCACGATCTGCGCCGACTCCAGCCGGATACCGTCGACTTCGAGGCCGTCGCGGACCAGCGCCAGCGGCAGCGGTCTGCGACTGCGCTCCGCGCGCAGCGCGTCGGCGTCCGACTCCACCTGGAGCACCGCGGTCAGGAAACCGCCGTCACCCACCATGCCGATCGGCCGCTGGTCGCGGTCGTCGCCGCGGCTGTAGCTGTACGTGCGCAGGGCCGGGTCGCACTCCACGGCGGGCGCGAGACCCGAGTCCGTGCCCGGCGGCACCGGGGTGTTCGCGGCACGCCGCTGTCGGGCCCGCAGCGCCAGCAGGGTGCTGAGCCATTCCGGCAGGGAGCGCCCGCGCCGTCGTACGACGGCGAGCACCACGAACAACGCGGCCACCGGCACGGCCGCGATCAGCGCCATCGTCCCCACCAGCCACCCGCACAACGCGAACGCGGCCGCGATCTCCAGCAGCACCAGCCGCTGCAGCGCGAACGAACCGCCGCGCCCCGAGCGGGACTCCAGGTGCGGAGCGAAAGCGCCGTGGTAGGTCGTCGGCGCCTGCTGGGCGGCGGGCCCGGAGGAAGTGGAGCCGCGGGCGCTCGACCGGCGTGCCCGACCAGATCGTGGTCCCGATTGCGATCGCGACCGGGTCCGCGTTGCGGAAGCCATCACTCCAAAACCCCCGAACTCACCCGGAAACCCTTTGAGGTCCGGTCCCTTCAAGCCCTGAGCACCCTACCCGTGCCACCAGCACGTCCACGCAACAGGCATAGTAGGGGGCGGGTCTGACAGTCGAGTCACCAGACGCAACGAGGGCGGGGGACGGATCTTCACAGGTCCCCCACGGCTCCGCAACGGGGAGAGAGCGGACACAGATGGCATCACGGCGGGACGAACTCAACGCCTACACCTTCGCGAAGCGCCGCACGCTCGCAGCATTCCTGCAGCCTTCGCGCACCGGCTCGGAGGAGGGCGCCCCCAAGCCGCTGGGCGCACTCGTGCCCGGGCTCGTCGTCGGCGTCGTGATCCTCGCGGTCTTCGGCGCCATCGGCATGTTCCGTCCCACGGCGCCCAAGGGCTGGGACGACCCGGAGAAGCACGTCATCGTCGCGAGCGAGTCGACCACGCGGTACGTCGTGCTGAAGACGGGCAGGCAGACGCAGCTGCACCCCGTCCTCAACATGGCCTCCGCCAAGCTCCTGCTGAGCCCCGAGAACGACAGCGTCATCACCGTCGACGAGAAGACCCTGGACAGCGGAAAGCCCCCGCACGGCGTCACCATCGGCATCCCGTACGCCCCCGACCGTCTGCCCTCCCCGGACGAGGCCTCGGCCGCCAAGCGCTGGGCGGTCTGCGAACGCCCGGGTGCCGGCGGCCGGGCCATCCAGAAGGCGGCCTTCGTCCTCGCGAAGAAGGAATGGCCCAGGACGGAGGGGCCGGACAAGCTCACCGGCGGCGACCTGATGTACGTCGTCGCCCCGGACGGCAAGACCCAGTACGTCGTCGACGCGCACGGCACGGCGTACCGGATCGCCGACCCGAACGACAAGGAACTGCTCAAGGCCCTCGACACCCAGGGCAGCGCCCCGCAGCGCGTCTCCCAGGACTGGCTCGACACCCTGCACAAGGGCGACGCGATCTCCATCCCGACGATCCAGGGCACGCCCGGCGCGAAGGCCGGCGCCGGCAGCCTGCTGGGCCAGTACGACAAGGTCGGCGAGGTGCTCAAGGCGCTCGACGGCCGGACCATGCGGTACTACGTCGTCCTGCCGGGCAAGGTGGCCCGCATCTCCGAGTTCACGGCCACCCTGCTGCTCAACAGCGGCAAGCTGGTGATCGTCGGCCAGGCCGGCGAGGCGCAGAAGGTCAGCCCCGCGGCGGTGGCCGAGGCCGCCACGTTCGAAGGCAGCAAGAACTGGCCCGCGTACAAGCCGAACGCGGTGAACGAGGGCTCCAGCGCCACCGGCGGCCGCAACACGGTCTGCAACGTCCTGCGCTCCGTCGGCGCCCAGGGCCGGACCACCCTGTCGACCTGGGCGGGCCAGGACTTCCCGGCCCAGCTGCCCACGGGCTCCTCCAGCGGGTACGTCACACCCGGCTCCGGCCAGCTCTACCGGCAGTTCCAGGGCACGGAGACCACGGTCGGCGGCGTCTTCCTGGTCACCGACACGGGCCTGCGCTACGCCCTGCAGTCCAACAGCGACAGCGACAGCAACAACGAGGGCATCGGCACCTCCGCCGAGCAGCGCAAGGAGGAGCTGCAGGAAGCCAAGATCGCCCAGACCCGACTCGGCTACGAGAAGGTGAACCCCACGCCCATCCCCATGGAGTGGTCGACGATCCTGCCGACGGGCCCGCGTCTGTCGGAGGCGGCCGCGCGGCAGCCGCAGGGCTCGTAGCGACGGGGCGGGAGGAGAACGGAATCATGCTGAAGGCAAGGACGCCGGCGGCCAGGACCTCGGGCGCCGCGGTCAGAGCGGCCGCACTGACCGCCACGGTGGTCCTCACCGCGACGACCGCGGTGCTCGCCCTCCCCGCCGCGCCGGCCCGGGCGGACGACGGCCAGTGCACGTTCCCGTCGAAGAACTACGCGGGCAGGCCGTGGGCGCTGCAACGCGTCAACCTGGACGAGCTGTGGGCGCTGTCGAAGGGCAAGGGCGTCCGGGTGGCCGTGATCGACACCGGCGTCGACGTCAAGAACCCGCAGCTCACCAAGGCCGTGGACGCCTCGAAGGGCGAGAACCTGCTGCCGCCCAAGAACTCCCAGGGCGAGGCGATAGACCGCGGCAACAAGTCGGGCACCACGGACACGGTCGGCCACGGCACGCGCGTGGCGGGCATCATCGCCGCCCGCCCGATGAAGGGAACGGGCTTCGTCGGCCTGGCCCCCGAAGCGACGATCATCCCGATCAAGCAGAACGACGCCGACGGCGACGGTACGGCGAACACGCTGGCGCAGGCGATTCGCGACGCGGTCGCCAAGGGCGCGGACGTCATCAACATCTCCCAGGACACGGCCAACGCGGTCACAGGCGGGCCGATGCTGCAGTCGGCCGTCGACTACGCCCTGCGCCAGGGGGTCGTGGTCGTGGCCTCCGCCGGCAACGACGGCCTGGGTGGCAACGTCAAGTTGACCTACCCGGCGTCGTACCCGGGCGTCCTGGCCGTGGCGGCGTCCGACCGGAACAACGAACGGGCGCCGTTCTCCCAGTCGCAGGACACCGTGGGCGTCGCCGCACCCGGTGTCGACATGATCTCCACCGTTCCCGGCGGCGGCCACTGCTCGGACAACGGCACCAGCTTCTCGGCCCCCTATGTGGCGGGCGTGGCAGCCCTGTTGAAGGCCAAGTACCCCAAGTGGACGGCCCAGGAGGTCGTCGCCCAGATCGAGCAGACCGCGGAGCGCTCGATCCCGGGCCATGACCGGCTCGTGGGCTGGGGCGTGGTCGACCCGGTGAAGGCGCTGACGGACGTGGATCCCGAGCACCCCGTCGAGTCCCCCGAACCCGAGGGCGGTGTGTCCCGGGCCGAGGCCCCGTCGGTCACGCCCCTGCACTTCGGCGAGACGGCGCAGGAACGGGACAGCCGCATGGCGACCTACGTGGTCGTGGGCGGCCTGGTCGTGGTGGCGGGCCTGAGCGGCACGGCAGTGGCGGTCCGGGACGCCCGACGACGGCGCGGGAGGCTGAGCGCGGGCGGGTGAGCGCTCTGACGAAGCGTGATGGGCTGGAGGCGGGCCGGGTGCGCGCCCGGTGCGAGAACGTCAACCCCTCGGCGGCCGACCTGCCCGGCGCCGCCTTCGTCGCCGCACGCATCGTCCTCGTGACCACGGCCGGCATCGGCTTCTGCACGTCGATCCGGCGCAGCACAGCCAGCGCAGCCGGTCGAAGGGCGACGAGCCGGTGCGTCACAGCGTGCCGAAGACCACTCCCCGCCAGCCCCAGCCCCAGCCCGACTCGAGGACGGCGTCCCGCAGACGGTTGCGCAGCTCGGCGCCGTCGAACCGGAAGGTCTGCGTCGCCTCGACCCGACCGCTCTCTCCCCGTCCGATCGTCCACGGGCGGCTGACCGTCCGGCTCGGCCCGCGTGTGTGCTCGGACGTCATCTGAAGCCTCGTCGGAGATCCGGCCCGCTTGACCTCCCACTGCTCCTCGGAGCGCGCGCACTTCGCGGTCCTGCTGGACCGGCCGCATCCGGATCCGCACGGCGTGACCGATCTGGGACTCGGCGAAGACGTGCTGCCGGGCGGGTTCCGGCAGGCGCCACTCGGCCAACAGGTCGCACCGCTCCCCGCCGCCGTACCGGACGACGTACGGAACATCGGGCTGATTGAGGCCGAGCAGCGCCGCCCGCAGCTCCTCGCGGGGGACCGGTGCAACGCCGTCCGTTGGATGCCGGGTGCCGGTCAGCCTGTCGAAGAGTCCCATGAGGCCGGCCTACGAGGGGAGTTGGCCGGTTCGCGGCCGGCGACGCCTTGCCGTCGGCCTCGACGCCGAAGTCGGCCTGGCTTTTCGTGACGGAGGACACGGTGACCGTCACGGGGCCCAAGTGCGCCGGCGATCGTCACCGGCCGGTTTCGTGTGGAAGTCCTGCAAAGATCGAAACGGTGCGGCACGCTCGGGCCGGCCGCGGTCAGGATGGGTCGGCCGACCTCAAGTGGGTACGGCCGGTGCCCTGTACTCCGCCCGGCCATACGCCAGTAAATCGGGCATAGCGCGGCGCGTCGTTCGGCCTCGTAACCGAGTCAACACATATGCCGGTTGGCCGCGTTGAACACGTTGACTAGAGTGGTCAAGTGCTGTGCGCCGCGGCTCGCTTTGCGATCGTACGGCGAGCGGTCGATCGGTCTCGCCTCGGTCGGGGCCGATGATGTACCGGGAAACGGGGAGGAACATGAGCGGGGGCGGGTCGGAGCCGAACCTCAAGGTCAGCGGTGACGCCCTGAGGCAGTTCGTCAAGACGGTGGACGGCGTTCTGCGGGATCTTGAGAAGTCGGCGGGCAATCCGGCGCGGGTCGGGGACCAGTCGATCCGGCACACGTCGCTCAGGAGCGGGTCCGCGGCCTTCCACGAGGCCGACGCCCTGTACGGGACGTTCAACGCGGTCCACCAGGCACTCACGGACCTTTCCAGGACCCTGCATCTGCAGATCGAGGCGATCGGTATCGCCGTCGAGGGGGCGAAGGGCACCTTCGACGACCTCGAGGAAGAGCAGCGTCGCCGGTTCTACGAGATCAAGTCGGAGATTCACCACCTCAATTCACAGGGTGGCGAGAACACCGGCGGCGGGGAGAAGGGAGAGCTGTGAGCATGACCGACAAGCACAAGGCGGACATGGATCGGGTCTCCGCGGAGAACAGCTTCACCGACCTTGCCCGGGGCCTTGGGGATCAACCCAGCACCGGTGGCCTCTTTCTCAATCCCGTCGAGATCCTTCGCTCTATGGCCAAGGCCACTCCGTACGGGCAGGCCATGGTCCAGCGCACGGAGTTCGACGACTATCCCCTCAACGCGATGATCGACCTGGTCGAGCAGACGGACCCGGAGGACCTGGAGTCCTCCGGTCGGGCTCTCTGGGACGCGCGCGACGCCATCAAGGCGGCTGCCGAAACGCTCAAGGGCAAGTTCGACACGGTCCCCTGGGTCGGCGAGGCCGGCCACGACTTCCGCACGTGGGGCGGAAACCTCGTCAAGCACGCACAGGGACTGGCCGACTTCGCGGGCGGAGCCGGCGACTCGATCACCGCCGCCGCCGAGGGACTGGCGTCCGTGAGTAAGGCCATGCCGCCCCGTGACGCGGTTGCCGACCGGAAGCAGCCCAAACATTGGACGGCGGCCGAGAAGGCGGCGGACAAGGACGGGTACGCCACTGCCGTAAAGGTGGAGAAGCACCGCCAAGAGGCGATCAACCAGATGAACCGGTTGGCGTCGTATTACGCGGTGTCGAACCAGTCTCTGCAGGACTTGCACAAGAACGCGCCTGACTTCGGCGGCCTTCCGAACGTGGGGGTTCCCAGGCCCTCCATTTACGCCGATCCGGCTCCGCAGGGCTCCGCTTCGCGCGGTTACCAAGGCGCGGGCTCGAGCGCGGTCGGAGGGCATCATGCGACGGTGCAGCCGGTGCGTCATGTGGATGTGAGCGGCACGAGCGACACGCCGCCACACGCGAGTGACACGCCGGCACCCGCAAAACACGTCACGGACCGAGCCGGGCACCCGGACCTGCCGGTGGGCACGCACATCGACACCACCGGCACGTTGCCGCCCCCCACGACCACCCCTCCCGGGCCCAGCCACATTCCGCCGGTCACCGGCACCCCGCCCACAGGTGGCAGCCAGCCCAACGTGTTCGACGGCGGTGGCGGGTTCCCGCTGCCCAATGCAACGTCCGGCCGGGGCCTGAGCGGTGCCGGCGGTTTCCGTACCCCGCCGTCAGCGCAGGGGCGCGCAGGTACTTCCGGTCTGTCCAACCCGGGCTCGGGGCGCGCCACGGGGCGAGGACCAATGGACCAGGTGGGCCGCGCCACCTCGACGGGCCAGTCCGCCGTCAAGGGCTCCGGCCCCGGACCGAGGTCGTCCTCGCCGATGGGCCGGGCGGTCACGGGCGGCACACCGCGCCCCGGCGGCGCGGCCGCATCCCGCACGGGCAGCGGGCCGGCCACCGGCGCCGCCCGGTCCAACGGAGTCGTCGGGGGACGGCCGTCCACCACGAATCCGTCGGCGAAGAACGGGTCGAGGATCCCCAGGGGCACGGTCATCGGTGGCGAGGAAGAGGCCAACTCCCGGCCCACGAACGGCCGGCTGGGACAGCGCGGTGTCTTCGGCGCGCCCGAGTCCTCGGCGCGGCCGGGTTCGGGTATCACCGGTTCCCGTGCCGGCGCCGGGTCGGGCGAGGCGGTCACGGGCAGGCCGGCCGCGCGCAACTCCGAGGCAGGAGCGGAACGCAACGGCATGACCCGTGGTGGGGCCGGCCTCACGCGCGGCGCCGGCCACAAGGGGAAGTCCGGCGACGAGCGGAAGACGGAGGGGGCTCCGCGTCCCGACTACCTGGTCGAGGACGAAGAGACACACCTGCCGAACAAGCCCCGGCGCGATGTGCCGCCGGTCACCAACTGAACGCAAGCGAGGACAGTCAACGCCATGAAGTCAGGGACCAGCCGACGAGCCGACCAGGCTGAGGTCCGCAGGGCGCGCCGCGGAGGACGAGTGCGCGCGGTGGGCGCGGTTGTCGGCGCCCTGACCGTCGTGACCGTCGGTTTGGCCCCAGGTGCCGCCGCGTCCGACGAACAGTCCAAGCAGTGGTACCTGGGCCCCATGCAAGCCGAACAGATGTGGAAGGTGAGCACGGGGAAGGGCGTAAAGATCGCGGTCATCGACTCCGGGGTGAACGCGAACACACCGTCACTCAAGGGGCAGGTCCTGACCGACGAGGTCCCCAAGGCGGTGGCCTACCACGCGACGGACGACTACTCGGGCCACGGTACGAGCATGGCCGAACTGATCGCAGGTACCGGCGCAGGCGGGGGACTGAAGGGGTTGGCGCCAGGCGCGAAGATCGTTCCCTACCGCGTCAAGCTCCAGGGCATCAAAGGGGCGACGGAAGAGGCCAGGACTCCGGAGCCGGCGCAGGCACTGAGGGCCGCTGCCGACACTGATGTAAAGATCATCAATTTCTCGTTCATCGGGATGAGCGGCGCGGAGGACGAGGCTGCGGTCAAATACGCGCTCTCGAAGGGCAAGCTGCTGATTGCGGGTGTCGGCAATTACGGCAAGAACAAACAGGCCGACTATCCCGCCTCGTATCCCTACGTCCTCGGCGTCGCGTCTGTCGGCAAGTCCCTCAAGGTGTCGAGCTTTTCCTCGAGTGGAGGCTATGCCGACCTGGCAGCTCCCGGCGAGGGATATCCGGGCTACTGCGACGGCGGCACCGTCCGCTATTGCGACGACCGCCAGGGTACGAGTCCGGCCACCGCGCTCACCTCAGCCGCTGCCGCTCTGATCTGGTCCGCGCACCCCGACTGGACCGTGTATCAGGTCGAGCGGGCCCTCCTCGACACCGCCGGACGCACCTGGCCGAAGGACAAACCGAGCAAGTACCTCGGTTACGGGGTCATCCGTCCCCGCGTGGTCCTGGCGGACAAGAACTACGACGCCGGCCCCGCCGATGTCGATCCGCTCCAGAAACAGGACGGGCACGAGTGGGCAAGCGTGGCCCCCGTGGCCCCCAAAGCCTCTTCTTCTCCGTCTGCATCAGCCTCGTCACAAGCCCCGGAGAAGGGTTCCACCGGCGCAACCTCGGCAGCAGGATCGAGCGCGGCGTCGAGTGGCAGCAACAGCAACACCACTTGGATCGTGTTGGGTGCCGTCGGCGCGGTCGTCGTGATCGGCGCTGCTGCCCTGGCCCTCGCGCGGGCACGACGCGCCAGGTGACATCCCAAGCCGTCAACCGCCGCAAGGCCCCTGTGCAGTTCGGGCAGGGCAGGCACCGCGTGCTCACCGCTGGGAGCACCAAGCCCCAACGGTGAGCCGACCCCATCAGATCAACAACGGACACACGAAAGGCAGGGCCGATCATGGCCGGCGGAAAGCAGAAGCTCGAAGATGCCGCAGTAGTCCATCTGGAGAAGCAGATGGTCGAGAAGTACGAGAACATCCAGAAGCGCGTGCACGCGCTGCAGGGCGTCATCGACGGCCTCGAGGGGCAGTGGCAGGGCATCGGCCGCGCCGCGTTCGACCGCAAGCAGCTGGAGATCAACGAGTCGCTGCGCAACATCGGCAACATCCTGGGCGACGTCATCGAGGCCATGACCACGACGCGCAACATCAAGGACAGCAAGGAAGACGAGGTGCGCGCGGCCGTCAACAAGATCGACGTCCAGGACGGCGCCTCCTCGATCCCGCCGTCCGCCCTGAGCTCCTACTGAGTCGAGCGAGACGCAGACAACGGCCGGGCGACCGGCACACCCACCAGCTACACACCAGCGAGACGAGGTAAACAGGCATGGCCAACAACGCTGAGGGGCTGTCAGTCACTTATGACGGGCTCGACCACGCGGCGACCAACATCGGTAACCAGGCGAGCCAGCTCGAGCAGGACCTGGCGGAGCTGCGCCGCATGGTCGTGAGCAGCCAGCAGTACTGGGAGGGCCAGGCCCAGGGCACCTTCCACGAGAAGCTGCAGCGCTGGGACAAGGAAGCGAACGACATCCACCAGGCCCTGCAGGGCATCGGCCATGTCGTCGCCCAGTCCGGCGGTACGTACATGGAAGGCGACAAGAAGGCGGCCGGCTACTTCCAGTAGAAAACGGCTCGCATAAAGCAACTCCAGGGTGGGCGCGCGCGGGAGGCGCCCACCCTGCTGTTGTGCCGAGCTGCAAAGACTGAGATGTCGAGCCAGAGGGACGAAGAGTGAGTACGCACGCGTCAGGGCCCGGCCCGAGTACCCGAGGTACCCGGCAGTTCGGCCCGTACACGGTCGTCACCCGGCTCGACACCGGCATCTCGAAGCAGACGCCGGTCCCTGAGCACCGCTTCATCGCCCGCAGCGCCGACGGCGACCGCACCGTACTGCTCAGCGCACCCCTGGCAACGGTCGACGCACAGCGGTTCATGTCCGAAGCCGACGCATCCCGCTACCTCCTCGGCTCCTGGGTCCTCCCGGCCGCCGAACTCGCCCCACCCGGCGAGCGGCCGTGGCACGCGTGCCCCTACGTGCCCGCGCTGCCGCTGCCCATCGCCGTCGCCCTCCACGGCGGCCCGCTTCCCGAGCGGACGGTCAGTGCGCTCGCCATCGCGCTGGCCGAGAACCTCGCCGTCATGCACGGGCAGAACCTGACCCACGCGGGGCTCTGCCCGTCCGCCGTGCTGATCGCCGCCGACGGGCCCCGGCTCACCTGTTTCGGGGCGGTACGGGCCGCCGCGCCTGACGGTGCCACACGGCAGGAGGCAGCCGGTCTCGATCCGGGCAGCCTGCCGCCCGAGCAGGCCGCGGGTGGGCTGCCCCGCCCGCTGGGCGACGTGTACGCGCTGGGCGCGACGCTCGCCTACGCCGCCACCGGGTACACGACGCCGGAGCGGGAGGAACTGCCGCCCGCTCTGCGCTCGCTGGTCTCGCGGTGCCTGTCCCGCGACCCGGCGCATCGTCCACAACTCTCCGATTTCATCGGCGAGTTGACGGGCGGTTCCCAACCGGACACTCCGGCGGGTTTCGCTCCACCGTCGCGCGCCGAGGCGTTCCTGGGCCCGGGTTGGCTTCCCGCCCGGCTCATCGCCGCCATCGTCCACCAGTCGGCATCCGTCCTGGCCGCGGAGGTGCGGTTGCCGGCGCCGACGCAGGCACCGGTGCCCGCGTCCTGGCCGCCCGGCGGAGCGCCGTCCCCAGCCCCCGTACCCCATCCCAGCCGTTGACCACGAGAACACCATGCCGACTCCCCTCACCCACGATGACCCCGTCGCACTCGGCCCGTACCGGCTCGTCGCCCGGCTCGGCAGCGGAGGCATGGGCACCGTCTACGCGGCGCGTTCCACCGGCGGTCGTACCGTCGCCCTGAAGACCATGCACGCCGCCATCGCCACCGATCCGGCGGCTCGCACCCGTTTCCGGCTGGAGGTGGACGCGGCCCGGGTCATCGGCGAGCAGTTCGGGGCGCGGGTGATGGACGCGGACCCGCTCGCGCGGACGCCCTGGCTGGCCACGGAGTACGTGCTCGGACCCCCGCTCGACGAGGCCGTCGAGGCCGGGGGACCGCTGCCCGAACAGTCCGTACGCGTCCTGGGCGCCGCCCTGTGCTCGGCGCTCGGCCGGCTGCACCGGTCGGACGTCGTCCACCGCGACCTCAAGCCGTCCAACATCCTCCTCACGGCCTACGGGCCCAAGGTCATCGACTTCGGTATCGCGCGGGCGATCGGCGACGACCGGCTGACCCGGGCCGGTGCCGCCGTCGGCACACCGGCCTTCATGTCCCCGGAACAGGCCACCGGGCAGGAGCACGACGCGGCCGGCGACGTGTTCGCGCTCGCGGGCGTGCTGGTCTACGCGGCCACCGGGCGCGGTCCGTTCGGAAACGGGCAGGCGGCGGATCTGCTCTACCGAGTGCGGTACGCGGAGGCGGACCTCAGCGGTGTACCGGCCGCGCTGGCGCCGGCGCTGGCCCAGTGCCTGGTCAAAGATCCGGCGGAACGGCCGACCACGGCGGAGTTCGCTGCTCGGCTCCACGACGGCACGGGGGACTTCGCCGATCACCTGCCCCATGCGCTGATCGCGGACATCGGACGGCGGGCCTCCGACGTCTGGCGGCTGGTGCCGCAGCGGCTGCCCGCGCCGGCGCCCGGGCCGGAGATCGCGGCAGGTGCCCCGGCGGCCGGCCGTCGCCCGTCGCGCCGGGGGTTTCTCGCCCTCGGCGGCGCCCTCGCCGTCGCTGCGGCGGCGGGCGGCGGCGCGTGGTGGTGGCAGAAGCGCACCCCAGCGCGGGGCGGGGGCACGACCGCGAAGGTCAGCGCCCGCAGGACGCGGAACATCGAGCCGCTGTGGACGTACACGTTCGGCACCGTGCTCCAGGCCGACTTGGGGGCGGTCGTCCCCCGGGCAGTCGGCGGAACGATCGTCGTTCCCACAGGCGGTGGGACCCAGGGCGTCAGTCCGGCGAGCGGAGCCCGCAAGTGGGACAGCTACTTCGAAGAGAGCAGTTGGCAGACGCTCGTGGCGGACGGCCGGCTCTACCGGCTCTCGATCGGTGAGGAAACCGACGACGGGATCGGGTCCGCCGTCACGCTCCAGACCGTGAACCCGGAGAACGGGAAAACGATCAAGACCCTGGCGCGGTTCGCGGGTACCAACGACGAGCTCCCGACACATCAACTCCTCTGCGTCACGAACGGCGTCGCGTACGTCGTCGCAGGCGAGGGGAAGTACGACGGAGGCGGCACCTTCTCGGCCGGGGAGACCTCCACCCTGAGGGCCGCCGACATCGAGACCGGCAAGCTCCTGTGGTCGAAGCCGCTGCCCGTCCGGTTCGAGTTGAGCACGACCCTGCACTTCCTCGCCGCGAAGGCCGTCGGCAGCCGCCTGGTGACGCTGCAGCAGGTGACGGACGAGACCGTCCACGTCGTCGTACGGGCTGCCGCGACCGGAGTCGTCCTGTGGGAGCGGCCGTACGGCATCGACGACCCGGACATCCTGCGGGGCGGTATCGCCGCGGACAGCGATCACCTGTACCTCGGCGGCAGCCGGCTCTGCGCGCTGCGGCTGAGCGACGGAGCCGTGGCGTGGAAGACCTCGACAGAGCAGGCGTACGGTCCGCCGGAGCTGAGGGCGGACACTCTGTACACCGTGGGCGACGGTGCCGGTCTGACGGCGGTGGACGCCCGCAGCGGAAAGACGCTCTGGACCGAGCGCGGCGGGGAGGTGGCCGAAGCGTCCACCGCCTGGCCCCCCGTCCTCGGCACCCGCTACGCGTACTACAGGAACGGGACCCTGCTGCGCGCGATCAGCCTGTCGAACCACACGACTTCATTGACGTACCGGACGAGCGGCAGACAGTTCTACGCGGACGCGTACGCGAAGCTGGTCCTCGGCGTGGACAGCCAGAACCTGACGGCGTATCCCCTCCAGTGACGTGACCTCGAAGCGGCACAGCACCGGCCATCCGGGACAGCGCATGACGCCGGTCTCGCCACTCGGCCGCCCCCACCGTCCCGTCTCGGGGAGAAGGACCCTCCATGAAACCGCTCGCCACCGGCGACCCACTCCGCCTCGGTCCCTATCGCGTTCTCGGCGTACTCGGGGAAGGAGGGATGGGCAAGGTCTACGTCGGCCAGGACGGCGCCGGAAGTCTGGCCGCTGTCAAGGTGCTCAGGCCGGAGCTCACCCACGACACCAACCTCGCCCAGCGGTTCGTACGCGAGGCGCAGGCCGCGCAGGCGGTGCGGAGCGACGGCATCGCGAACGTGCTGGGCGCGTGGACCGAGGGCGGACGGCCCTGGATAGCGACCGAGTTCCTCGCGGGACTCACACTGGACCAGGCCATTGACACCTACGGGCCGCTCGACGAGCCGGCTCTGCGTGCCCTTGCCGCCGCGCTCGCCCGGACCCTCGCCGACATCCACGCCGCCGGCTTCATCCACCGTGATCTGAAACCGCCCAACATCGTGCTCACCTCGGCCGGACCGCGCGTCATCGACTTCGGCATCGCCCGGCCCGAACACGGGCTGACCCTGACCACGACCGGGCAGGTGCCCGTCACTCCGGGGTACGGTGCTCCCGAGCAGGTGCTCGGCCGGCGGGTGACCCCCTCGGCGGACGTGTTCTCGCTGGGCGCGGTTCTGGCCTACGCGGCAAGTGGCAGACGGGCGTACGAGGGCTCGCACGTCGCGGCCGTGCAGTACGAAGTGGTGCATGGCGAACCGCGACTCGACGGCATCGCACCGCATGTCCGGGCGCTGATCCTGCCCTGCCTGGCCAAGGACCCGGCCGTGCGTCCTGCCCCGCCCCATGTCGTCCAGGCCATGGCGGCGCCCAGGGGAGCCGATCGGGTGTGGCGGCGCGGGCCCGTCGCCGATGCCATCAGAGAACGGGAGACCGCGGCACGCCGACTGCCCATACCGGTCACGACCGGGACCTCTCCGCCTGTCTCCCGCAGGCGCCTGCTCACCGGGCTCGCCGCCGGAGGCGTGGTCCTGGCCGGCGGAGGTGGCTCGGCGGCGTGGTGGTTCGGATCGCGGGCCGGGTCGACGAAGACGAGGAGCGGCCCCTTCGACATCCCTCCGGCTGTGCGCATGCCCGTCCAGAAGCTGGACCCCCACGGCATCAAGGACCCGATCGACAACGACGTCCAGCCGACGCCTCTGTGGGAAGTGCACGGGGAGGCGGACGCCTACTCGCAGACACTGCTGCCGATGGGGGACGTCATCGTCTTCGGGGTCGCGACCGGCGGCATCGCGGGGTTCGACATCACCGACGGCCGGCGCCGCTGGAGCGCGCCTCACCTCAGAACGAAGAGCGGTTACCTGTCGCTCTCCGATCGGCTGGTCATCGGCGCTGACGACAAGGGCGTCCTACGGACCTTCGTGCCTTCCACAGGCGAACCCAAGTGGACGTGCCCGGCAGCCGAGGCGGCGGGGCTGCTCGCGGCCGACGACGACGCGGTGTACGTCGTGACGAAGGACCACAGGCTGCGCAGCGTGAACCGCACCGACGGCAGGATCCGCTGGACTGCTGCGGTCCCCACGAAGTTCCGCGGGAATCTGCTCGCCCCTGCCGTTGCCGCCCAGGGCAGGCTGGTCGTATCGGCCGTGGACGGCACCGTGCTCGTCGTGCGCACCGGTGATGGCAGCACGGCATGGACCCGCCTCGACCAGGACGAGGACCTCACGGTCAGCCCGGCCGTCCACGGCGGCACGGTGTACATCAACGGCAAGTCCATGGACGCCCGCAGGCTCAGCGACGGATCGAGGATCTGGAACACCAAGCTGGACGACTGGCAGACCGACGGGTACAAGTGGGGCCCTGCCGCGGTCTACGCGGACGCGGTCTACACGAACGCGGGTGACAGCACCCGGAGTCTGGACAAGGACAGCGGCAAGGTGCTGTGGGAAGCGTTCCAGAACGCGAACCACGGGAGTCCTGTGGTGCGGCAGGGCCACGGAGTGTGGACGTTCGGCAGCACCACCAACGGGTATGGGCCGCAGCTGTTGATCAACGCAGTGCGCGCCTCGGACGGAAAGGACTCGCGGAGCTATACGGTCCCCCAGCCCGACTACTCCCGCCTGGCCGCCGCCGGAAACCGGGTGTTCGTCATGCACGACAGCTCGGTCATCGCTGTTTCGACGTTCTGAGTCCCGCGCAGGTCACGCCGTCGGTGAACGCCGGATGCCGCGGACCCACACGGTCCGCGGCATCCGGATCGGGCCGCGAGCAGCTGCCCGAGAACGACTCCGAAGACCAGGCTCCTAGGCCTCCACAAGCCCCACCTGCACCATGGGCTTCCCCCGCTTCCGCGACACGAAGATGCCCCGCCCCGCGGGCATCGGCCGCGGCCGGACCCCGCCCAGCAGCTCGCCCTCGGCCGGATCGCCCGCGAGGACCACGCCCTGGGCGCCGAGTTCCTTGATGCGCTGCATGAAGGTCTCGTAGCCGGCGCGGCCGGCACCCGCCGTGGAGCGGGCGATGATGAAGCGGACGCCGACGTCGCGGGCGAACGGCAGCAGTTCCGTCAGGCCCGCCAGCGGGTTGCCGCTCGACGTGGACACCAGGTCGTAGTCGTCGATGACGACATACACCGTGGGGCCCCGCCACCAGCTGCGGTTGCGCAGCTGCTCCGGCGTCACGTCGGCCGTCGGCGTGCGGCGCTGCATCAGGTCGGCCAGTGCGTCCATGTGGTGCTGCATCTGGTTCGACATGGGGATGTACTCGGCCAGGTGGGAGTCCGGGGTCACCCCGAGCAGCGAGCGACGGTTGTCGACGACGAACAGCTTGCAGGACGTGCCGTCGTAGCGCTCGGTGAGGCGCTTGATGATCAGCTTCAGCAGGTTCGACTTGCCGGACTCGCTCTCGCCGAACACCAGGAAGAACGGGTCCTGTTCGAAGTCCACGAACACCGGCTCGAGGTTGTCCTCGTCCAGGGCGAAGGAGATGCCCCGGTTCGGGAAACGATCGCCGGGCGGGAGCTGGAGCGCCGGGAACTCGCGCGGCAGCAGGCGTACCTCCGGCGCGCCGGGCTCCTGCCAGTGGCGGGTGACCTCGGCCGCGAGCGCGGTCGTCGCCTCCGCCAGGTCCGTGTCGGAGGAGAGCCCGTCGATACGCGGGACCGCCGCCATGAAGTGCTGCTTCTGCGGCGTCTGGCCGCGGCCCGGCACGCCGGTGGGCACATTGGCCGCGATCTTGCGGTCGATCTCGGAGTCCATGGGGTCACCGAGCCGCAGCTCGAGGCGATTCATCAGGTGGTCCTTGAGGTTCGCCCGGACCTCCATCGAGCGCGACGCGGTGATGATCACGTGGATGCCGTAACCGAGACCACGCGCGGCCATGTCCAGGACCAGCGGCTCCAGGGCCTCGTAGTCCGTGCGGAAGTTGCCCCAGCCGTCGACGACCAGGAAGACGTCGCCCCAGGGCTGGTCGGTCACCGAGATGTCGCCGCGCGCGCGACGGGAGCGGAACTCCGCGATGGAGGAGATGCCCGTGGCGCGGAAGTACTCCTCGCGGCGCGTCATGACGCCGTACACCTCGGCCGCCGTACGCCGGACCTTCTCGGGGTCGAGGCGTGAGGCCACGCCGCCCATGTGCGGCAGGCCGGCCACCGCGGCCATACCGCCACCCCCGAAGTCCAGTCCGTAGAACTGCACTTCATAAGGCGTGTGGGTGAGCGCGAACGACGCGATGATCGAGCGCACCAGCGTCGACTTGCCGGACTGCGGACCGCCGATGATCTGCATGTGGCCGGCCGCGCCGCCGAAATCCAGCCACAGCGGGTCGCGCCGCTGCTCGTAGGGCTTGTCGATGATGCCGACGGGGACGACGAGCCGGCCCGCGCCCTCGTAGCCCGGCTGGGTCATGCCGCGGCCGGGCACCGGGGCGAGCCCGGGCAGCAGCGTGTCGAGCGAGGGCGGGCTGTCCAGCGGGGGCAGCCACACCTGGTGGGCGGCCGGACCCTGCGCCTCCAGGCGGCGCACGATCACGTCGAGCACGGTGTCGGCGAGCGCGTCGTCCTGCTGCTCGCTCGCCGTCTCCTGACGCTGCTGCGGGATCGGCGCGTACTGCACCGCCACCTCGGCGGCGGTGAACAGGACCGGCCTGCGGTCGACGGGCAGCGGGCCGCCGAGCGCCGCGGCCTGCTGGGAACTCGTGCGGTACACGCCGGAGACGTACGCCGCCTTGAAGCGCACCATTTCGTCGGTGCCGAACTTCAGGAAGCCGGAACCCGGGACGTTCGGCAGCTCGTAGGCGTCCGGGACGCCGAGCGCGGCGCGGGACTCGGCCGCCGAGAACGTCCGCAGACCGATGCGGTACGACAGGTAGGTCTCCAGGCCGCGCAGACGGCCTTCCTCGAGACGCTGCGAGGCGAGCAGCAGGTGCACGCCCAGCGAACGGCCGATGCGGCCGATCTGCACGAACATCTCGATGAAGTCCGGCTTGGCGGTCAGCAGCTCGCTGAACTCGTCGATCACCAGGACGAGGGAGGGGATCGGCTGCAGCGCGGCGCCGGCCGCGCGTGCCTTCTCGTAGTCGTGGATGTTCGCGTAGTTGCCCGCGTCGCGGAGCATCTCCTGGCGGCGGTTGAGCTCGCCGCGGATCGAGTCGCCCATGCGGTCGACGAGCGTCAGGTCGTCCGCGAGGTTGGTGATCACGGCCGCCACGTGCGGCAGTTGGGCCATGCCCGCGAACGTGGCACCACCCTTGAAGTCGGCGAGGACGAAGTTCAGCGTCTCGGAGGAGTGGGTCACGGCGAGGCCCAGGACCAGCGTGCGCAGCAGCTCCGACTTGCCGGAACCGGTCGCACCGACGCACAGGCCGTGCGGGCCCATGCCCTCCTGCGCGGCCTCCTTGAGGTCGAGCATCACGGGCCGGCCGTCCTCACCGAGACCGATGGGCACCCGCAGCCGCTCCGACTGCGAGCGCGGGCGCCAGGTCCGCTTCGGGTCGACGGAGGCCGCGTCGCCCAGGTTCAGCAGGTCCGTGAACTCCAGGTTGGCGAGCAGCGGTTCGTCGTCGTCCCCACCCGACGCCATGCGCAGCGGCGCCAGTTGGCGGGCCAGGGCCTCGGCGGCCTCGTACGACAGGACGTCGGGCGTCCCCTCGTAGACCATGCCGTGCGCCGACTCCAGGCGCAGCTCCGTGGGCTGCACGATGACGGCGAGGTCGCCGCGGCCCGTGCTGAGGTCGCCCGGCACGACCTCCAGGACCGTCACACCCTGCAGGCCCTCGGGGTTGGCCAGCAGAGACGTGGGGGGCAGGGAGATGCCGTCGAGCACGACCACCACATGCGGCTGCTCCGGGACCGGGGCGCCACCGGGGTGGAAGCGCGGCCGGCCCTGCAGCCGTGAGGCGAGCCGGTCCTCCAGCTCCATCGGGTCGGTGGTGATCAGACGCATGCTGCCGGCGCCGTCGGCGAGGCCCGGGGCCTGCACGTGGGGCAGCCACTTGGCCCACTCCCACTCGAACACCGACTGGCGCCCGGCGACAACGGCGATGACCAGGTCCTCGGGGGAGTGCAGCGAGGCGAGGGAGGCGGCGACGGCACGGGCGGCGCCGCGCACGGTGCGCGGCTCGCCGCTGATCGTCACGTGGTAGAAGGCGCGCAGCGAGACCGCCATCGGCAGGTCGTCGAGGGTGCTGTGCGTGGCCAGGAAGCGCTGCATGGCTCCTGCGGTCAGCGGTTCCAGCTCGTCGACCGGGGCGGTCTGCGGCGGGACCAGGGGAGTGGCCAGGCCCTGCGGGCCGAGCCCCACGCGCACCTGCCCGAAGTCCTCGTCGCCGGTGCGCCGTTCCCACACCCGGCTGCCCTCGGCGACCAGCGCCCACAGTTGCTCCGGCGAAGGGTGCAGGTAGTACTGCGCGTCGCGCTGGGACTTGGCGGTGTCCAGGGCGGCGCGCCGCGTCTGGGACAGGTAACGCAGGTAGTCACGGCGCATGTCGGCCATCTGCCCCTGGTTGCCGCGCCGGTAGCGGACCAGCATCGAGATGCCCATGGCGATCGTCGAGGCCACCATCACCAGGCCCATGATCTTCATGAAGGGCTGGGCCTGGGGGTTGAAGAAGAACACCACGGACCCGCCCATGCCCAGCATGGGCAGGAGCTGCATCCAAGCGCCTTCCTGCTGACCGCGCGGTAGTTCCGGCGGCGCCTGCAGCACAACCTCGTCCGTGGGCACTTCCTTCGGCAGTGCCCGCGGCGGGCGCTTGACGACGATGTGGCTCACTACGCACCAATTCCCTTGCCGGACCGAATTTTTCGTCCGCCGCCCCGTGTCAGGCGAACGTCGATCGCGAAGCGCGATCCTACTGACAACCACTGACAACGGCTGGCGGTAGGGTGCCGGTGAGACGCGTGAGCAGTTGCGAATCGATCCGGGAAAACCCGGGCAATCCGCAACCGTTCGAAGGAGGCGCCTCCCCGCACACCCCGGATGCGACCGCCCGGTCGACCGGCTGAGCGTGTGGCGCCGCACAACCTACACAGGATTCTTACGGGCGGCGGGTACGCGGCGGCACCGCGACCGCCCACCACCGACGAGGGGGAACAGCAGGTGAGCATGACGGCCTCCGCGCCGGCCGGCGCGACGGGTGGACCGGGCTCCGGAGCCCCTTCCGGGGCGGGCATGGGATTCGGGTTCTGCCGCGTCACCATCGTGGCACCCGACAGCCGTATCGACGTGGCGCTGCCCGACGACGTACCCGTCGCCGACCTGTACCCGGAGATCCTGCGCCTGTCCCAGCAGAGTCCCGCCGAGGGCGCTCCGGTCGGCTACCACCTCGTCCGGCGTGACGGCACCGTCCTCGACGGCGCCCGTTCCTTCACCGCACAGCGCATCCTCGACGGCGAGTTGCTCACCCTGCGCCCGTTCAGCGAGTCGCTGCCGCCCGCCGTCCTCGACGACGTCTCCGAGGCGGTCGCCTCCGCCGTCACCCGCGACCGCACCCTGTGGAGCGGCGACCTCACCCGGGCCGCCGGACTCGTCGCCGGCGGCATCCTGCCCGCGCTGCTCGCGTTCGTGGCCTGGAGCTCCCAGGTCCGCCACGACATGCACAGCCTGCAGGGCATCATCGCGGGCGTCACCGGCATCCTGCTGGTCACCCTCTCCTGCGTACGCGCGCGTGTCTACGACGACCGGGGTTCCGCGGTCGCGCTGGGACTCGGCGCCCTGCCGAACATCGGTGTGGCCGGTTCCGGGCTGCTGCCGCTCGCCCACCAAGAGGGCATCGGACGCCTCCAGTTCCTGCTCGCCTGCGCCGCGGTGCTCGTGGCCGCCCTGGTGCTCACCCTGGTGTCGCCCGGCGGCGACGGCCCCTTCGTGGCGTTCCTGTTCGCCTCCGCCATCGGTCTGGTCACCACCTTCATCGCGACCCTCACCGATCTGAAGCCCATCGAGACGGCCGCCGTCTGTGCCCCGCTGTCCGTGGTGGCGCTGGCCTTCCTGCCGGGCCTGTCCATGCGTTTCGCGCGCCTGCCCATCGGCTTCGAACCGCCCAACCCCTCCCGCGGCGGCTACGACACCGGCGAGCCCGCCCCGCAGGAGCCCGTGGACGCCGAGCGTGTGGCGGCCCAGGCCCGGCGCGGTCACGAACTCCTCGTCGGCCTGGTCGGCGGCTGCGCCCTCGTCGCCGTGGGCGCCTCGATCGTCCTCGGCTTCTCCAGCGACACCTGGGCCCAGCTCCTGGCCCTAGCGACCGGCTTGGCCATGCTGATGCGGGCGCACCTGTTCCGTTACACCGCACAGGTCGGGGCCACCCTGGCCGCGGGTCTGGCGGCGATCGTCTTCCTCGGCGTCGGACTCGCCCTGAACCCGCCCCGCGGCTACTTGATCGACGCCTTCCAGGGCGACACCTCGGCCCTCGACATCCGCAGCATCTGGCTCGCCGCGGCGGTCGGCGCGGCCACGGCCCTGGTCACCGCGATCGGTCTGATCACCCCGCGGCGCGGTGTCACCCCCTTCTGGGGGCGCTTCCTGGAGATCGCCGAGAGCTTCGTCCTGCTCACTCTGATCCCGCTGGCGCTGGCCGTGTTCGACGTGTACGCGCGTGCCCGTGCGATGACCAGCTGAGGGCGGGCACCACCGAAAGAAGGGCGGCACGCACGCGTGCCGCCCTTCCTCACGTTCCGCTCACTGAGCCGCACGTTCCCCGTTGCGCTCCGTGGGCTCCAGATCGAACTCCCCGTCCCGCGCCCCCAGAACGAACGCCCGCCACTCCGCCTCCGTGTAGCGCAGCACGGTGCCGTGGTCCAGGGACGAGCGCATCGCCACCGCCCCGCCGGGCAGGTACGCGATCTCGACCCGCTCCTCGTGCTCCTCCGTACCCGGCGCGCAGTGCCACTCCACGCCGGAGATGTCGAGCGCGTACAGTTCGTCCCGCTCCCGCTCCTTGCGCGCCTTGATCTCCGCTTCGGTCTCCGTCATCGTGCAGCGATCCCTTTCCGGAGGTACGTACGGTCCCGGTGCTCACCCTAGTGGCCGCCGCCGCCCCACCTGGGCGGTTTCCGGACCGGGGTAAAGGTGCCGGACACCTGCTGGTACCCTGTGTGACGGCCGTTTGTGTACGCACCCCCGGAGCTGTCGGCTCTGGTGGCCGCGCCCAGCGGATCCCCGCCTCCCGAGTTACGGAAGCTCCCCCGAGATGAAGACCGGGGGCACTCGGTGGCCACTCACAGACTATGAGGAGTACGCGTGTCGCTCGACGCCGCTACGAAGAAGCAGATCATCGCCGATTTCGGTACCAAGGAGGGTGACACCGGCTCCCCCGAGGTCCAGGTCGCTCTGCTCTCCCGTCGGATCTCCGACCTGACGGAGCACCTCAAGACCCACAAGCACGACCACCACTCCCGTCGTGGCCTGCTGATCCTGGTCGGTCAGCGCCGCCGCCTTCTGCAGTACCTGGCGAAGAAGGACATCCAGCGCTTCCGTGCGCTGGTCGACCGCCTCGGCATCCGCCGTGGTGCGGCCGGCGCCAAGTAAGACGCCGTGAAGGGAGCGGTTCCCGGTAGCAGCCGGGGATCGCTCCCTTCGTCGTACATGCGGAAACGTGCGGAGTGTCACTGACGCTTTGTAGTGTGGTAGCACAACGCAGTACGTACGACACAGCACGACAACGAACAGCGAGAAGCGCACCTCGCCGCCGCCGGTCCTCGGTAGTGGCCCCCGGGGGAAGCGAGCCCCGGGTGCTTCGATCGAAGACCGGCCCGCACCAGACGGCGCGCTTCTCCACCACCGTCCCCCTGCCACACGGGCAGCCAAGGGACGAAAGACGATATGTAACGGAGAAAACGCTAGTGGAGAACGAGACCCACTACGCCGAGGCCGTCATCGACAACGGCGCCTTCGGCACCCGCACGATCCGCTTCGAGACGGGCCGCCTGGCCAAGCAGGCCGCCGGTTCCGCCGTGGCGTACCTGGACGACGACACCATGGTGCTGTCGGCCACCACCGCCTCCAAGAGCCCCAAGGACCAGCTCGACTTCTTCCCGCTCACGGTGGACGTCGAGGAGCGGATGTACGCCGCCGGCAAGATCCCCGGCAGCTTCTTCCGCCGCGAGGGCCGCCCCTCCGAGGACGCGATCCTCACCTGCCGCCTGATCGACCGCCCGCTGCGCCCGTCCTTCAAGAAGGGCCTGCGCAACGAGATCCAGGTCGTCTGCACGGTCATGGCGCTCAACCCCGACCACCTGTACGACGTCGTGGCGATCAACGCCGCGTCCGCGTCCACGCAGCTGGCCGGCCTGCCCTTCTCCGGCCCGATCGGCGGCGTCCGCGTCGCGCTGATCCGCGGCCAGTGGGTCGCCTTCCCGACGCACACCGAGCTCGAGGACGCCGTCTTCGACATGGTCGTCGCCGGTCGCGTCCTGGAGGACGGCGACGTCGCGATCATGATGGTCGAGGCCGAGGCCACCGAGAAGACCATCAAGCTGGTCGAGGGCGGCTCCGAGGCGCCGACCGAGGAGGTCGTCGCCGCCGGTCTGGAGGCCGCCAAGCCCTTCATCAAGGTGCTGTGCCGCGCCCAGTCCGACCTCGCCGCCAAGGCCGCCAAGCCCACCGGCGAGTTCCCGATCTTCCTGGACTACCAGGACGACGTCCTCGAGGCCCTGACCGCCGCGGTCAAGCCCGAGCTCGCCCAGGCCCTCACCATCGCCGGCAAGCAGGAGCGCGAGGCCGAGCTGGACCGCGTCAAGGGTCTCGCCGCCGAGAAGCTCCTGCCGGAGTTCGAGGGCCGCGAGAAGGAGATCTCCGCGGCGTACCGCTCGCTGACCAAGACCCTGGTCCGTGAGCGCGTCATCAAGGAGAAGAAGCGCATCGACGGCCGTGGCGTGACGGACATCCGTACGCTCGCCGCCGAGGTCGAGGCCATCCCGCGGGTGCACGGCTCCGCGCTGTTCGAGCGTGGCGAGACCCAGATCCTGGGCGTCACCACCCTCAACATGCTCCGCATGGAGCAGCAGCTGGACACCCTCTCCCCGGTGACCCGCAAGCGCTACATGCACAACTACAACTTCCCGCCGTACTCCACCGGTGAGACCGGCCGCGTCGGCTCCCCCAAGCGCCGCGAGATCGGCCACGGCGCCCTCGCCGAGCGCGCGCTCGTGCCGGTGCTGCCCACGCGCGAGGAGTTCCCCTACGCGATCCGCCAGGTGTCCGAGGCCCTCGGCTCCAACGGCTCGACGTCCATGGGCTCGGTCTGTGCCTCCACCATGTCGCTGCTGAACGCCGGTGTGCCGCTGCGGGCCCCGGTCGCCGGTATCGCCATGGGTCTGATCTCCCAGGAGATCGACGGCGAGACGCACTACGTCACCCTCACCGACATCCTCGGTGCCGAGGACGCCTTCGGCGACATGGACTTCAAGGTCGCCGGCACGAAGGACTTCGTGACCGCCCTCCAGCTCGACACCAAGCTGGACGGCATCCCGGCCTCCGTCCTGGCCGCGGCCCTCAAGCAGGCCCGTGACGCCCGCCTGCACATCCTCGACGTGATGATGGAGGCCATCGACCGGCCCGACGAGATGTCCCCGCACGCCCCGCGGATCATCACCGTCAAGATCCCGGTCGACAAGATCGGCGAGGTCATCGGCCCCAAGGGCAAGATGATCAACCAGATCCAGGAGGACACGGGCGCCGAGATCACCATCGAGGACGACGGCACGATCTACATCGGCGCCGCCGACGGCCCCTCCGCCGAGGCCGCCCGCGCCACGATCAACGGCATCGCCAACCCGACGATGCCCGAGGTCGGCGAGCGCTACCTCGGTACGGTCGTCAAGACGACCACCTTCGGCGCGTTCGTCTCCCTGCTGCCCGGCAAGGACGGTCTGCTGCACATCTCGCAGATCCGCAAGCTCGCCGGCGGCAAGCGCGTGGAGAACGTCGAGGACGTCCTCGGCGTGGGCCATAAGGTCCAGGTCGAGATCGCCGAGATCGACTCCCGCGGCAAGCTCTCCCTCGTCCCCGTGATCGAGGGCGAGGAAGAAGGCTCCTCCGACGAGGCGAAGGACGACGCCGAGCAGTGACGTCCCGTAGCTCCAAGGTGACGGCCCGCCCCTCTTCGGAGGCGCGGGCCGTCGCCCGTACCCAAACCCTCATCAAGGGCCAGAACGGCATCGGCACGGTCCGCAAGACCACCCTCCCGGGCGGCCTGCGCATCGTCACCGAGACCCTGCCCTCGGTCCGCTCCGCGACCTTCGGCATCTGGGCGCACGTCGGCTCCCGTGACGAGACCCCGGCCCTGAACGGTGCCACGCACTACCTGGAGCACCTGCTCTTCAAGGGCACGCCGACGCGCAGCGCACTGGACATCTCCGCCGCCCTCGACGCCGTCGGCGGCGAGATGAACGCCTTCACGGCGAAGGAGTACACGTGCTACTACGCGCGCGTGCTCGACACCGACCTGCCGCTCGCCATCGACGTCGTCTGCGACATGCTGACCGGCTCGCTGATCCTCGAGGAGGACGTCGACGTCGAGCGCGGCGCGATCCTCGAAGAGATCGCGATGACCGAGGACGACCCGGGCGACTGTGTGCACGACCTGTTCGCGCACACCATGTTCGGTGACAACGCCCTCGGCCGCCCCGTCCTCGGCACGGTCGACACGGTCAACGCCCTCACCGCCGATCGCATCCGCCGCTTCTACAAGAAGCACTACGACCCCACCCACCTGGTGGTCGCCTGCGCCGGCAACATCGACCACAACAAGGTCGTACGGCAGGTCCGCGCGGCCTTCGAGAAGGCCGGCGCCTTCAGGAACGGGGACGCGCAACCCATCGCCCCGCGCGACGGCAGCCGCACGATCCGCACCTCCGGCAAGGTCGAGCTGCTGGGCCGCAAGACCGAGCAGGCACACGTCGTCCTCGGCATGCCGGGTCTCGCCCGCACCGACGACCGCCGCTGGGCCATGGGCGTGCTCAACACCGCCCTCGGCGGCGGCATGTCCTCCCGCCTCTTCCAGGAGGTCCGCGAGAAGCGCGGCCTGGCCTACAGCGTGTACTCGTACACCTCGGGCTTCGCCGACTGCGGCCTGTTCGGGGTGTACGCCGGCTGCCGGCCGAGTCAGGTGCACGACGTGCTGCGGATCTGCCGCGACGAGCTCGACCACGTGGCGGACAACGGCCTCAGCGACGACGAGATCGCCCGCGCGATCGGTCAGCTCCAGGGCTCCACGGTCCTCGGCCTGGAGGACACCGGCGCGCTGATGAACCGCATCGGCAAGAGCGAGCTGTGCTGGGGCGAGCAGATGTCCGTCGACGACATGCTGGACCGGATAGCGGCGGTCACCCCGGACGAGGTCCGCTCGGTCGCCCGCGACATCCTGGGACAGCGCCCGTCGCTGTCGGTCATCGGCCCGCTGAAGGACAAGCAGGCCGCGCGGCTGCACGACGCCGTCGCCTAATCACTCCCGTAAGGAAGCACAAGAGATGAGCAAGCTGCGCGTGGCGGTCCTCGGCGCCAAGGGCCGGATCGGGTCCGAGGCGGTCAGAGCGGTCGACGCCGCCGAGGACATGGAGCTGGTCGCCGCCCTCGGCCGGGGCGACACGCTGGAGGCGCTGACGGCGGCCGGCGCCCAGGTCGCAGTGGAGCTGACCACGCCCGACTCCGTCATGGACAACCTCGACTTCTGCGTGCGCCACGGCATCCACGCGGTCGTCGGCACGACGGGCTGGACCGAGGCACGCCTCGCGCAGTTGAGGGGCTGGCTGGACCAGTCCCCGAAGACCGGTGTGCTCATCGCGCCGAACTTCTCCATCGGCGCCGTGCTGACGATGAAGTTCGCGCAGATCGCCGCGCCGTACTTCGAGTCGGTCGAGGTCGTCGAGCTGCACCACCCGAACAAGGTGGACGCCCCGAGCGGTACGGCCACGCGCACGGCTCAGCTCATCGCCGAGGCTCGCCGGGCGGCCGGGACGGCTCCGGCGCCGGACGCCACGGCCACCGCGCTGGAGGGAGCCCGCGGCGCGAACGTCGACGGGGTCCCGGTGCACGCCGTCCGCCTGCGGGGCCTCCTGGCCCACCAGGAGGTGCTGCTCGGCGGCGAGGGCGAGACCCTGACGATCCGTCATGACTCCCTGCACCACAGCAGCTTCATGCCGGGCATCCTGCTCGGCGCCCGCCGCGTGGTGACCACTCCGGGCCTGACCTTCGGCCTGGAGCATTTCCTGGACCTGAGCTGAGACCGGCTCCCCGATGCGCGCGAAGATCACCTACCTCGTCACGGCCGCCGTCCTGGTCTTCTACTTCGTCCTGGTCGGCAGCCGCGGCGTGATGCTCATCCAGTCCGGCACGGTCCTCACCGTCACCTTCGGTGTGGCGGTGCTGATCCTGCCGGTCATCGGGCTGTGGTTCCTCTGGAAGAACACCCAGTTCGTCCGGAAGGCCAACGCCCTCGCCGCCGAACTCGACGCCGAGGGCGGACTGCCCGTGGACGAGCTGAAGCGCCTGCCCAGCGGCCGGATCGACCGCGACTCGGCCGACGAGGTCTTCGCCAAGCGCAAGGCCGAGACCGAGGCGTCCCCCGACGACTGGCGCTGCTGGTTCCGCCTCGCCGTCGCCTACCACGACGCCCGCGACACCCCGCGCGCCCGCAAGGCGATGCAAACGGCCATCGCCCTGCACGACGGAAAACCGGCCGGGGCCTGAGCAGGTCGGGCGAGGTCGGCTGCGGTGCGCCCGCGACCCGAGGGGCGCGGGGGAACCGGCCGGCCTGCCACGACGGTGCCGCAGACGATCGACGGCATATCACGCCCCTTCCAGCGAAGCGCTCAGGCCGCGGTGCTCACCGCCCGGGAATGCTGCCCCCGCCGTCCACGCCGAGCTGCTGCCCGGTGACGAACCCGGCGTCCTCGCTCAGCAGGAACGCGATCGCCGCGGCCACCTCCTCCGGGCGGCCGAGGCGTCCCGCGGGCACCGAGCGCAGCACCCTGGCCTCTTCCGCACCACCCACGGGGTGCGAGGCGCGGAAGAGATCGGTCTCCACCGGACCGGGAGCCACCGCGTTGACCGTCACCCCGTCCGCCGCCAGCTCCAGCGCCCAGGTCCGGGTCAGGCCCACCAGCGCGCTCTTGGCCGCCGCGTAGCTGCTGCGCCGGCGCGCTCCGTGCACCGAGCGGCTCGTCACATTGACGATCCGGCCCCAGCCGCGCTCCCGCATCCCGCCGACGCAGGCCTGGGTGACCTGTACGGCGGCGCGCACGTTCAGGTCGTACACGGCCTGCAGGGAGCCGAGGGTGATCTCGCCCAGCGGTTCCGGCACGGCGATGCCGACGTTGTTGACGACCGCGTCCACGCGCTCCCCACGCGTCACGGTCTCCATCAACTCGCGGGTTGCTTCGGCGTCGGCGAGGTCGCAGGGGTGCAGCACTCCCGGGAAACCGCCGTCCGGGGCGCTGCGGGCGACTCCCAGCACCCGGTGTCCCCGGGTGGCGAGTCGGTGTGCGGTGGCCAGGCCGATCCCCCTCGACGCTCCGGTGATCAGCACGGTACGTCCGGACAACAGCGGTCTCCCTTCCCTGCGCGTGAACACCCCCAGCCGATCCTCGCACCGGTCCGCCGTGCCGTGCCCGGTATGCGGAAGGGGCCGTCCGTGACAGCGGGGAGCGGCCCCTCCGGGTGCGTCCGGGGTCAGCGGTTGCGGTTCTCCGCGGCCCAGGCCTCCACCGTGTCCGCGGCGCGGTCGAACGCGGCCGGGCGCCCCAGGAAGTCCAGCGTGTGCGTGGTCAGCAGCGGCGACGTGTCCTCGGCCGGCCGGTCCTTGCGCACGAGCGTCAGAGCCTGCCCCTGCACGGTCCGCGGCAGGCCCAGCCACCGCACCGGCTGCTGCACCGTCCGCACGGAGACCACCTGGGCCCACGGCACCGTACGCGTCACCAGGAAGCCGACATGGCGCAGTCCGCGCCCGCTCACCCACACGCCGATGCGCAGCAGCCGCAGCGCGCCGACGATGACCACGAGCGCCGCGATCAGGACCGCCCCTGCGGAGGACACCGAGTCGGTCAGGGCGATGGCCACCGCGGCGAACAGCACGAACGAGGCGAGCAGCAGCACCAGCGCCGCCACGCCCACACGCCAGGGGCCGGGTCGATAGGGGCGCCGCCAGCGCTCCCTGTCGTCGTACGGCAGCGCGTTCTCGGAAGCGGCCTCGAACGTGCGGTCGGCCGTCAGGAAGGACAAGGGCACGGCGGGTCCTCACTCGATCCTCGCGTGGGCTGTGCCCGGTGAGGCTATCCGCCGGTGTTCCCGCTCACCACCCTGGGGCGACCGGAAGAGTCAGTGCCCCTGCGCGGCCTGGGAGTGCTGGGTCGGCGTACTGGACGGTGTGGACAGCGCCGGCATACCGAGGATCAGGGCTCCCACCAGCCCGGCGACGAGCGTGAGTCCCAGCAGCCAGCGCCCGGCTATCTCACCGGCCGACGCCCGCGGACGGGGCGGGGGAGCGACATTGCTGCGGAACCTGTCAGCCTCGGCCAGGAAGGCGAAGGGTACGGGCTCGCGCCGACGGAACATCGGAGGTACGTCTCCTTTCGGGATGGAACGTTTTCGGGTCGAACGAGCAGACCTCACCCGTACAGACGCCCGAGTGGCACAAAAGGTGCCCATGTCGGAAAAAATCCGTGGTGGGATTTTTGAGGCGAGGTACTGCCGTGGCCCGGGCGGGTGCCCCGTAAGGTGGGCGCGAACCACAGCTGTGATGGGAAGGACCCCAACCCCCGTGACCACCCCCGAGTCGCTCACGTTCCGCAGCGACGTCACCGTCGAGCTGGTGAAGTCCAGCGCTTCGGACGCCGACGTCCTCTTCGCCGCACGGGTCTCCACCGCCGGCGAGCAGTCCCTGGACGAGCTGAAGAAGGACCCCGAGCGCTCCAAGGGCCTGATCAACTACCTCATGCGCGACCGGCACGGCAGCCCGTTCGAGCACAACTCGATGACCTTCTTCATCAGCGCCCCGATCTTCGTCTTCCGCGAGTTCATGCGGCACCGCGTCGGCTGGTCGTACAACGAGGAGTCCGGCCGCTACCGGGAGCTCGAGCCGGTCTTCTACGTTCCCGGCGCCGATCGCAAGCTCGTGCAGGAGGGCCGCCCCGGCAAGTACGTCTTCGTCGAGGGCACCCCGGCCCAGCATGAGGCGGTCAGCAGCACCCTGCGGGAGTCGTACGAGCAGGCCTACGCGGCCTACCAGAAGATGCTGGCCGAGGGCGTCGCCCGCGAGGTCGCCCGTGCGGCCCTCCCCGTCGGCCTCTACTCCTCGATGTACGCCACCTGCAACGCCCGCTCCCTGATGCACTTCCTCGGTCTGCGCACCCAGCACGAGCTGGCCAAGGTGCCGTCCTTCCCGCAGCGGGAGATCGAGATGGTCGGAGAGAAGATGGAGGCGGAGTGGGCCCAGCACATGCCGCTGACGTATGCCGCCTTCAATGCGAACGGGCGTGTGGCCCCGTAGCGAAGCCTTGTTCCCCTGCCAGGAACGGATGTACGGATCAGCCTCGCGAAGTGTCCGTATTGCGGCATTTAGAGAAGTTCATCTAGCCTGATCAAACGGACCCGGCACTGCTTGAACCCCCGAGCAGGCAGTGCCGGGCTCCGCATTTGTCCTGACTTTCCCGATACCCCACGGGCAGACCACGCATGGAGCACCGAGTAGCGTGTTACCCATGGCTCCGACCTCGACTCCGCAGACCCCCTTCGGGCGGGTCCTCACCGCCATGGTCACGCCCTTCACGGCGGACGGCGCACTCGACCTCGACGGCGCGCAGCGGCTCGCCGCCCACCTGGTGGACGCAGGCAACGACGGCCTGATCGTCAACGGCACCACCGGCGAGTCCCCCACCACCAGCGACGCGGAGAAATCGGACCTCGTACGAGCCGTACTGGAGGCGGTCGGTGACCGTGCCCACGTCGTCGCGGGCGTCGGCACCAACGACACCCACCACAGCATCGAGCTGGCCCGCGAGGCCGAGCGCATCGGCGCCCACGGCCTGCTCGTGGTGACGCCGTACTACAACAAGCCCCCGCAGGAGGGCCTGTACCGGCACTTCACGGCCGTCGCCGACGCCACCGGCCTGCCGGTCATGCTCTACGACATCCCCGGCCGCAGCGGCGTCCCGATCAACACCGAGACCCTCGTGCGGCTCGCCGAGCACCCCCGGATCGTCGCCAACAAGGACGCCAAGGGCGACCTCGGCCGCGCCGGCTGGGCCATCGCCCAGTCCGGTCTCGCCTGGTACTCCGGCGACGACATGCTGAACCTCCCGCTGCTCTCCGTGGGCGCGGTCGGCTTCGTCTCCGTCGTCGGCCACCTCGTCACCCCGGACCTGCGCGCCCTCGTCGACGCCTACGTCTCCGGCGACGTCGTCAAGGCCACCGAGATCCACCAGAAGCTCCTCCCGGTCTACACCGGCATGTTCCGCACCCAGGGCGTCATGACCACCAAGGCCGCGCTCGCGCTCCAGGGCCTGCCCGCAGGCCCGCTGCGTTCGCCCATGGTCGAGTGCTCGCCCGAGGAGATTGCACAGCTCAAGATCGATCTTGCTGCCGGCGGGGTACAGCTCTGACAACAGACTTGGCACCACACGGGCTTCACAACTGAAGAACAAGAGAAGAGTCGGGCCACCGGTGCCCGCATCCCACAACGACAACTGCTTCTGCACGAACGTCATGCGCGCCACGTGCCCGACCGGTACGTGGCGTGCGTGGTGAGGAGAGTCTTTTGAGTCATCCGCATCCTGAACTCGGCCCGCCCCCGCCGCTCCCCGAGGGTGGCCTGCGGGTCACCCCGCTCGGCGGTCTCGGTGAGATCGGCCGAAACATGACGGTCTTCGAGTACGGTGGCCGCCTGCTGATCGTCGACTGCGGAGTGCTCTTCCCCGAGGAGGAGCAGCCCGGAATCGACCTGATCCTGCCGGACTTCTCGTCCATCCGGGACCGCCTCGACGACATCGAGGGCATCGTCCTCACCCATGGTCACGAGGACCACATCGGCGGGGTCCCGTTCCTGCTCCGCGAGAAGCCGGACATCCCGCTGATCGGCTCCAAGCTGACCCTCGCACTGATCGAGGCCAAGCTCCAGGAGCACCGGATCCGCCCCTACACCCTCGAGGTGGCCGAGGGGAACCGCGAGCGCATCGGCCCCTTCGACTGCGAGTTCATCGCCGTCAACCACTCCATCCCGGACGCCCTGGCCGTCGCCATCCGCACCCCCGCCGGCATGGCGGTGCACACCGGCGACTTCAAGATGGACCAGCTTCCGCTGGACAACCGCCTCACCGACCTGCACGCCTTCGCCCGGCTGAGCGAGGAGGGCATCGACCTCCTGCTCACCGACTCCACGAACGCCGAGGTCCCGGGCTTCACGCCGCACGAGCGCGACATCTCCAACGTCCTGCGTCAGGTCTTCGCGAGCGCCCGCAAGCGGATCATCGTGGCGAGCTTCGCCAGCCACGTCCACCGCATCCAGCAGATCCTGGACGCGGCCCACGAGTACGGCCGCAAGGTCGCCTTCGTCGGCCGCTCCATGGTCCGCAACATGGGCATCGCCAGGGATCTCGGCTACCTGAAGGTCCCGCCGGGCCTGGTCGTCGACGTCAAGACTCTGGACGATCTGCCCGACGACAAGGTCGTCCTGGTCTGCACGGGCTCCCAGGGCGAGCCGATGGCGGCGCTGTCCCGCATGGCCAACCGCGACCACCAGATCCGGATCGTCGACGGCGACACGGTGATCCTGGCGTCCTCTCTCATCCCGGGCAACGAGAACGCGGTCTACCGCGTGATCAACGGCCTGACCCGCTGGGGCGCCAACGTCGTCCACAAGGGCAACGCCAAGGTGCATGTTTCCGGCCACGCGTCCGCGGGCGAGCTGCTGTACTTCTACAACATCTGCCGCCCGAAGAACCTGATGCCGGTCCACGGCGAATGGCGCCACCTGCGCGCCAACGCCGAGTTGGGAGCCCTTACGGGCGTCCCGCACGACCGGATCGTCATCGCCGAGGACGGCGTGGTGGTCGACCTGGTCGAGGGCAAGGCCAAGATCTCCGGCAAGGTCCAGGCCGGTTACGTCTACGTCGACGGCCTCTCCGTCGGCGATGTCGGCGAGCCGGCCCTGAAGGACCGCAAGATCCTGGGCGACGAGGGCATCATCTCGGTCTTCGTGGTCGTGGACTCGTCCACCGGCAAGATCACCGGCGGTCCGCACGTCCAGGCGCGCGGCTCCGGCATCGAGGACTCGGCCTTCGCCGACGTCGTCCCGAGGATCACGGAGGTGCTGGAGCGGTCCGCCCAGGACGGCGTCGTGGAGCCGCACCAGCTCCAGCAACTCATCCGCCGCACCCTCGGCAAGTGGGTGTCGGACACCTATCGCCGCAGGCCGATGATCCTCCCTGTGGTCGTGGAGGTCTGACACCTCGTCGGTGGATGACCCGAGTGGGGCACCTCGATTTGCATCGAGGCGCCCCGCTCCAGTACGTTTACGGCTCTGCCCGCCCGGGAACCCCAGCACTTCATGCGCTGGACACACGTGCCCGGAGCGGGTGGGAAAACCGACTCAGAACCTCTGATAAAGTCGGAACCGCCGGAAAGGAAACCGCGAGAGAAACGCGGGGGCCTGGAAAGCACCGAGGAAATCGGATCGAGAAAAGATCTGATAGAGTCGGAAACACCGAAGGGAAGCGCCCGGAGGAAAGCCCGAGAGGGTGAGTACGAAGGAAGCGACCGTTCCTTGAGAACTCAACAGCGTGCCAAAAATCA
>NZ_JBFAWF010000006.1:279538-387097 GCF_040680195.1 Streptomyces sp. NPDC052109 | reverse complement strand
GCGGCGAGCACCTTCAGGGACTCGCGCAGGGCGGTGAGGCTGACGTCGAGTTCACTCTGCAGCGCCACCAGGTCGAGCGTGGCCCCCTCGGGGATCCCACCGCCCAGGATGCGGCGCGCCAGTGCCTCCACGGTCTGGCCGTGGACGCCGCGGCGGGCGTAGGGCGTCATGTCGTAGAGCCTTTCTTGGTTCGCGGGCGGTCGGTGGTGCTCACGCGGAGGACTTGACGACGCTCCAGCCGCCGTCCACGAGGAGGTGGGAGCCGGTGATGTAGCCGGCCTCGTCGGCGCTGAGGAAGGCGATGGCGGCGGCCACCTCCTCGGGGGTGCCGAAACGGCCGGCGGCGGTCTCGGCGACGCTGCGCTCGCGGTCGGCCTCGGAGACCCGGTCCCAGGCGGCGGTCAGGATGGGGCCCGGTACGACGGCGTTGACGCGGACCTCGGGGCCGTACTCGACGGCGAGCTGCCCGCACAGGGAGAGCAGCGCGCCCTTGGTGGCCGCGTAGGCGGGGTGGCCGGGGATGCCCTTGTGGGCGTGCACGGACGAGGTCAGCACGACGGCACCCCGGCGCTCGCGCAGGTCGGGCAGGACGGCGCGAAAGCCGAGGAAGCCTCCGGTGAGGTTGACGTCGAGCTGGCGCCGCCAGGACTCGGGCGTCATCTCGTGGGCGGGGCGGACGTCGACGGTGTAGGCGTTGGAGACCAGGACGTCGACCGAGCCGAAGGCGTGGGCCGCGTCGACGACGCGGGTCCAGTCGTCCTCGCTGGAGACGTCGGCGTGGACGTAGGCGGCCCGGCCGCCGCCCTTGGTGATGCGTTCGGCCACGGCCTCGCCCCGCTCGTCCGCGATGTCGGCGAGCACGACGGCGGCTCCCTCCTGCGCGAGGCGTTCGGCGGTGGCCGCTCCGATGCCGGAGGCGGCTCCGGTCACCACGGCTGTGCGGCCGGCGAAGCGTGCACCGTACCGTCGTGCGGGCTGGTCCATCGTGGGGTTCGGCTCCTTCGTGGGTGATGGGGGTTCGGCCGGGCGGCCTCGGGCCTAGCCGCGGGTCAGTACGACGAGCCGGGCGTCGTGGCCGGCGGTCCAGGCGAACGGCAGACCGTAGTGCAGCAGGTGGGCGCCGCTGTAGTCGGTGCCGGTCTCCTCGTCGCGGTAGGCGGCGGCCGGGTCGAGTCCGCGCAACCGGAGCCGGGCGGGGCGGCCGGGCAGCAGCGGCGCGCCGTCGAGGGCGCCGGTGCTGAACGCGGCGACGACGGTGCGCCGGCCGTCGGTCTCGTTGTACTGGACGCCGCAGGTCGGGTCCTCGGGGGTGCCGAGCAGGCGGGTCTCACCGTGGTGGACGACGTCCCGGATCTCCTTGTAGCGGCCGATCCAGCGGGCGGCCTCGGCGCGCTGTTCCGGGTTCCAGGAGCGCAGGTCGGCGCCGATGCCGAGGACGCCGCACATCGCCAGCACGAACCGGAAGGCGAGGGAGCGGGGCCGGGGGTCGAACACGCCGGGCGAGTCGGTGACCCAGGAGCTCATCACGTGCGGGGCGTGCGCGTGCAGGAAGCCGTACTGGATGGCGAGCCGGTCCAGGGGCGCGGTGTTGTCGCTGGGCCAGACCACGTCGGTGCGGGCCAGGGTGGCGTGCTCGATGCGTCCGCCGCCGCCGGCGCAGCCCTCGACGGTGACGTGCGGGTGGGCGGTGCGCAGGTGGTCCAGGACGCGAAGGTAGCCGGCGACGTGTCCGGCGTCCAGGTCGAGCCGGTCGGCGGGTCCGGCGCCGGGCCGGCCGCGCTCGGTGGGCGGCCGGTTCATGTCCCACTTGAGGTACTCGACCGGGTACTCGGTGAGCAGCCGGTCGAGGGTGCCGATCACGAAGTCCTGCACATCGGTGCGGCCGAGGTCGAGCAGGAGCTGGTTGCGGACCAGGCGGCCCGGGCGGTCCTGGACACGGTAGACCCAGTCGGGGTGTTCGGCGTACAGGCGGCTGTTCGGGCTGATGGCCTCCGGTTCGACCCACAGTCCGACGCCGAGGCCGAGGGCGCGCACGTCCTCCGCGAACCGGCCGAAGCCCTGCGGGAACCCCGCCGGGTCGGGGTACCAGTCGCCGAGGCCGCCGGTGTCGTCGGCGCGGCCGGTGAACCAGCCGTCGTCCACGACGAACAGTTCGGCGCCGATCTCGGCGGCCACCTTGGCGAGTTCGAGCTGGTCGGCCGCGTCGACGTCGAAGCCGGTGGCCTCCCAGGAGTTGTAGAGGACCTTGCGGGTGCGGGCCAGGCGGTCGCCGGCGAGGTGCCGCTCGTAGCGGTGCCAGACGCGGGCGAGACCGTCGCGCCCCTCGGGGCTGAACGCGCAGGCCAGGCGCGGGGTGGTGAGGGTCTCGCCGGGCCGGAGGAAGACGGCCCCCTCGTGCGGGACGCGGCCGGCGCGGACGCGGACGGCACCGCCGGGTTCGGCCTCGGCGGTGATGTGCCAGTTGCCGGGCCACTCCAGGGCGATGCCGTAGGTCGGGGCGGTGCCGTCGTCGGGCAGGGCCGCGTCCTGGACGGCGAGACAGGGGGCGTAGGCGTGGCCGGGCACGCTCTGGGTGCTGCCCATGGTGAATGTGCCGTGCCTGAGGTGGAGTTGCGTGTGCGTGAACTCCTGTGACCACTGTCCGGAGAGGTAGGTGAGCCGGGCGCCGTCGGTCACGGGCACGGTGATCGCCCCGGAGTCGAGGCGTTCCAGGCGGAGTTCGCCGTCGCCGGTGCAGGTCAGCTCGGTCCAGCGCAGGACGACGTCGGTGCCGGGCACGAGGGCGTAGCACAGGGTGGTGCGCAGTCCGGCGACGTCGTCGGTGAACGCCAGGCGCAGGCCGTCCGCGTCCTGTTCGGCCCCCGCGAACTCCCACCACACGCCCCGCTGGTCCCCGGAGTGCCCGACGACGAGGTCGGCGCCGGTGAAGGGGCGCTGGCCCTGCGGCAGGTACTCGGCGGGGGCGGCGTCGGCCGGGGTGATGAAGTGGGTGCGTCGCGACCAGTCGAGGGCGGACGGGCCGTCCTCCGCGCCCAGGGGTCCCCAGGCGTCGAGTTCCGCCCAGGGGCCGTCCGGGGAGAGCCGTACCGTGTAGCTGGTGCGCTCGGTGCGCAGGGTCCAGCGCTCGTAGGAGGTCATTTCACCGCTCCGAGGTTGAGGCCGGCCACGAAGTGGCGCTGGAACCGCAGGAACACGGCCACCGTGGGGGCGGCGGCGATGACGGATCCGGCCGCGATCACGTTCCACATGGAAACGTACTGCCCCTGCAGGCCGATCAGGGCGGCCGTGATGGGCATCTTCGTGTCGCTGCGCAGGACGGTGATGGCCCAGAGGAGGTCGTTGAAGATCCAGGTGAAGGCGAGCGCGCCGAGGGCGGCGAGCGCGGGGCGGGTGAGCGGGAGGATGATCCGCCAGAAGATCTGCCAGGGGCCGGCGCCGTCGACGACGGCGGCCTGCTGGATCTCGTGCGGGATGGCCCGCATGAACCCGTGAAGGACGAAGACGTAGAAACCGACGCCGAAGCCGATCTGCACGCCGATGAGGGCGGGCAGGGTGTCGTAGATGCCCATGATCTCGCTGAGCTTGGACACCGGGATCAGCAGGATCTGCGGTGGCAGCAGGTTGCCGCCGAGCATGAGCAGCAGCAGGGTGCGGCGCAGCGGCATCTCGTAGCGGCTGAGGGCGAACGCGGCCATGGCGGCGAGCGCGAGGGTGATCAGCACGCAGGGGACGGTGACGATCAGGCTGTTGACGAGGGCGCGCTGCTGGCCGCCGTCGACCCAGGCCTGGCGGAAGTTGCCGAGGGTGAAGGAGTGCGGGAGGCTGCCGAGCCCGTTTGCGGCGATGTCGTCGAACGAGCGCAGGCTGGTGACGAGGACCAGCACGATGGGCAGCAGCCAGAGCACGGCCAGCAGTCCGGATCCGAGGTGGAATCCGGCGGTCGCCGCCCGCCTGCGCCTCAGGGCGGTCGAGTTGGCGGACATCAGTCGGCCTCCCGGAACGCGCGGACGAGGTAGGAGCAGATGACGCCGAAGGCCAGCAGGAAGATGACGACGGCGAGCGCGGAGCCGTAGCCGAGCCGCAGGGACTGGAAGGCTGTGGAGTACATGTAGGTGCTCAGCAGTTCGGACGAGTGGTAGGGGCCGCCTCGGGTGAGCGACCAGACGACGTCGAAGGAGCGCAGCGAGTCGATGACGATGACCGACAGCACGACGGCGTTGACGCTGCGGAGCTGCGGGAGCGTCACGTGCCGGAAGCGCTGCAGGCCTCCGGCGCCGTCCATCTTGGCCGCCTCGTACAGGGAGGGGTCGATGCCCTTGAGGCCGGCCAGGTAGAGCACCATGACGTAGCCGATCTGCCGCCACAGGGCAGGCACGATCACCGCGTACAGGGCGGTGTCCTGGTCCGCGAGCCAGGCGTGGCGGAGGCTGCCGAGGCCGACGCCCTGGAGGACCTGGTTGAGCACGCCGTCGGGCTGGTAGATCGCCTGCCAGACGAGGGCGGTCGCCACCAGGGAGAAGACGACGGGCAGGAAGAGGGCGGCGCGGTAGAAGCCGACGCCGCGGCGTTCCTGCTGGAGCAGCAGGGCGGCGGCGAGGCCGAGGATCGCGGACAGTCCGCCGAACAGCAGCAGCCACAGGACGGTGTCGAGCGCGGCGGTCCGGAAGACCTCGTCGTGCACCATCTCCTGGAAGTTGCCGAGACCGACGAACCGGGGCGGGGAGACGCCGTCCCAGGAGGTGAGGGCGAGGTAGAAGCCCTGGAGGGCGGGCCAGAACACCCACAGGGCCTCGGCGAGCAGGGGTATGAGGACGAACGCGAGGACGAGCGGCGGGGTACGGCGGACGGGTCCCCGGCCGCGCCCGCCGCTGGACGGTGTGACCGGCGGGGCCTTGCGCGGCGTGGTGAGCACTGCCACCTCAGGCACTCCAGATCTTCTGGGCGTCGCGCTGCCAGGTGGTGAGGATGGAGCCGACGTCCTTGGGCTTGGCGATGAACTTGGTGAGCGCGGTGTCGGCCGTGGGCTGGAGGGCGTCGCTGGAGTCCCGGTTGAAGAACTGCGTGACCTCGGCGGCGGACTCGATGTGCGCGCGACCCTTCTTCACCAGGGGCGTGCCGGCGTCCTTCGCGTCGGGGTTGCAGGGCAGGACGGTGCCGGAGGAGCCCTTGATGTAGATCTCCTGGGCCTCGGCGGTGGCGAGGTACTTCATCAGGTCGCCGACCTGCTTGACCCGTCCGCTGCGGGCGCTGGCGAAGTAGCCGTCGGTGGGGGCCTCTTCGGCGAGCGGGACCTTGGGGTCGATGACCGGGAAGCGGAAGAAGTCGATGTCGTCCAGGGCGTCCTTGGGCGCGGCGTCGGCGAAGAAGGTACCGATGAGCATCATGCCGGAGCGGCCGTTGAGCAGCGCGGTGGTGGCGTCCTGGAAGGCGACGGCGGTGCCGTTGGGGTCGAAGTAGGGCAGGACCTCGGTCCAGCGGTCGAAGACCTTGCGCACCTCGGGGTCGTCGAAGCGGTGCTTGCCGGCGAGCAACTTGCGGTGGTAGTCGGCGCCGTTGACGCGGATGTTCAGGTAGTCGAACCAGGCGGAGGCGACCCAGGCTGTGTTGCCGCCGGCACCGAGGCCGATGGGGGCGACGCCCTTCGACTTGAGTTTGTCGCACAGGCCGAGGAACTCGTCCCACGTCTTGGGCTCCTGGACGCCCCACTTGGCGAAGTTTGACTTCCGGTAGAACATCCCCCACCAGTAGTAGGTGGACGGCACGAACACCTTCTTGCCGGAGCTGGAGGTGCACAGCGAGTTCAGCGCCCTGGGGTAGCGCTTGAGGTCGGGCGAGGACGCCCAGACGTCATCGAGGTCGAGCAGCAGGTCCTTCTTGGCGTAGGCGTCGGCGACCGAGCCGGGGTACCACGTGTAGACGTCCGGCGGGTTGGCGGACGTGAGGTACGTGGGAAGCTGGGTGCGGAAGGTCTCGGCGGCGACGGTGTTGAGGCTGACGCGCTCGGATCCCTTCTTGGCGTAGGCGGCGGCCAGGTCCTCCATCGCGGCCTTGGCCTGCGGCGCGGAGAGGTTCGACTGGAGGGTCACCGGGCCCGTGGCAGGGGACTTGGCGTCGGAGGTGGAGGTGACACAGCCGCTGAGCAGAGCCGCCGTCCCGGTGGCACCGAGTCCGGCGAGGAAACGCCGACGGCTCGTCTGAAGGTTCGTCATGAAGGGCTCCCTGTGGATTCACGCGACGGGGCCGTACGGCCAGGGGCCGGGCGCGGCCCCGTCGCGGCGAATCAAGATTCGCGTGGCACTCACACCACGTCAAGATTAATTACTAATTTATTTGAACTGAGTGCGGTGGACCGTGCCGTCGACGCCGCGGTAGACCGCGTCGACCGTGCCGCCCGGGCCCGCGACGGCGCCGAGGGACCCGTCGAACGCGGCGCTCGGGAACTCCTCGCGCTTGCTCCAGCCCTGCCACGCGCCGGCGTCGTACCGCTGCTGCCAGAGCGTGTAGTCGCCGGCGCGGACGTAGAGCAGCACGCTGCCGCCGGAGGCGACGAGGGTCGGGCTGCCGCTGACCGTACCGCCGACGGAGGTCCAGTCGGACCACGCGCCGCCCGCCGGGCGTGACCGGGTCCAGATGTCGTCGGCGGCGGAGCGCACCGCGACGTGGACGCGGCCCTCGGAGTCGACGGCCGCCGACGGCCTGCCGTACGCCGGGCGGCCGCCGGGCGTGCCGAGCGAGGTCCAGCCGGTGCTCGCACCCCGCTGGACGACCTGGCCGTCCGCGCCGGTGGCGAACAGCGTCCAGTGCGCGGGGTCGGTGAAGGCGACACTCGGGGCGTCGGCCACCTCGCCGCCCAGGCTCTGCCAGCCGCTCCAGCGACCGCCGACGTAGGCGCGCCGGTAGACGCGGGAGTCGGCGCCGCGCACGAAGACGTCGATCCGGCCGCCGTCCGAGGCGTGGACGGCGGGCTGGCCGAGGATGCCCCCGCCGACCGGGCCGCCGAGATCACGGACGCGGTTGCCCTTGCTCTCGGAGGTCTGCTGGAGCAGGGTGCCGCGCGGGCCGCGCACGAAGGTGCTCAGCGCCGAGCCGGTGCGGACGGCGGCCGGGCTCGCGGTGGCGGGCACGCCGAGACTCTTGCCGGGCAGCGCGTCCTCACCCGTGAGCCGGAGGAAGGCGGTGCCGTGCGCGGGAACGGTGACGGTGTACGACCCGGTGTGCGTGCCCCGGTCGGCGCGGGCCCGAAGGTCGCGGACCTTCACCCGGCCGCCGAGGGCGGCGTCGGAGAACTTCACGGTGCGCTCGGCCGCCCGGTCGGAGCGGTTGAGCAGGACGACCGCGCGGCGGCCGCTCCCGGAGAGCACCTTGCTGTAGACGTCGCCGGTCGCGTCGGTGGCCACGCGAACGCCCTGGACGCCGAGGCGGTCCTGGTCGACGCCGATGATCTCCGGGTTGCGCAGGGTGGCGAGCATCGACGGCGACAGCGTGCGCGGATCGGAGCCGAGGACCAGCGGGGAGCCCATCTCCGCCCACATGACGAACTGGGTGGTGGACTCCTCCTCGGTCAGTTCCAGGGTGCCGTCCGACATGCGGCGCGTCGGGATCAGGTAGTCGGGGTCGTTGTAGTGGCCGGGACCTTGGGCCTCGGGGTGCCAGGCGTTGGCGTCCATGTTGCGCAGGACGTTGGGCCACTGACCGGGGCTCGGGGTGCCCCAGGCGATGTCGGTGCCGGTGCGCCAGGAGTCCGCGATGGTCGGCGCGTAGGCGTAGGTGTTGTGCGCGTCCTGCTCCGGGGTGTGGGGCAGGCCCCAGTCGTCGGTGAGCGGGTTGCACAGGTTCAGCAGCATCCTGCGGCCGGACTTGGCGACCGCGTCGCTGAACTCCTTGAAGGCCGGGCCCGGATCGAGCTTCTCGGAGATGCCGCACAGGAAGTCGACCTTGATGGCGTCGATCTTCCATCCGGCGAACTGCTCGGCGTCCTGCTCGTAGTGGCCCCGGCTGCCGAGACCACAGCTCTTGCCGCCGTCGTAGGTGCCGGCGTCGGTGTAGATACCGGCCCGCAGGCCGCGCTTGTGCAGGTAGTCGACGAGCGCCGGGATGCCGGACGGGAAGCGCTCGGGGCTGGCGGCCAACCGCCCCTGCGCGTCACGGGGGTTGTCGGCCTGCCAGCCGCCGTCCAGCCACACGATGTCGTAGCCGCTTTCCCGCAGACCGCTGCTGACCAGCTTGTCCGCCACCGAGCGCACCTCCTTCTCGGTGGGCGCGCCGAGGCCGTAGTAGGTGTTCCAACCCATGTAGGGCGTGGGCGCGAGACCGCTGTCGTAGTAGTCGGGCGCGCCCTGGTCCACGGCCGGGGCCGCGTGGGCGGAGGGTGTCACGGTGGCGGCCAGGGCCACCGCCGTGGCCGCGGCGAGCGCGGTCCGGGCGCACCGGACTCGGTGATCGTGTACGGGCGGGCGTGAAGTCACGTGCCTCTCCCAGAGGTTGGGACGCGGGATGCGTGACGCGGGCCGCGCGGGAGCGGGGGCCTACGGCGTCACGGCGAAGACTGTGACGCCCGACCGAAACGCTGTCAATAATTATTCCTAATTTACGAGAAACAAGGCCGAAGCCTGGCCGGCCTCTTGACAGCCAGAACCCCCGGCGGCAGTGTTCGGCAACGTTGTCAACGGCCCTGGCAACGTTGTCATCCCCTCCTGGTCCACCGACCCGTCGCCCCTCGGTCCTCCCTGATCGGAGCCTTGTTCATGTCGGATCAGCCCTCTCCGCCCTCCCGTCGGACCGTACTGTCGGCGGGGTCCACCCTGCTGGCCGGGTTCGGTCTCGGCATGGGCCCGCTCGCCTCCGCTGCCACGGCCGGATCCGGACACCCCGACCGGGCCGCTCGCCCGGCCGAACTCGCGGCGTACCGGCCGGTTTCGGTGTCCTCGACCGACTACGCGCCGACGCCCGCCGAGTTCGCCGTGGACGGCCTCGCGGTGCGCGGCGTTAAGGGCAGCGGCTGGCGCGCGGCGGCGGGCGACCCGCAGTGGATCAAGGTGGACCTCCAGGCGCTGTGCGAAGTCTCCTCGCTGCGACTGGTGTTCGAGGCGACCTCCGACGACCCGCCCTTCGAGGACTCCCCGACCGGCAGCCCGCGCGACAACACCACCGGCCAGGAGATCCTGTCCAGTTGTGCGGTGGCCTTCGTCATCGAGACCTCGCACGACGGCAGGTCCTGGACGGCGGTGTACCGCACGGACTCCGGCAAGGGCGGCGAGACGGAGATCGCCCTGCCGAAGGCGGTCAGCGCGCGCTGGGTGCGCATGACGGTCACCAAGCGCTCCAACTCCAACCCGCTCGGCCTCAACGGCCTCCAGGTGTACGGCACCTGCCGCACCCGGCGGCCCGAGGTCACCGGCTGGACCGACTGGGGCGTGCGCGAGCGGCACCCCCAGCCGCTGCGGCAGGCCGCCGACGGCACCGTCCCGCTGGAGTCCGGCTGGGACCTGACGATGGACGACTGGGCCGGCGCCGACGGCGCCGCGCTGTCCCGCACCCAGCACGACACGAGCCGCTGGCTCCCGGCGACCGTCCCCGGCACGGTGCTGACCTCGCTGGTGGACCAGGGTCATCTGCCCGACCCGGTGGCCGGGTTCAACAACCTGCACGTGCCCGAGGCGCTGTCCCGGCACTCCTGGTGGTACCGGCGCGAGTTCGCCCTGCCCAGGGGTCTGCGGACCGGTGCGGGACGGCACGTCTGGCTGGAGTTCGACGGCGTCAACCACAACGCCGAGGTCTGGTTCAACGGCACCGAGGTCGGCTCCTTCACCAACCCGTTCTCCCGTGCCTCCTACGACGTCACCGAGCTGCTGGCGTCCGGCGGACAGGCGCTGGCGGTGAAGATCACCCCGATGCCGTTCCCCGGCAGCCCCACCGACAAGGGTCCGGCCGGTCTCGCGTTCGTGGACGCGGGCGCCACCATGATGAACCGCAACTCCCCCACCTACCTGGCCTCCTCGGGCTGGGACTGGATGCCCGCGGTGCGCGACCGCGCGGCCGGCATCTGGAACCACGTGCGGCTGCGCTCCACCGGCGCCGCCGTCATCGGCGACCCGCGCGTGGACACGCTGCTGCCCGGCCTGCCCGACACCCGCACCGCCGAGCTGACCGTCGTGGTCCCGGTGCGCAACGCCGACTCCGCCGACAGGCGGGTCACCGTCACCGCCGCGTTCGGCGCGGTCGAGGTCACCCGGACCGTGACGGTGCCCGGCGGCAGGAGCACCGACGTCACCTTCGCCCCCGCCGACTTCCCGCAGTTGCGCCTGCGCGACCCCGAGCTGTGGTGGCCCAACGGCTACGGCGAGCCGAACCTGCACGACCTCACGCTGACCGCCTCCGTGGACGGCCGGGAGAGCGACCGCCGCACCACCCGCTTCGGCATACGCCAGTTCGGCTACGAGTACGGCGCGGTGCCGATGACGTTCCGGTGGAGCAGCGACATCTTCACGCAGACCGTGGACTTCGCCCGGCAGAAGGCCCGGTACGTCCGAGTCCTGTGCCACACCCGCGCCACCCAGTGGGGCTTCTCCATGTGGAACCTGTCGGTCCTGAACGGCTCCACGCCCGGCGACGACCTCGCCCTGGGCAGGGAGGCCACCGCGTCCTCCGTCGACGACCCGTCGCACGATGCGGGCAACGTCACCGACGGCAACGGCGACACCCGCTGGTCGTCCTCCTTCGACGACGAGCAGTGGGTCCAGGTCGACCTCGGCTCCCCGCTCTCCTTCGACCGGATCGCGATCGACTGGGAGCAGGCGTACGCGAAGACGTACACGGTGCAGGTCTCCGACGACGGCTCCGCCTGGACCGACGTGAAGGCCGTGGACAACGCCGCCGCGCCGCTGCCGTTCAACACCTCCGGCTCGGCGAGCATGCAGGACGTCGAGTTCGACGCGGTCACCGCGCGGTACCTACGGGTGTTCTGCCGGACCCGCGCCACCGGCTGGGGCTTCTCCATGTGGGACCTGGCCGTCGTGGACAGTGCCAGACCGGGCCTCAACCTGGCGCTGCACAAGCCCGCCACGGCCTCCTCCGAGGGCGAGGGCACGGTCGCCGGCAACGCGGTGGACGGCGACGTCGACACCCGCTGGACCTCGGTCTACGAGGACGACGGCTGGATCCGTTTCGATCTCGGCGCCCCGGAGCGGTTCGACCGGGTGGCGATCACCTGGGAGCAGGCGTACGCGCGGACGTACACCATCCAGGTCTCCGACAGCGGCACCGACTGGAAGGACGTCAAGTCGGTCGACAACTCCATCGCGCCGCTGAAGATCAGCGTCAACGGCGTGCGGGTGTTCTGCCGGGGCGGCAACTGGGGCTGGGACGAGTTGCTGCGCCGGATGCCGGCCGAGCGGATGGACACGGCGGTGCGGATGCACCGCGACATGAACTTCACGATGATCCGCAACTGGGTGGGCAGCAGCAACCGCGAGGAGTTCTACGCCAGTTGCGACGAGCACGGCATCCTGGTGTGGAACGACTTCCCGAACGCGTGGGGCATGGACCCCCCGGACCACGACGCGTTCAACAGCACGGCGCGCGACGTCGTGCTCCGCTACCGCATCCACCCGAGCGTCGCGGTGTGGTGCGGGGCCAACGAGGGCAATCCGCCCGCCGCGATCGACGACGGCATGCGCGACGCGGTCCGCTCCGGGGCGCCCGGCGCCCTCTACCAGAACAACTCGGCCGACGGCATCGTCACCGGCGGCGGCCCCTACGGCTGGGTGGAGCCGGAGCAGTACTTCTCCGCCTCGACGTACGGCAGCAAGGACTACGGCTTCCACACCGAGATCGGCATGCCCGTGGTCTCCACGGCGGAGACCGTGCGCCGCCTGGTCGGTGACGAGCCCGAGTGGCCCGTCGGCGGCGCCTGGTACTACCACGACTGGAGCACCAGGGGGAACCAGGCCCCGCAGAACTACCGCGCGGCCATCGAGTCCCGGCTCGGCACCGCGAAGGACCTGGACGACTTCTGCCGCAAAGCGCAGTTCCTGAACTACGAGAACCACCGCGCCATGTTCGAGGCGTGGAACGCCAGACTCTGGGACGACGCGAGCGCCCTGCTGCTGTGGATGTCCCACCCGGCCTGGTACAGCACGGTCTGGCAGACCTACGACTACGACTTCGACGTCAACGGCGCCTACTACGGCTCCCGCAAGGCCTCCGAGCCCGTGCACGTGCAGGCGAGCCCGGTCGACGGGCAGGTCATCGCCGTCAACCACACCCCGCGCGCCATTCGCGGGGCCACGGTGACCGCCCGCTGGTACGACCTGGACGGCCGCCAGGTGGCCGGCGAGCAGAAGGCGACCGTCGACGTGGCCGCGTCCGCGACGGCGAGCGCGTTCACCGCCGACCCGAAGCGCTCCCTGCCCGGCCTGTACCTGCTGCGCCTGCGGCTCACGGACGAGGACGGGAAGACACTCACGGAGAACACGTACTGGCGGTACGGGGCACCGGAGGCCATGCAGGCGCTGAACGAGACGCGGCAGACCAGGGTCTCGGTGGACGTCACCGGCTCGCGGGGCCGGCCCGGCGGGCGGCACGAACTGACGGCCGAGGTGACCAACCGGGGTTCGTCGGTGGCGGCGATGGTGCGCCTGTCCCTGGTGGACACGAATTCCGGGCACCGGGTCCTGCCCGCCGAGTACGGCGACAACTACCTGTGGCTGCTGCCCGGCGAGTCGCGGACGGTCACCGTGTCCTGGCCCGACCGCGCGCACGCGGCGCGACCGGGGCTGAAGGCCGAGGGCTACAACGTGCCCGAGGTGACAGGCCGTCCGTAGCCGGGACCGCCCCGCGGCTGGGCGCGTCTCCGGGTGCCGACTACGCGAAGGTGCGCGGGCGCGCTCGCCGAGGACTTCGGCCCGGAAGTGAGGGCCGACGGCGTCGCTCCCGGCATGCGCGACCTGGTTCGCGTCACCGAGCGCGGCGGAGGCCGCCACGGGTGTGGGGGCACTCGCACCGCGGAAGTTCCCCGCTGATCGTGCGCATCGGCGAGCAGAGCGAGTCGTTCCCGTCCGCCGCTACCACCCGTTCGTCGCGCCCCGCGCGGGCCGGCGAACGGTCCCGGCGCGGCGTCAGCCCAGCGGGGTGGTCGTGTCGCGGAGCATGGTGAGGACAGGGGCGTACATGCGTGTCTTGATGGTCCCGAGGCTGTCGCCGGCCTTGCTCGCGTGCGCCTGGGCAAGTTCGAGGGCGGCGGTGCGCAGGGCGCCCTCGTCCACGGCGTGATCGGCGATTCCGGCGGCGGCGGCTTCCCGGCCGCCGAAACGACGGGCGCAGACCATGGCGTGCTGGGCCGTTTGCGGGGTGAGCCGGGACTGGACGAGGGCGGACATGCCCGGGGTGAAGGGGATGTTGATCTCCGCCTCGGGCAGGCACCAGAAGCCTTGGTCGGCGCGCATGAGACGGAAGTCGTGGGCCAGGGAGAACATCGCTCCGGCGGCGAACGTGTGTCCCTGCAGCGCGGCGACGGTGATCATCGGGAGGGACAGCAACCTCGCGAACAGACCGTGGACGGAATTGACGTAGTCCAGGTGCTCGTCGCTGTGCGCCGCGAGCCATTCGAGGTCGAGACCGTTGGAGTAGAACTTCCCGGTCGCGGCGGTCACCAGGGCGCGGGGGCCTTCCGACTTCTCCACCTCGTCCAGGGCCGCGCCGACCGACGCGATCCAGTCGGGGTGGAAACGGTTCTCCCCGTCACCGAGGTCGAGAACGAAGACGGCGTCCTGGCGATCGAGCGTGGGCATGATGGCTCCTTAAAGGCGTTTCGGCGGTGCAGGGCGCATTGCCCGGGTGGAGTGGGGGGCGGGTGGGCCGCAAACCGGGGCTGCGGGCTTCGCCTTCCGGTGAACCGGTCCGGTCGGCGCTCGAGGAACGAGGCGTTGCCTCTGGCGTGCGTCTCTCCACCCCGGAGCGGGAGTCAGCTGGGAAGTGCTCGCCGGGCCCGGTGGTGCAAGGTGCCCGCGGCCAGCAGCACCAGCGCCGAGGTGGCGCCGGTGAGGAGGATTGCGGTGAGAGCCGGCCCTGCGGGAGGGGCGGACGCGTGTATCCAGCGGATGACGAAATTGGTGCACGCCGCCACGGGGAAGCTGAAGATCCACAGGCCCGGATGGAACGAGGGCTGGCGTAGCTCGGGAATGAGGAAGGCGACGAGGAGGACGGTGAAGACCAGGGTCCCGGCGAAGCCGTAGCCGACGGCGTCGAAGACGCCCTTGTGGGCGGCCACCCAGGCGATTCCGCCGGTCGCCGGTGGAATGGTCAGGACGGTGAGGGCCGGGCGGGCCGGCCCGGGCAGGGCGCCGCCGGTGACGAGGCTGCCGAGGATGACGGTGCCGAAGGCGAGCCAGTACAGCAGCCCCACCGCGAAGGCGGCATCCGCGACACCGGGCAGCCTGAGCGTGGAGGCCGTGGCGCTGGCGACGAACGGTGCGGAGGAGACCGGCAGCAAGTAGCCCGGGTGCAGGACGGTTGCGCTCAGGGCACCCATGAGCCAGTGCGCGAGCAGGCGTGCGGCGATGAGGGCGGCCACGGTGACGAAGACGGCGTAGGCCCAGCGTGGGCCTGTGATCCCGAACCGCGAGAAGTGGCCTGCGATCAGCATGCCGATGATGGGGACGTACCCGAGGGCGAAGCCCTGGCCGGGATGGCGCAGGTCGTGGCGCAGGTTGTGCCACCGGGCCCCGCCATGGCGCAGGTACTGGGCCAGCAGTACCAGCCAGATCAGGCAACTGACGGTGAACAGCGCGTCGCTGACCCGCAGAGCGGCCGGAAAGACGGGCACCGCCGCCTGCCAGGCTCCGCCCAGGCCGGCGGTGCCGAGGGAGACGGACAGCAGCCCGATCCGAGCGGCGCGGGTCGCGTGGCGACCGTTGACGCCGGAGACGGTGTCGGCGACCGGACGCGCAGGCCCGGTGCGGCGCGGGGCCGTGCGGGTGTGTTCTTTCGTGTCGACCATGTCGGTCATGGGGAACCTCGAGAAGGAATGGCAAGGGCGCGGACCGGAACCCGCCTGCCGGCGGCGCGGATTGCGGCGTGGTCAGGCGGCCATGTCCAGGACGACGCGGAAGCGGGCCTCGCCCGAGAGCATCCGCTCGTAGGCGTCCATGGCGTGGGGGAAGGGCATGCTCTCGGTGGCGGGGCGAATGCCGTGGGCGAGGCTGAAGGCGGGGTTGTCCTCGTTCCGGATCGACGATCCGGTCAGGCTGCCGACGATGCGGCGGGTGCCGAAGATCAGGTCGGCCGTGGCGAGCGTCAGCGGGTCGGGGGCGGCGCCGACCACCAGCAGCGTGCCGCCCGGGGCAAGTCCGCGGACCAGCGGGTTCCTGGACGTACCGCTGGATGCGGTGGCGACGATGGCCGACGCACCGCCCAGGTCGGCCGGCGCCGTGCCGGGGTCGGTGCCGGTGCTGTCGATGTACTCGTGGGCGACCAGCTCCCTGGCGAGGGTCTCCTTCTCCTGGCCGAGGGCGATGGCGGCGACTCGGAATCCGAGGCTGCGCGCGTACTGCAGCGCCAGGTGACCCAGGCCGCCGATCCCCTGCACGGCGACCAGGGCGCCGGCGCGGGTGGGGACCTCCTGGAGCGCGGTGAAGAGCGCGGTGAAGGTGGTCAGCCCCGCGCACAGCAGCGGGGCCGCCTCGACGGCCGGCATGCCGTCGGGAATGCGTACCAGTCCGCTCGCGCGGGCGTACGTCACCTCCGCGTATCCGCCGTCGATGGTCGTTCCGGTCTGTTCCTGGTTCAGGCAGTTGACGAAGTCGCCCCGGCCGACGCCGACCCGGTCGCCGGGCCGCCAGGCGGTGACACCCGCGCCCACGGCGTCGATCACACCGACGATCTCGTGACCGGGAACGACAGGGCGTGAGGGGTCGGGGCGCAGCCCCTCCACGGCCGGCACGTCGGAGTGGCAGACGCCACACGCCTCCACCCTCAGCCGGACGTGTCCGGGCTCCGGCTCGACCAGCTCGCGCTCGACGAGCCGGAGCCGGCGGACGCCTGTGGCCTCGAATGCTCGGTACGCGGACATCACGCTTCTCCTCTGTGCTGCCTGGTGCCGACCCGGGAAGGCCGAGAGCTGGGGACGGGAACGGGAGCGAAACAGCTTCAATATGACCGGTCACTTTAAACTTGGTCAAGCAGGTCCGACGGCCGAACCCTGGGCAGTGCGTCGTTCGCGCGGGGGCCGCCGACCCCGGTCCCCGGTTTGACCAGAGCCAAGGCGACCGGACATATTGGCACACGGGAGGTGGTGATGGTGGCACGCGCGTCCAAGCGCGAGGAGATCGCGCAGGCAGCCCTGGAGCAGTTCCGCACGCGGGGCTTCAACGCCACGGGCATCAGTGACATCACGTCGGCGGCCGGGGCCCCCAAGGGCTCGTTCTACAACCATTTCGCCAGCAAGGAGGAGAGCGCCCTCGAGGCACTGAGCCGCTACGCCGCCGGGTTGCGGTTCGACCTGCTCGACACCCCCGGACGCCCTGCGCTGGAGCGGCTTCGGGGGCACTTCGAGTTCCTGGGCGCCGACACGGTCGACAGCGGCTTCGCCCGCGGATGCCTGGTGGGCAATCTCGGCGCCGAGGTCGCGGACCACTCCGAGGAGATCCGCTCCGCCGTCCAGGGCGGCTTCCAGCGGTGGGCCACGCGCATCCGGCGGGTGCTCGCGGAGGCCGAGGAAGCGGGCGAGCTGGACGCCGCTCTCGATGTCGAGGAGGCCGCGCTGTTCATCCTCAGCGCCTGGGAGGGCACGCTGATCGCGGCCCGGGCCGCCAAGTCCTCCGCTCCCTTCGACGCCTTCTTCCGCATGGTCTTCGACGTCCTCCTGCGCTCATCGCGGCCAGCCGCTGAAGACTCGTAGACGCCGCCCCCCCCGGGTGTTCCGCCGGTCCGTACGGCAGGCGCGGGCGAGCCTGAGCGCCTCAGTACACGACTCCTCGCGGGAGGGGCCCCGCGGCCCATCACCGCCGAGCCCTGGTCCCGCCCCCGCCCGGTCGGCATCGCCTCAGCCGTTCACGATCATCGGCGGCATCTCACCGGCAACGGCAACCACCTCCTCCTCGGCCCACCCGGCGGCCAGGGGTTCCCCCGCCGCAGTTCGGCACCCAGCTGCGACTCCGCCGAAGCGCGGTAGGAGGGAACCCCTGACGACCTCCGGCGGCGGACCGCACCGGACCCTGTGCACCGACGGCGAGGACGCCCCGTCGACCGGCTTACGCTCGCCGTCCGCGCCGGTTCAGACCGGGCTCACAGCGGCCCCGGGGATCAGCGCCGAGGTGCGTGACGCCGGTGAACCAGTGAACGATGAGAGGGACGCCCGGCGGATGGGGGTCACCGGATCACCGGGGCGCGCGCTTCGTCGCCGGCACCGGAGCACCGTCGCGGTCCCTTCCGACGGCGACGGCCCCCTGAGGTCCCGAGTTCGCCGGAGACGCGCTCGCCGCCGCTGGGCGCACGACCGAGCAGGAGACCACATGAACACGTTGCTCGCGGAGGTCCTCGATGCCCATGGCGGCCTCGACCGCTGGAACGCGCTCACCACGGTCCGCGCCACCATCGTCAGCGGTGGCGACCTGTTCGTCGCCAAGGGGATGCGGCAGGACCCCACCCCCCGGGAGATGACCGTCTGGCTGCACGAACAGCACGCCTCCGTCATGCCGTTCGGCGCCCCCGACCAGAAGACCGACTTCACGGCCACCCGGGTCAGCGTCGAAAGACTCGACGGCCGCGTCGTGGCCGAACGCAACGAACCGCGGACGTCGTTCACAGGCCACGAACTCGGCACCCCTTGGGACCCACTGGACCGCGCCTACTTCAACGGATACGCGCTGTGGACCTATCTCACCACGCCCTTCCTCCTGGCGATGCCCGGCTTCACCCTCACCGAAATCGAACCATGGCGGGAAGGAGACGAGCTCTGGCGCGGACTGCGGGCCACCTTCCCGCCCGACATCGCCAGCCACAGCACGCAGCAGGACTTCTATTTCGGGCCCGACCATCTCCTTCGCCGGCACGACTATCACGTCGACATCGCAGGCGGGTTCGCCGCAGCACAGTACGTCTACGACACCGTGGAGGCGGACGGGATCCGTCTGCCCAGCAAACGCCGGGCCTACCGAAGCGATGCGGACAACCGCCCGATCCTGGAACAGACCATGGTCTCCATCGACGTCAGCAACGCTCGGTTCACCTGAACCTCAGGCCCGTACGCGGCACGTGGAAACCGGGCGATCACGAGAGCCGGTCGGAGAGCAACGGACGTGCGCCGGCCTGGGGTACGATCGACCGTATGGGTAGTGCCGCGGCAGATGTCACCGACAAACGCCTCCTGCGCGGTGCCCGGACCCGGAGGACCGTACTGGAGCGGGCGGTCGACATCGCCTCGCTCGACGGACTCGAGGGGCTCAGTTTCGGCCGTCTGGCCACGGACACCGGGCTCAGCAAGGCGGGCATCCAGACGCTCTTCAAGACGAAGGAAGCGCTGCAGCTGGCGGTCATCGACTTCGCCCGTGAGATGTTCATCGACAACGTCGTCCGGCCGGCCAGGTCCGCACCGCGCGGCGTCGCACGACTGCGCGCGCTGCTGGACCAGTGGGTCGTCTATGCCTCGACCCCGCTGTTCGCGGGCGGATGCTTCAGAGCCGCGAACCTCGCGGAGTTCGACGGCAGGACCGGGCCCGTCCATGACGCGCTCTTCCGCGACCAGCGGGAGTGGCTCGAGGTCATCGCCGGCGAGCTGCGGCACGCCAAGGACATCGGTGAGATCGCGGACTTGGACGTCGAACTCGCCGTCTTCCAGATCGACGCGCTGCTGTGCGCGGCCAACACGGCTCTACGGCTCGGGGACGACAGCGCGGTGAGCAAGGTCCGCCGCATCGTCGAGGGCCTGCTGACCGCTCCGCACTAACGCGGCCATGGCACCTGGCCGGGTCGGTTGGATCGCAGGAGCAGGAAGACAGGCAGCCGACCTGCGCGGACGTCCGGGCAACGGGCCTGCCCGGACGTCGCTACGGCCGGCTTCGCTTCATCCGCAGCCCTGGCCATGACGGTTGGTTCTCGCACTCAGGCCTGGGCCGCCGGACGCTTCGGCAGAAGGAAGACCACCGTGCCCGCTATGACCGCGATGACGAGCGTCCCGAAGGACGCGACGGCAAAGGCATGGCCGGCGGCGGCAACCCTGCCGACCGCCGCAGGACGGAACGAGCCGAAGTAGACCGCTCCGATCACGGCGACGCCCAGCGCTCCGCCGCATTGCTGGGCCGTGGACAAGACCCCCGACGCGACACCGGCGGACTCCGGCTCGACGCGGCTCAGCACCGTGTTGAGCGCCGGGGTGATGACCAGGCCGCCACCCACGCTCTGCAGAATGAGGGTGGGTATCACGAGCAGCGGAGTGATCCGCGGGCCGGACACCAGCAAGAGGCCGGTCGCCAGGTAACCGCTCGCCAGGATGATCGCCCCGACCTCGAGGACGCGTCGTCCGTACTTCGGGATGATCCGGCTCGCCACCATGCTGAACACGAAGAATGCGGTGGCTGCCGGCGTGTAGACCAGGCCCGCGCCGAGCGCCGACATGTTGAGCCCCTGCTGCAGCGTCACCGACAGGGCCAGGTAATACGAGTAGATCAGCGCGTACAGGGAGAGGACGAGAACGATCCCGAGCGAGAACGATCGCTGTCTGAACAGCGTCAGCGGTACCAGCGGATCACCGCCCCGCCGTTCCAGGCCCCGCTCGATCGCGACGAACAAGCCGAACGCGACCGCGCTGCCCGCGAAGCAAGCCCAGACCCACCCTGGCCAGCCTGCCTGCTGCCCTTGGATCAGCGGGAGCACCAGGAGGAAGAGGGCCGCGCTGAGCATCAGGACGCCGGGCATGTCCAGCTTGCGGGTGGCGGCCGAGCCTGTCTTCGGCACGTAGCGCACGGCGAACACGAACATGGCGATTCCGATCGGCACGTTCACCCAGAACACCAGGCGCCAGCCGGAGTCGAACAGATTGGCGCCGATCAGCAGCCCGCCGACGATCTGTCCGCCGATGGTGGCCATACCCATCACGATGCCGAGCACGCCGTATACGCTGTGCCGCCTCGCCGCCGGCACCAGCACCGTGACGTACGCGAACACCTGGGGGACCATCAGGGCTGCGCCAAGGCCCTGAACGACGCGCGCGGCGACGAGGCTGCCCGCGTCGGGAGCCAGCGCGCAGGCGATCGAAGACAGAGTGAACAGAGCCACCCCGACGAGGAAGACGAGCTTGCGGCCGTACAGGTCGGCCAGGCGGGTAGCGGTGATGATGAAGACCGCGTAACTCAGCTGATAGCCCGCCAGGACCCACTGCACATCGCTGTCGGAGGCGTGCAGGTCCGCCACGATCGAGGGGTCGGCGACCACGACGATGAACGAGTCGAGGACAGCCATGAAAAGGGCGGTCAAGACGACCGAAATCGTCGGCCACGGAATGGCGTCGGCTTTCGCGGCCGCTAACGGCCGGGTAGCTGATTGCTGACTACTTGCCACGATAAGAGACCTCTTGACGGGTGGAGGGTCCGGCGATGCACGAACCCTGGGAGACCGCCCGGCGCGTCTCGCCGGGCGGCGGTCAGACCGGGGGCGAGGATGACGCCGATGTGGTGCGTCCCAGGAAACCGGCCAGCTTCTTGACCACCTCGGCCGCCATGACGGCCTGACCCGAGGTCGCGAAGTGGATACGATCCTCACTGAGCAGGTTGCCGCGGTCGTTGACCGGGTGATCCCACATGTCCACCACAATGGCGTCGTATTCGGAAGCCAGCCCGCGCACGATCTCGTTCACCGCGGCGATCCGCTTCGGCCAGTCAGGGAAGACCGGGACCACGTACGCCCTGCCGAGCGTGAAAGTGGTCAGCAGAGCGCCCGTGCCCTTGGCCAGGTCGTACATCCGGCGAAGCGTTCGCTCCATCTCACCGAAGTCCGGCCTGCGCCGCACGATGTCATTGGCCCCGCACGGCAGGTGGACCAGGTCCGGGGAGAACGCAGCCATGTGGGCCGCCTGATTCTCGAGCGTCTGGGCGGTCGTTGCCCCGGTCTCGGAGACATTGAGGTACTCCAGATCCGGCCGGACAGACCGCAAGACACCAGCAACCCGGTCTGACCAGCCCTGATCCCGGTAGCCCGGGGTGGGATCGCCGGTTCCCGCCGAAAGACTGTCTCCGATGACGGCATACCTGCCCCACGGGGCCCCGGTCAGCAGTGCCACGGCATCCGCCTGGTGCAGGCAGAACGGGTCGGTCGCCTCGGTGAAGAGGGGTTGCTCCATGAAGAAAAGCGTACAGTCGGTCGTATGCTTTCTCAAGGTAACTGAGGAGACGGTGGAAGTTGCCGACTTCGCCCGCGAACCGCTCGCAGGTTCCGCTGTGGCGTGGGCCCTTGGCGGCCGACGTCCGCGCCGGCGGTCATCAGGCCCAGCAGCAGGCCAAGGGGGTCGACCACGACGTGCCGCCTGCGCCCGTCGATCCGCCTGCCGCCGTCGAGGCGGAGGCGGCCGTCGGCGGCGACGGCCGCCTGGGGTTCCGTCTGTTCTCGCGGGCGTTGACGACGGCGCCCGTTCTCCTCACGCAGGCGCAGTCTGCCGGGTACGAGGCCATGGGCGAGTGGTTCGGGTACGGCGAACGGCACCGGCTCCGGCGTCGAGGGCCGCGCGCCGACGGTCGTGGCCCTCTGGATGTCGGCGCTTCCGGGCCCACATCAGGTACGTCACGCTGCCTGCGGCGCCATCATCCCCCGGCCAGGAGAGCCGCGAAGCCCGCCTCCAGGTCCTGCTTCAGGTCGGCCAGGCCCTCGAAGCCGACATGCACCCGGATCAGTGGCCCTCGGCCCGCCCAGCTGCCCGGCAAGCGGTGGGAAACCGGGTCGGCGGGGACGATCAGGCTCTCGTAGCCGCCGTAGCTGTGGCCGAGGCCGAAGAGCCGCAGTCGGTTGAGCATCGCGTCGATGTCCGGTTTGCCGAAGCCCGGCTCCAGTTCCACCGCGAACAGACCGGACGCGCCGGTGAAGTCGCGGCGCCACAGGCCATAACCGGGGTCCCCGGGCAGCCCCGGGTGCAGGACGGCCGCCACGCCCTCCCGCCCGGCGAGCCAGCCGGCCAGTTCCAGCCCTTGCTCCTGGTGGCGGCCCAGCCGCACGCTCAGGGTGCGCAGCCCGCGCAGGCCCAAGTAGACGTCGTCGGCGCTCGCGCACTGGCCGAGCCGGATGGCCGCGCCCCGGATGAGCGGATAGCTCTCCTCCGTGCAGACGACCGCGCCGAGGACGCTGTCCGCGTGCCCCGTCAGGTACTTGGTCGCGGAGTGCACCACCGCGTCCACGCCCGCCCCCAGCGCCAGCGGCCGGCAGAACTCGGGCGTCGCCCAGGTGTTGTCCGCGACGGTGGCCACCCCACGGGCCCGGCAGACAGCGGTGATCGCCGGAACGTCCTGCACCTCGAAGGTGGTTGAGCCCGGGGACTCGAGATAGAGCAACCGCGTCCGGGGGCGGATCAGTTCCTCGATCGCGGCACCGTCCGCGTCGGGGCGGTAGTACTCCGTCTCCACCCCCAGCGCGGCAAGCGAGTCACAGAACTTCCGGGTCGGCAGGTAGACGGAATCGCTGACGAGGATGTGGTCGCCGGTCCTCACGTACGCGAGGATCGTCGTCGTGATCGCCGAGAGCCCGGAGCAGGTCGCCACCGCGGCGTGGCCGCCCTCCAGTTCGGCCAGCGCCTCTTCGAAGGCGCGGCTGGTGGGCGTGCCGAAGCGGCCATAGACCGGGGTGCCTCGCTTGAGCGGATCGGCCTGGGAGGCATCCATCTCGGCCACGTCCCGGTAGAGGACCGTAGAGGCGTGGTGTACGGGCGGGTTGACGTAGCCGCCCTGCCTGTGCGGGTCCGAGCCGGCGCGCACGTACCGCGTCTCCCGCGAAGTGGTGCGCTCGTTCACCGGCCCACCGCCGTTTCGGACAGCACCGGTTCGGGAACCGCGGGCTGCCTACGGCCGCCCAGTGCCAGGGCCAGCAGCGCCGCGCCCGCGCACTGTGCGCCCACCACCAGCCAGAACGTGCCCAGGCCTCCGCCGGACTTGTAGTGGGCGAAGACGAATCCGCCGACGACGCCCGCGAGAAGTCCGCCGACACCGCCCGTGAGCCGCTGGACACCGAAGGCGAAGGCGGCGTTGCGCGGCAGCAGGTCCACCAGTTCCAGGTCGCAGCGCAGGAAGAGGAAGATCTCGCCCATGGTGAACAGGGCGGTGCCGGCCAGCAGGGCCGGGGTGCTGCCGAGGGCCATGACCGTCATGCCGAGTGCCATCACGGCGAACGAGCCCGCCATCAGCATGCGGTAGTCGGCCCGCGCGATACGGTCGGCGAGCGCGGGCTGGAGCACCACCACCATGGCGCAGTTGAGCAGCATCACCCAGCCGAGCGCCTGGATGTTGGAGACCCCGGCGGCGTACAGGCCTACGAAGCTCTGGAAGAAGAAGTAGAGGTAATAGGCGAGGGCGGTGAACAGGACCGGGCGCAGTGCACCCCGCAGCGCCGCCCACTTCTGTGTGGCCGCCTCGTCCTCGGGCGCCGCCGGCGCCGCGGCCGACGGGCGTACGGCCGGTTTCAGGGCGATCTGGTGGGCCGCCGTGATCAGCGCGAAGAGCCCGGCGAGACCGATGAGCAGCATCATCGGGTCGGCATCCACCAGCAGCGCGGCGAGCAGCGGCCCGAGCCCCATGCCCGCGTTCAGGGCTGCGCTGCTCACCCCGAGGAAAAGCGGACGTAGTTCGTCGGAGACGCTGGTGACGATGTACGCCTTGTTCGCCGGGAGGTACAGCGCGGGGCCGCCCGCGACGAGGACGACGGCCGGGTACGCCACCCAGGGCACCTTGACGGCCAGCCCGAAGAGCACCAGACCGGCCGTGCGCAGGGTGAGCGCGACCACCATGGTCCGCTTGAGCCCGAGCCGGTCCACTACCGCGCCGCCGAGGATGCTGCCGCCGAACTGGATGAAGGTGGCCACGGCCACCAGTACGCCGGCCACCCGGACGTCCAGGTGGACGGCCTCGACCATGAGCACCCCGATGAACGGGGTGACCATGTAGCTGCCCAGGGCGACGACGAACGACAGGACGATCAGGGCCTTGAGCGCGACCGGCAAGCCGGTGAAGGTCCGGTATTTCGCGGTGAGTCCACCGCGGACGCGCCCCCCGCTCATGGCGAACCGCTTTCACCCGTGGCCACCGGACGGTCGGAGGGCAGACCCCACTCGCTCCACGAGCCGTCGTACACGGCGAGGCCGCGGTAGCCCGCCACGGTGGCACCGAGCGCGAGGACACAGGCGGTGACCCCGGAACCGCAGCTGAAGTACAGCTGCTCACGGTCCCCGGCCACCGCCTCGAACGCCTTGCGCAGCTCGTCCGCCGACCGCAATTCGCCGCCCTCGCGAAGGAGTTCGCCGAAGGGCAGGCTGACGGAACCCGGCATATGGCCGCCGCGCAGGCCCGGACGCGGCTCGGCAGCGCTGCCGACGTAGCGCTCCCGGGTGCGTGCGTCGAGTACGGCGGCACGCGGGTCCGCGAGGGCGGCGGCGACGACATCGGCGTCCACGATCAGGCCGGGCCGGGGCCGGGCGGAGAAGGTGCCGTGCGGTCCGTCGTAGGCGGCGGGCACGGGTTCGACCGGGTGGCCGGCCGCGGTCCAGGCGGGCAGGCCGCCGTCGAGGACGGCGACCCGGTCGAAGCCCATGGCGCGCAGCATCCACCAGGCGCGGGCACTGGAGTAGATGCCCTGCGCGTCGTAGACGACGACGGTGTCGGTGTCGTGCACGCCGAGTGCACGCAGTGCCCCGGTGAACTCCCGGGCACCGGGCATGGTGTGCGGTAGCGCGGAGGTGTGGTCGGACAGCTCTCCGTCGAGGTCGAAGGGCCGGGCCCCGGGGATGCGCGGGGCCGCGCCCCGGCGGGCGCCGACGGAGGCGTCGAAGAGGACCAGTCCTGCTCCGAGCCGTGCGGCCACCCAGTCTGCGTCGACGAGCGGACCGGGCAGCCCAACGGCCGCCGGGTCAGAAGGCGTTGTCTCGCTCATGCGACACCTCCGGAGGAATGGGCGGGCCGCCACCGGGTGTTGTCGGAGAACCAGGCCGCCACGCGTTCGAGATTGGCCGCCACATCCTCCTCGGTGTCCCCGTCGACCACATAACCGGCCAGGAACAAACCGGACTTGACCCCGCCGTGAAACTCCTGACCGACCGCCCCGGTCAGCATCACCTCCCGGACGCACTCCGGCTGCTCGGTTCCGGCCCCAGCCGTCGGCAGCTGCTCGAGCACCCCGTTCCGGGGCGGTATGCACAAGGCTCCTGCGGGCCGGTAACCGGGGGTGCCGAGAGACGAGGGCAGGCCGCACTCGGCGTACAGCCACTCCTTGTCCAGGTCGATCCCGAACGCGTGCCGGACCATCGCGCTGATCATGCCGCCGCCGGTGCGGCTGGCGATCTCGCAGAAGACCAGCCGGTCGTCGGGTGTGATCCAGAATTCGGCGTGGAAGGCGGTCTGCGGCGGTGTCGGCAGCTCGGCCAGGACCGCTCGCGCCGCTTTGACCAGCCGGTCGTACAACGGATCCTGCGGGGTGAGCGGGAGGTTGGCCACCCAGTCGTTGGTGCGGAACGACAGGCAGTCGTTGACGTAACGGAAGGGGTGGACGAAGACGACTTCGGCACGGGCCACCAACCCGTCCACGTGGTACATCTGCCCGGGCACGAACGCCTCGATCTCGCTGGTCCCCCGCCAGGGGCTGGCCAGATACGCATCCAGCTCCGCCTCGTCGCGAATGATCGCGGCGCCCAGCGACCCCGACTCGGACACCGGCTTGATCACCACCGGGTAGCCGTGCTCGGCGATGAAGTCGAGGGCCGTGTAGGCCGAGTCGAGCCGGCGATAGGCGGGCACGTCGACGGGGCCGCCCACGAGGTGGTCCTTCATGACCACCTTGTCACGGAAGGCGAGCGCGCTCGCGGTGTGCTGGCCCGGCAGACCGAGCAACTCCCGCAGCTGGGCGGCTCGTACGACATCGGCCTCGGCGCGGGCGAAGACCGCCTCGACCGCGTGTTCGCGGGCCAGTCTCAGCGCGGTCTTCTCGACCAGCTGGTTGGTGTCGTACGCGTCGAAGGCATGCACGTGCGGGAGATGGGAGTAGCCTTCCGCGTACTCACGCGCGGTCACGATGACCGGGACGATCCCCGAGCCGGCCAGCCACTGGTCGTACGGGGTCTTGGCGTAGGGCGTCTTGGCGAAGACGAGGATGTGGCGCATCGCGGGGGTCTTTCTCTCGGGTCAGGACGCGGAATCGGCGAGGAGCGGCAGCCGGCGCCGCTCCGGCACCCGGGAGATCAGGCCGAGTTCCTCGGACAGCTCGGTGGCGAAGCAGCCGTCCTTGTACGTGCCGGAGAGCCGCTTGGCGGTGAACGCCTCGATCTCGCGGTGGTCGAACTCCAGGTCGTACGTGGTGCTTTCACCCGCCTCGCCGGTGGTGACGGTGCGGGTCAGGATGCCCAGGTGCGGTTCGAAGGTGTTGACACAGCCGACGATGTCGCCGATCTTCTCGCGGCGGCCTTCGGGGCCATCGGAGAGGACCTCCTCCTGCGCGGGAATGGCGGCGAACAACTGCCGACCGGCCCGGCACCAGCCGACGTGGCCGGGAAAGCCCATGGCCTTGATGCCGAAGGTGCCGAAGTCCTCGCTGACGCCGAGCTGGAAGCGGAGCGGAATCGTCTCGTGGATCCACTTGAAGTCGCGGTACGCCTGCTCGATCTCCTCGCGGGAGAGCCGCAGTTCGGGATGGCGGTTGCCGTGGTCGCTGAAGTTGTTGAACCGGACGGTGGCCACGCCCAGCTTGTTGAAGTAGTGGGCGTAGCGCTCCAGGGAGGTGCGGCCGTGGTTGTGACGGCCGACGGTGACGCCGATGTTGACCCGGAAGGCGTCCTCGGCGGCTACCCCCTTGTTGTACTCGGCGACGCGGCGCAGCACCTCCTCGGTGTCCGCGCCGGAGAAGACACCCTTGATGGGGTACGTCTTGTGGTCGATGACGTTGAGGTCCTCGTCGATGACGCCGTGGTAGGTGATGGAGATGGTGCCGTAGCCGTTCTCGACGGCCCGGTCGAGGAGTTCGGTCCAGTTGTCGGCGAGCAGCGGGCGGCCGCTGGTCCAGGCGTCGCCCTTCTCCATCGTCAGGGTCGGCTTGTGGTCCGCCTCCTGCCGGAACTCGCGGTTGTTGGCGGGACCGTAGAGGCTCATGAACTCGCCGTCGTAGGCGAAGCTGTCCACATAGCGGGGATAGACGTGGTACCCGTGCGACCGGAGACCCGCGAGGATGCGGGGGCCTTCCTCCATGGCGAAGGACTTGTCGTACACCTTCTCGTAGTTGACGAACCAGCAGTGGGCGCACTTCTGGCCGCAGGTGTTCTTGCCGACCTTGGTGTCGAGGTCGAGGTAGATGTGGATGTCGTCGGCCGCGATGTCCTTGAAGGGCGTGGTGAAGGGGATATCACCATGGAAATCATAGGAAATCGGCGCGTTCTGGACGGACATGTGACCCCCCGGTAAGAAAGAAGCAGACAGAAAGGACTGGGCAGCAGAGGTCTGAGCGGAGTGCTCGTCAGAGGTGCGGCTCGGGCACAGTGGTGACCACTGGATGAGCGATCAGTTCCCCGACGGCCGCCGCGCAGGCGCCGGTGTCGGCCGCGGTCAGAACGGCCATGCCGAGCCGGTCGGAGGAGGAGCGCAGCGGCCGGACCACGTCTCCGGACCGAACGGAGAGATCCCAGGCATGGATCTGCCCATGGACGAGGGCGGGCTGCGGCGCAACGGCACTCACGCGTCCGGGCCGGGCCGTGAGGAAGACGGTGGCGGCAGCGGCGGCAGTGGCGGGGCTGCGGCGGACCCCCGCGCCGATCGCCCAGCCGAGGGCGGCGCGCCGCCATGCGATTCCGGTGGTGAGGTGGACCAGGTCCGCGATGCCGTCGCCGCCGAGCCGGGTGTGGGTCTCGATCACGACGATCTTGTCGCCTTCGACCATGACCTCGGTGTGGCTGGGGCCATCGGTGAGGCCGATCGCGTCGAGCAGCTCGCCGACCGCCTCGGCGACCAGCTCCTGGCGGCGCGGGTCCAGAGAGGGCGGCGGCATCATGTGGCTGACCTCGACGAACCCGTCCGTGGTGCCCTTCTCCGCGATGCCGATCACGGTGTGGTGGCCTCCCACCGAGAGGGCCTCGACGCTGAACTCCCTGCCGTCGGCGAACTGTTCCAGCAGGGTCGCGGCGGTACGGCGGTCCGCCGGGAGTGCGTCGACGCCCTCCACCAGGGTGACGGAGGCACTGCCGACTCCGTCGACCGGTTTGGCCACTGCCCGACCGTGGGCGGCGAACAACCGTGCCACCGCATCCGCGTCGTCGCCGGCCGCGAAGGCCGGGTTCAGATGCGGGGCCACGCGCTCGAGGATCCGCCGCATTTCGAGCTTGTCCCGGGTGGCGCGTACGACGGCAGGGGCGACGCCGGTGACGCCGAGCCGCCGGGCGGCGAGCGCGGCCGGCTCCAGGCCGAACTCGGTGAGGGAGACGACGGCGGTGGGGCGCAGCGGCCGCAGGGCCTCGTCCGTGAAGGCGAGGAAGGCGGGCAGGTCCAGGAAGTCCGTCGTGAGGACCCGGGTGCCCGGATCGAGCGAGGGCGCACCGGGCAGCTGTACATGGATCAGCTCGCCGGGCAGGGTCGCCGCCGCCCGTGCCACGGTCGGATTCGCGCCGACGATCACGAGAGTGGGGCCGTCGTCCGTGCCCCTCGGACAGTCCTCGTCCGGTCCCCGCGCAGCATCCACTGCGTCCACTTTTCCTCCCCCGTTTTGACCGCGCGTTCGACCGACGCGGCGGGCAAGACAATCGCAACCGCGATCGGAGGATGTCAACATGCTCACGGACAGTGACAGTTCGCCGTTGCGACGGACTCTGACCTGGATTCGGCCGTGACCTCAACGCTCGCCCGGCGAGTTGCGCGGGCCGTGGATCAGCCGCGTTCGATTGCACACCGACACGCCTACCCAGATCATTTCGGCCAACTTTCCGGCCACCGCGCAACACTCCGTTCACAAAACCGCAGCACATCCTGCCGATCGGCAATCTGTTTCGGCCAATCGACGGGTGCGGACGCCGAGCGGCGAGGATTCGGGGGGAGCGGCTCGTTTCGGGCGAGGTCGTGGGGCTGCAGGGGTAAGGGAGAGGCACGGGGCTTGTGGCAACGATCCACCCTCGGCTACATCGGCACCCCACTCGGCCCGCCGTTCATCGGCCTCCTCAGCGAGGCGTTCGGTCCGCCGACGATGACCACCGTCACGGTGCACGCGGGGCGGGCCGCTCGGCCTGGCCACCTGGCGCGTCGCGGCCGCGACGGTACGACTGTCCGCCTCGGAATTCCCTCGCAACCGGCACCTGACGAGAATCCTTCCTTTTCCCTGGACCGGCCTGGAACCACGCACGAAGCTGAAGTGTCCCCAGAACGGGAGGGACTCGATGTCGAACGGGGCGCAGCAGAACGGTCGATCCGCCAACGGCGGGGGTTCCCACGGGGACGGGCCATGGCGATATGTGCTGGGCTCCGTTGCGATGTCTGTGGTCTCCGGACTGCTTTATCAGGCGCACGGTTGCAGTCCGGACCCGCCGGCCCCGGCTCCGGCATCCACGGTGACCGAGACTACGAGCGCCGAGACGACGGCGCCCGAGGACGACGTACCCTCGTCCCCCGGCGTGTCCGCCGACATCACCCGCATCCTGTTCCGGGGGAGGGACTCCGGCAACGGTGCCTACTCGGACTTCGAGGTCGACATCGACTTCTCGGGATTACGGGGCCAGGAGTGCGTCATCAAGTGGTCCTCCTACTATCCGGGAGCGAACGGACGGAGCGACACGGACACCGGCTTCAGCGGGCAGCTGTCAACCGGCCTCCTCGCTCACGACGACGAGTCGCACTGGAACACCTTCGCCGTCCACAATGCCCAGTCCGGCTGGATGTTGCACGTCTTCGTCTACGCGCCCGACGGAACACTCCTGGACGAGCAGGACGGCCCCACGGCGTGAACCGCCCAGGAGGCAGCGGTCGGCATCCGAGGGAGACGGTGCGGCAAGTCGGCTTACCGACGCCTCCGCGCCGCAGCAGGATGCCCGGGCGCGCCTTGAGCAAGATCAAGCAACTACACCCGAACTTCCCGGCGTCCTCGTCGAAGTGGCACTTCGTCGCTTCTCCGCATCAACGCGAAGGCCTCGACGACCGCCTCGGGACGGCGCGCCGCCACCAAGGGCAGTGCTTCCGTCCACCGCTCCCCGGCCAGCGCCTGTCGCAGCGCCCACTCGGCGGCATCCTGAACCAGGAGGTGCGCGTCCGGCCGGCCGGCGTCGGCCGCAAGGCCGCGCGCGAGCCGCACCCAGGCGAGATCGCGCTGCCAGGGACCGGGCACCCGTTCCAGCAGGGCTCGGGCGGCGGGCCGGCCGTCCAGTGCGGCGAGTGCCCTCGCCGCGACGGTCAGGCTGTCGAGGACGGGCTCGGTGAAAATGAACTCCTGTCGGCGCAGCGCCGGATGGACTCCCAGGGGGCCTCGGTAATCATGCAACAGGTCGGCCGCCGCACGGGCTCGGGCCGCCGCCCAGTCGGGAACAGCGTCGGCCGCCCCCGCCCCGGCTCCGGCGAGCAACATCGGCAGAACATCGGTGGAGCCGTGCGAGATCCGGGACTCGGGTTCTGTAAGCGCGCTCGTCAGATCGCCGACGCGGCACAACAAGGCGGTGGCGTCGGCCACGGCGGAAGCCGGGGCCTCGCCGGGCCACACCGGGTCAAGGGCTGCCGCCGCCTCCAGCGCCATGGTGGCGAAGCGGGCGGCCGCCTCCTGATCCAAGCGCTCCAGGGCCAGGGCGGCACACGTGGCGAGCGGGAGAACGCCGGCAGGTGTCAGGCGACCGGCGCCGAACACCTCGTTCATGACGCGGACCGCCGCCGAAACCGTTGCCCGGTCGGTGGCCGGGCAGTGGCGCAGTACCGCTGTGAGGGACTCCAACGTGTCCTGCGCGCGGAGCCGCGTGGCGGCCCATCCCACGGCCTGCCGGCGTAGCCCGTCGGCCGTGGCGGGACCGTGGAAGCCTGCCGCCGCGACGAGCGCGACGCACTCGGGAACCGCGGCCGTGTCCGATGAGGCGAGCACGGCCGTGGCGAGGCGCCGGGCCTCGTCCTGTCGCCCTGCCGTCACGGCGGCGCCGGTCAGGGCCACCAGAGTCCGGCACCGCCATCGACGGTCGTCGAGCTGCTTCAGCAGGTCGTCGGCGGCGGCGCCCTCACCCACGCGGGCCAGCACCACCGCGCAGCGCCCCAGCGTCTCCTCCGTGCTCGCGAGGGACCGGGCGGCCTGCGCCGCGTCCACGGCGTCTTCGGGGTGGGTGGGGGCCAGTGCTTCGGCGAAGTCGAGCAGGGCTCGCTCCGTGCCGGCGGCGCCCCCGAACCGGCCGGGGTGAGCGATCCGCGGCGTGCGCTCGGCCTCGTCCGCCAGGTCGGCGGCATACCGGGGTTCCCGTTCGACGAGAGTGTGGGCCACCCGAGTCAGTGCCGTGCGCCGGGAGAGGGGTTCCTCGATGGTTCTGGCCATCGACGCCGCCGTACGCCACTGGCCCTGCCTCGCACAGGCCCGCGCCAGGGCGGAGCACCATACGTCGGTACCGAAGACGGGGCCGAGCGCATCCAGTGCCTCCGTCCTCCGCGCCGGCTGCCGGACCAGCAACTCGGCGACCGCCTCGGCGATTCCGGCACCGATGCCGTTCAGGAACAGGTGCCGCAGCGGTTCCGGCCAAGTGGAGCAATACGTCGCCAGCGCCTGCCAGCGGCCGGCTCCGGCGAGTACGGGGAGAGCCAGTGACTCGAGTCGCGCCAGTTCGTCTCTGCTCAACGCCTCCGGTGGCGCGGCCAGCAACTCCTGCGCCAGCTCCACGGCCTCGGGCCGACCGGCATGGGAGCCCGCGTACACCATCGAGACGGCGGCGCCGATCCAGCCTTCCGGCTCATCCTCGCTCCGGTAGCGTGCCAGCAGGTCCAGGGCCTGCTGCCAGTCTCCGCGCAGGGCCAGCACGGTGAGCGTCTGACGGCGCGCCTCCCGGCGGAACGGTGCGGGGTACGGCAGCGCGGCCACGGCGAGCGCCTCCTCCCACCGGTCCAGGGTGCCCAAGGCCCGTAGGCGCAGGGCCCCGCACGCTCCGCCGCACGGCCAGTCGGCTGGGGCCGCAGCGGTGTCGTGGCCGTGCGGGCACGCCTCCTCGATCAGGCGCAGCCCCTCCCGCGCGTCCGGCGCCCGCGCGGCCAGGTCCAGCACCGCGCGCCGTCGGGCCTCGGCTCCCGCGACGGCGCGCGCGGCACGCAGGGCCTGTGCAAGCTCCCCGGCCTCGCCGAAGGCCTCGCTCAACGCACCGAGGACCACGTCCCGATCTCCCGGTGGAACCGTGTCCACAGCGTGCCAGGCCTCCTCGCCGGCGCCCGCCGCGGCAAGGGCGGCGGGCCAGGCGGCTCGTGCGGCGGCCGGCCAGGCGGGGACCTCCGGCGCATCGTCCGGTGCGCCGTCCGGCGGCCGGTCCGGTGCGAAGCGCCGGCCATGCCGCGCGAGGGCAGTGAGGGCGTGCGGCCAGATCATCCGCCGACCGCCCGAGTGGCCGTCCGCGGACCAGACGGCGCGTACGCCGTCCATGTCGCCGGCCGCGCCGAAGGACTCGGCGGCCATGACGAGCACCTGGTCCGTCCACCGGGCGGGCTCGGAGTATCGCAAGCGCTCAGATCTTCGGGAGCGTGCGGAGCCTTGGGCCGGCTCCCGCGGGGCGGCGGCGTGTTCCGCGGCGACCATGCCGAGCGCAGCGTGCAGGACCGATGTGCCCTCGGGGCTGCCCAGTCGCATCAGGACACCGCCCGCGCGTACCGCGGCGAGGGCGGGCACCGATCGGTATGAGGAAGGTGGTGCGGCGCGCACGAGTTCCGCTGCCTTCTTCGCCAGGGCAAGCGCGCGGCGCGGTTCGGATTCGGCGAGCAGGTCGGCCAGGCGAATGAGGGCGAAGCATCTCGCGCCGTCTTCCGGTATCGCCTCGGCAAGTGCCTGCGCCCGGTCGGTCTGCCCGAGCCGGCCCCGCAGCAGCGCCAGCTCGCCGTCCTCCGCCTCGACCACATGACGCGCCGTCACCCGGGCGTGTGCCGCGGCCAGCAGGACGGCGGACCGCAGCCCGTCCTCCGTGTCGTCCTGTGCGACCCTGGCCCGGGCGGTCCGCAGTTCCGCCAGCGCGGGGCCGGCGCCGAGCAGCCGGGACGCCATCCGGTCCTGCCGTACGGGGTCGGCGACCACACGCGCGATGCGCCCCGGGTCCGCGGCAGTCACGATCAGGCGTCCGTAACCGCTGAGCAGGAAGTGCGGTGTGTCCGGCGGCCAGCCCCGCTCCTTGTAGGTGTCGGCCCAGCGATGGATGCGCTCCCGGAACGGGGGCAGTTCGGCACCGAGCAGCCGCAGTGCGGTGGTCAGCAAGGTGTCGTGGGCGAAGACGAGCGCGGTACGGACCTGGTCGCTGTCGTCGAGGAAGACGGGAAATGTGCGCTCGGCCAGACTGCGGGCCAGCGTCCCGCCCGTCAGCGCGTCGAGGCGGCGGGCCGGCATGCCGGTCAGCGCGCCCAGTTCGTCACGGCTCAGCCCCTCTCCCGCCGCGGCGAGCAGTCCGATCACCTGTCTCTCGGCCGAGTCCTCGGCGAGCAGCCCCTTGACCTCGTACTCCGCCTCGTAGCGCAGCCGAGCGGCGTGCGGTGAGGCAGCGAGCGTGAGCGGCTCGCAGTCCCGCAACGGGTGGTCGCCCGGAAGATCCGCGGCCGGCTCCGGCAGTGGGCGGCTGGTGACGAGGACGGACACGCCGTCCGGAAGACGGCGAGGCAGCAGCGATGCGATGCTGGGGCGAGGCGGGGACGCGGTCTGCGACAGATCCTCGTCCAGACCGTCCACGATCACCAGCAGGCGCCCCCGCCGCCCTTGCCGACCGGCGGCGGCCTCGAGCAACCGGAGCCACTCCCGCACATGCACGCCGGGCGCGGCCGCATGCACCATGGACTCCCCCGCCAGCGACGCCAGTTGGGCGGCCATCGCCTGGGCGAAGGCATGGCTGTCGCACTGGGTCGCATCGCGCCGCGTCACGAAGAAGGCGGCCACGGCCACCCCGGCGGGGGGATGCGCGGCCAGCCAGGCGGTGAACGCGGTCTTGCCGTGCCACGGCGGCGCCTGCCACCACTGGTAGCCGGACGGACCGGCACAGAAGCGCAGGACCGCTTCCAACTCCGTTTCGCGGCCGAGGAGTGCCGGCGGTGCGATGGAGCGGGCTTGCGCCTGATAGCCCTCGGCCACCCGGACGTCGCCGGCCGGGGGACCGACCTGCTCCGGAGGGACTGCCAGTCCCGCCCGCCGCAGCAGTTCGGCGCCGGGGCCGTCGGACGTCCCGGCCCAGCGGTCGGCGCGGCTGACCGTGAGGGTGCCGGGTCCCTCCGCAGGGTGGTGCTCCACGACGATGCCGATGACGCGGCCTTCGGCCCACACGGCCGCCCCCGACATGCCCTCCCACGGCGACCCCTGCGCGGTGCCTTCGGGGGGCGGAACCCTGAACTCCAGGGTGCCGGTGCGGCGGTTGGACAGCACGGGGACGTGGCCCCACGCGTGACAGGCGTCGCGTGCGCGGGACCCGTCGGGGCGTCGGCGCATTTTGAACAGCGGGAAGCCCACCGCGCTGCAGGTCAGTACGGCGTTGTCCTCTCCCGGTGCGCCGAGACGCACCGGCTCCGCCTGCCGGGAGAAGGGGACCGCCCCGGGGTCGATTTCGAGCAGGGCGGCATCCGTCCGGTCGGGGCCGAACCAGCCCACCCGTGCCGGAGCGCTCCACTCGTCGGTCCGGTCCGGGTTGAAGCGGACGGTGACCGTGTCCGCGTCCCTCACCACGTGAGCGGCCGTGAGCACCAGGTTGGTCGCCACGAGATATCCAGACCCCCGCGGCCGGGTGCCGTCAGCACACCTGGCGACGACTTCGGCGACCCGGTCCCCCCGCAGACCCGCCATCGGCGCGTCAGCGCTCCTCGGCATCGCTCGGGCCGGAGATCAACACCTCCGGCTGCACGACGCCGTTCACGCCCGAGCGGCGCGGCTCGAGCGTCAGCCGCAGCGTCTGCACATGGTTGCCGCCCACCTTGGCGTCCGCGCCGGCCTCGACGACCCAGAACTTCACCTTGCCGTTCACAGCGGCGTCACGCTGCACGCTCACGGACAGTTCCAGCTCCAATGGTCCCAGCGCGAACCGGAGGTCCTCCCCCTCCCCTTCGGCCATCGCCGTGGCCAGCTCGGCACGCAACTGACGGATCACCTCGGACAGCTCGACCACTTCGGCACTCCCCCAACGACACCCGACCCACCAGTGTCCCCATGCTAACACTCAGTCACCATCGCGGCCTGGCGGGAGAACGGGCTCTTGTCGCGGACCCTGCGCTCCCTCGCCCACGACGCGGTCGTCCCCGCGGTGAGACCGAGGAAGGCCTCGTGGATGCCGTGGCGTCGTTCCCGGCGGATCCGCAGGCGGCGGAAGCCATGGAGCCAGGGGACGGTCCGCTCGACGACCCGGCGTTAGAACCCCTAACGGAAAGCCCTCGTGCCGCCTTCCGTTTCCTGGTGGCTCGGTCCGGCCGCGTATGCCAGCGGAGGCGCGATTGCTTGCGCATCCGCCCCTTCGCCTACCCACAGGGCGATGAACAGCGCGGCGGTTGCTTCCAGGAGTCCTGCCCGTTCGAGACCGCCTCCAGCAACGGGTTTGCAGCCCACGTCCTGCACCAACTCGCGTACACGCGCGACGGCCGTCTCGTCGTCCCCGCAGATGGGCACGGCCAGTGGTCGCCCGTCGAAGACGGGCGGCCGCATGCGCCACACGTCCTCGTGGCAGAGGTTGAAGGCCTTGACCACGTGGGCTCGCGGTGCCGCCGCGGCAAGTTGCTGCGCGGCTGAAGGGCCTCCTTCCGTCAGCAGCCGGAAGCCCGGCCCGACCGGGTTGGAGCAGTCGAGCAGCACCTTGCCCTCCAGGGCTGCGTGCAGGTCCCGTGCCACCTCTACTCCCGCCCCGAAGGGCAACGCGGCCAGTACCACCTGACCGGACTCGGCCGCCGCGCACAGACTGGCAGGCTTCACGCTCCCTCCGATGCGCGTCGCGAGCCGCTCCGCCTTGTGTGCGTCCCGTCCCCCGATGATCACCTCGTGCCCGGCCCGCACCCAGTGGGTGGCGAGCGCGTCAGCCATGTTGCCCGTTCCCAGTACGCCGATTCTCATCACGCGTTCCCTCTCCGTGCCTGCTTTGACGGTTCGTACCGACGCTAGAAGGCCGTTCGGGCACCATTTGGTACGTGACGACCGACGCCTTCCTCGCCGACTGCCGCGCCCGCCTCGCCTTCGACCTGCTCTCCAACACCTGGAACGCCGTGGTGCTCTGGGCGCTGCGCGACGGCCCCAGGCGCCCGGTCGAACTGCGGGAGCGGATCGGGGGCATCAGCTCCAAGGTCCTCACCGAGACTCTGCGGCGGCTGCAGTTCAACGGACTGGTCGATCGGCAGGCACACCCCGACGCATCATCACGGGTCGAGTACCGGCTCACCGCGCTGGGACGGACCTTGTTGGCGCCCATCGACGCCGTCGGCGCATGGGCCTTCGAGCACGGCGATGAGGTTATGGCCGCCCAGGAAGCAGCATGCGCTCCCGACCCGCAGTCCGCTCGTTCAACTTGCTAGAGGGGTCAACAGCGTGAGCGCAGACGTCGCCAGCAGATGAGTGCACACCCCAGGGTGAGGAAGGCTTCGTGAATGTCGTCGCGGATCTCCCAGCGGATCCGCAGGCGGCGGAACCAGTGCAGGTTGGCGAACGCGCGCTCCGCGACCCAGCGTTGAGTGCCCAGACCGGAGCCGTGCTCGGTGCCGCGGCGGGCGATCAGCGGCTTCACACCGAGATCCCTGACCATGCGGCGGTACTTGTCGTGATCGTAGCCGCGGTCGCCCAACACCACGTCCGGCCTGCGCCGAGGCCGGCCTCGCTTGCCCCGCACCGGCGGCACCGCTTCGAGCAACGGGATGAGCTGGGTGACGTCGTTGCGGTTGCCACCGGTCAGGGTGGCGGCGAGCGGGATTCCGGTGGCGTCGGTGATCAGGTGGTGCTTGCTGCCGGATCTGCCACGGTCGACTGGGCTTCGGCCCGTCTTGGAACCCCCCTTCAACGCCCGGATGTGGGAGCCGTCGACGGCCGCTCGGGAGAAGTCCAGGGTTCGCGCTGCGGAGCTTGGCGAGGAGGACCTCGTGCAGCCGGGGCCACACCTCGGCCTCGGACCACTCGGCCAGGCGGCGCCAGCAGGTCATGCCCGAGCCGAAGCCAAGTTCCTGCGGCAGATGCTCCCAGGAGATCCCGGTATGCAGGACAAACAAGATGCCCTGGAAGACCAGCCGGTCTGGATGCCGCTTGCGTCCCGGGTGCCGGGTCCGACGCTCGACCTTGGGCAGCAGCGGCTCGATCACCGCCCATAGCGCGCCGTCGACTTCCCACGGCTTCGGCCGCGCCACCCCGCACCCCCGGTTCATCAGTCCCGGAGTGATCCAACCTCCTCGAAGATCATTTCGTTAGGGGGTCTAACTCCGGTACCTGCCCCCGCGACCGGTCCAGCTCCTTCGCCGACCGCAGCTTCTCCGTCGGCACCACGTGCGGCTGGTCCCACACGCCGCCCAGGTAGAGGGTCCCGGCCCCGAAACCACCGCGCGCCCCTCCCCCTGCCCGCCCTCCCGGAATCACCGGTCCGAACTACGCAGGGTGATCGCCCGCAGGCAGGGTCCTGGCGCCGCCACGAAGAGGGCGAACGCAGGGCGGCCGGAGGGAGATCCCGCTCCGAAATCAAGGGAACACCACCACGTCGCGCCTCGGTTGTGCAGCGCCAAGGAAAAAATCTCCGGTTGCGGGGTATTCGGGGCGGGGTAACCTGGAATTGCCTCACCCCAAACCGATCCTGGAGGTAGGCGATGTTTCTCCGACTGCTGCGGCGGCGGATGCCGCACGCGCTGGTCCTGCTCGGCAACGGCCGCCTGATCCGCGGTTTCAGCGGCGGCATGTACGACGGTCACGGATACCAGTCCTGAGAGCGACCAGAGCCGAAATCCCGGAGGAAGTACGGTGGCAGAGGACACCGATGCCCTGGCTGCCATGGCGGAGATCCTGTCACCGCACTGTCGTGTCACCACGATGTCCGGCGGAGCGCTGATAGCCGACTGGCGGCGGACACGTTTTCTCGGAATGACCGCGACAGAACTTCAGAAAATCACCGGCGGAAGCCCCGCAGATCGCGCCGAAATTGTCGGCGCTCTCATCAGCGCGGGATGTGCGAGAACCCGCCGGAAGGACCGTATTGACGCCGAGGTCGGATTCTGGCTGCGTGCCGTGCACCTGCTGATCCGAACCTTGGGATTCGGGCGCGTCCTTCGCCTCCTGTCTTTGGCGGCCCCTGGGTACGCCCGCGCGGACCTCCCCTCGGCAGCGGACGTGGCACGGCTGAAACGGGCGGTGCAGGCGCACAGCCGCGGAAGCTGGTTCGTCAACGACGACTGCAAGTCCCAGGCCGTGACGGCTTTCGTGCTGCTGCGGCGGCGCGGTCTGCAGGCAGTGCTCCACGTCGGTGTGCGCGAGCATCCGTTCGCCATGCACGCCTGGACGTCCTCGGCCGGCCTGTGCATCCCTGACGCCGATCCGCAGGGACACGCCTTCACACCCGTCCTGTCGATCTGCTGCGGAGGACATTGACGTGGAGGCGCTCCGTCTCGAGTGGGCCGAGGGCGTACCGAAGCTCTGGACACCAGAGGCCATGGCACGGCAGGGACTCGTGACCACGGTCTCCTCGAAAGACGGAACCGCCGCCGTTGTCGGCTGGATCGGCTCGTACCGCGACCGCGTGGACGGCGTGCGCCGCCTCCTCGACGACTTCGGCCGACCGGGATCCGCACCGCGTCCACCGCCCGGCGACTACGCGGCCGTGGTGGTGTGCCGCGACCGCATCTTTCTCATGCGGGACGAGCAGGCACGCATCCCGCTGTTCTTCAGGGAGTCCAGCGGCCACGTGAGCGCGGTGAGTACGTCGGCGCGCCGCCTGGGCGCCGACGCGGAGCTGGACCGCCGCTACTTCTGCCGGTACCTGACCGGGAACCTGGCGCAACCGCACTCCGCGCTCACCCCGTTCACCGGCGTGCACCGGGTCCTCGGCGGCGAGGTGGTGGAACTCTCGGCCAGCGGGCAGCTACGCGGTCGCATGCCGCGCGGCACCGGTTGGGCCGACGACTCGACGGCACCGGCGGCAGAGGGACTCCGCCCCGGCGGGGCCGCGCAGGACCTGCGCCGCGCACTGGAGGACGCCGTCGGGCGCCGGACCGGCAGGACGCCGGCGTGCCACGTCTCCGGCGGCACCGACTCCACCAGCGTCGCGTTGCTCGCGGCACACCTGCTCGGCGCGGAACAGGGGCGCCGCACGGAACTCGTCCTGCTCGCCGGGCGCTTCGGTGACGGAGAACTGGCCGCGGAGCAGCCGTACCTGGACGAAGCGATGGAGGCGATCCGCCGCCACGCACCCACAGCCTGCCCGGTGATCGTCGATGCCGACGACGTCGCCGACTTCGACGACTTCCAGCAGCACGCGGGAGACTCGGACGAGCCCCATGCCCACGCCTTCCGCGCCCCGTTCTGGAGCAGACTGCACGCCGCCGCGGCGGACCTGGGCTGCGACACTCTCCTGACCGGCTGCGGAGCCGATCCCATCGTGGACGCCAACCCGCTGCACCTGCACCGGCTGGCCCGCACCGGCCGGCTCCGGCAACTGACGACGCAGGCACGTGCCTGGGCGGCGGGCAGCGAAAGGGGCCTGCGGGACGTCGTGCACACCTACGTCGTGCAGCCGGCACTTCCGCTGGCGACCGAACGGGTCACGGCACTCGCCCGCCGCGGAACGGTCCTCGGGGGCCTCGGCGCCTTCACCCGTCCTCCATGGCTGCGACCCGGATTCGCGCGTGCCCACGGCTACCGTCGGGCCAGCCTCGCGGAGAGCCGCTTCCTGTTCGGGCGCAAGCCGGAACAGGCGCTCTACGAGGCGGCGAACTACCTCGCTGCTCCCGACATCCTGTCCTGGCAGCGCGCGCCACAGGACGGATTCTTCCTGTCCCACCCCTTCCTCGACCCGGGGGTTGTCGCCACGATGCGCCGTCTCCCCGCCGAAGCCACGTTTCTGCCGGGTCACCCGAAGGCGGTTCTGCGCGAGGCCATGTCAGACCTGCTCCCGTCCCGGATTCGCGGCCGGAAGGTCAAGGTCCCCTTCAACCAGTTGTACGTCCGCGGCCTCCGCGCCCACGGCGAGGAACTCGTCGACCTCTGCCGCTCGGCACGGCATCCGCTCACCGCGGAGATGTTCGACCTCGACATGCTGTGCCAGGCGATCAGAGAGGCTCAGTTCGGTACCGGGGACTCGTACTCCTGGGATCGCCTCAACAGCTCGCTCGCGTTGGTGGTGTGGCTGGAGCGGTTGGACCGCCCGGTCATCGCCGGCTCTTGATGTCCCAGAGGGTGCGTTCGACCGGTCCCGTTTCGACGTCGCGAATGCCATAACGGGTTTGTGTCTCCGTTGAGGATGCGTCCGGGCCGTGGGGTGAAGTGATGGCTTCCAGTATGTCTGCGCCGTGCGTGCCGAAGCGCCAGTAGACGGACAAGGTCCGGCGGTCCCTCGTGTGCTCGTCGATCGCATTGTTCTCATCTATTTTGCCCCGAAAGACGAGTGCGTCCCATTCCTTGTTCCCGCTTACCCAGCTGGGCACGTGGGCGCTGCCCTGCCAGGAGTAACCCTTGAAATTCAGGTCCTCCACGGCCATCCGGTCCTTGCGTGCGAGGCTCGCGCTGGCGTAGAAGGTCACCTCGTCGTACGGCGTGCCCATGGGAAGTTGCAGGACCACGCGGGCGGAGAAGGTGTCGCCGGGGTCGATCCACCGTGCGTAGGGCATCCATGGCTGCGCCTCCACCAACTCGCCGGGCTGGTGAATCTCGCGGCGGGAGAGCGGATTGGCACCCTCGAAATCCTTCCACTGCTCGGAATCGGTGCGCCACTGCTGACGAAGCCGGTCCTTGGGGCTCAGCGGCACCCGTTGCGCCATGGCGTGGAATATGTCACCGAGTATGTAGAAGGCCACATCACTGTGGTTCTCCATCGTGATGTCGATCGGTACGGAGAATGCCTTGTGGTCCCTGCTCGTCACCGGAGCCCCCGTGGCCAGCTTGATGACAGGCTCCGCCTCGCGCTGGGACGGCATGTAGAGGTTCTGGTAGCCGAAATTACCGACTGCGATGACGGAGGTGACGATCAGTGCCGCGGCCACGCGCTTCGGAGCCGGGATCACGACCGACGTCCGCCACACCGCGAAGACAGCCCCCGCCGATCCCACCGTGAGGGCGCAGAACACAGCGAGGTAGAACTTGGAATCGCCGTCCTTCAGTATCCCGACCAGGAGCAGGACGTTGCTCAACAGCGCCACGAACGCACCGAACAGCGCCACCGGCCCGGAGTACGGGAAGCTGTGCCACACCCAGTGGTCCAGGGCGCCGACGGCACCCAGGAACGTGATGATCGCGGCCACGATGAGCGCTGCACCGGTGACGCGGCCGGGGAAGTTCAGCGCGGAGCCGACGTCCAGAACGCCGAAGTAGCCCAGCACCACGGTCGTCAGCAGGAGGACCAGCAGGATCGACACCAGGCATACCGGCGACCTTCTGTTTCTCGCCAGCATCCGTTGTGCCCGCTGACGCGAGTTGTTGGAAGCATTGGCGGGAATCCTCACGTGATCGCCTCCTGAGGTGACCTTGTGACCGGCTCCTAGTACGGGTGGGGAGGCCGATGCGGATCCGCCTGCTGCACGCGCGCCGCGAAATCGGAGCCGGAAGAGTTCACGTGGTAACGGTCGCGCACGTAGTTGATCGTGGCGCACATGTCCGCGACCACGTCGTACGGAGTGGTCGCCGTGCCCGCCTGATGGTAAGCGGCGAACGTCGTCGGAATGCATTGAGTGGCTCCCCGCGAGCAGTTCTGCGGGTGGCCGTCGGCTGCCTTCGGGCCTCGCGCGTTGACATCCGTCAGGTTCACCCGGCTGCTCGGGCTGTTGTAGGTGGACTCGCGCCGGGTGATGGTGACCAGGGCCGGGACGCCGAACTCCGGGTCCATGCCGGTCAGCTGGCACGCTTTCCGCGCGTAGTGCCGCATGGCCGCCTCACCGTGGTCGTCGTTGGGGTCGCCGTAGGTGACCTGACCGAGGCTGAGTCTTCCCGCTCGCGCGGCAGGGGCGGCGCCCGTGCAGTCGACGGTGAAGCCGGTCAGTCGGCCGAGCGTGGTGAGAGAGGCGCAGCCCGGACTGCCGTCGGCGTCGTCTCCCCTGAAGCCCTGGGCGATCTGCTCGGCTCGGTAAGCGGCCTTGGTCTCTTCCCCGAAGAAGCCCGTGGGGCCGTCGGGGATGCCGCGGCCCCGGGCGATCAGGGCCTTCTGCACGATGCGGATGTCCTCGTTCCGCGCGCCGAAGCGGACGTTGGAAAGAGCGACCATGACAGTACGCTTCCTTTCGTCTCATCAGTCCCAGGGCGTCACCGTGAGTCTGATCCTCGCGTCCTCTCCGAGGATCGGGCCGGCGGTGACGGGCAGTTCGACGTCGCGGACCCAGTCGCCGCGAGGGGGGTTGTCGTCGTCAAGGGCGCGGAGGTCGGGCTGGTACGTGCTGATCGAACCGGTGATGGCGGAGTTCCAGGTGGCCGAGAGCACGGACGCGCCGGCGGGGTCGGTGCCGACGTCGACGACGAGGATGTCGTCGAAGTCCGCGGTCTGTTCCAGGTGGTCCGTGAAGCTCAGCAGGGTGTCACGGCGCCGCAGTGACAGGATCCGCAGATGCAGCGCGTACCGCATGGCGCCCGCGTCGTCCGGGCGCAGGCCGCTGCTCAGGAAGGTGGTCACGAGCGGTACGGACGCCTCCCTGTCCTGCAATTCGATCGGGCACCACTGGGCACTGGTCCGCTCATGAGTGACGATCTGCAGGCCGCGCACCGACAGCAGCACCTCGGCCTGCCAGGTGGTGTCCGGCCGCTGCGGCAGCCGGGCACCGACGAGAGCGGCCTCCACCTTGTGGTCCCCGAACAGGAATCGCCGCAGGTTCTGGTAACCCTCCTCGGAGTTGACGAGCCCGTAGGGCCCGCTGTGGCTACGGTGCACATAGGCCTGGTACGCGTCGGGCACATAGGCGTTGTCGATCTGCACCAGGCCGTCGCTGCGGGGCCCGACCGTGGCGGCCGAGAGGCCGCGCGCCACGTCGTAGTCGGTCGGGTCGGTGCCGATCAGACAGAAGACATGGTGGGGAGGGAAGGCGAACGGCCGGTCCTGGGGCATCGCGCGGGCGTCCCAGTTCCCCGACGGACCGTCCGGGTCGGCGAGTGCCTTGGGCGTCAGGTACTCGTACATCCGCTGGGGTCCGAAGATCTCCGCGCCGTTGATGCCGGTGGTGTCACGCAGCTTTTCCAGTACGCCGAAGCCGACGTCGAAAGCGATGCCGCCGTGCGGGGTGCCGTAGGTGAAGAGCTTGCCGACGTATTCGGCCGGATCGCGGTTCATGTCCGGGAGGATCTTCTGGATGAGGCAGCGGCACACCAGACCCCCCATGGAGTGGGCGACCAGGTGGACACACGGCGCCCCGGACTTCTCCTTGATCGCCTCGATCAGTGTCAGCAGGTCCTCCGCGGCAGTCTCCAGCCGGAAGTCTTGAGGACGGCCGCCCCAGGTGGTCGCGGACGTGTCGTAGAAGCGGTGGATCCAGATGCTGTCCGGCGGAATCGTGTCGTGGGTGGAGAGGTAGAGTTCCTGGCCGCCGTCGACCAGGATCCGGTAGCCCTCGTCCAGGTGCAGCCGGAGCAAGGGGCTTTCGAACTCGTAGAAGCACGGCTTGTCGTCCGGTCCGATACGGATGTGGGTGGAACCCTGGTTGAAGCCGTAGAACGGATCCGTCACCGCCTTGTCGATACCGGCGGTGCCGCCGGCGTATCCCCGTACATAGATGATCGGAGGTCTCGAGGCCCGTGCCATGCGGTCCTCCAGAGGGTGGCGGGGCCGCCGGCCCACATTGGCCGGGCGTCCCGAAAGCGGGCTCGGTGGGGAGGTGAGGGCGTCAGGGAAATCCCGATCCACGCTACGGGCGCGCCGTCAGCACGGCGTCACCCTGGCGTCACCCACCTGGGAAGACGGCGAGCCCGTGACGGGCCAGCAGGTGGGCGAACTGTGGGGAAGGCTCCACTCCCAGCTCCTCCCGCAGCAGCCGCCGGAACGAGTGAAAATGACGGACCGCCTCGCTGACGTTTCCCTCGGCGAGATGTGCGGACACGGCGGCGCGGTTCGCGCTCTCCCGCAGCGGTTCCGTACGCACGCTCTCCCACGCCGCCTCGAGCGCGAGCGCCGGCTTCCCCTCTCGTACGAGCGTCTCGGCCAGCGCGTCGAGGGCGTGCAGCCGTAGCTGCCGCAGGCGTTCACGCTCCAGCAGGACCCACTCCTCGTCCCAGCCCGGCAGCAGGTCTTCTCCACCCAGCAGGCCCTGCGGGAGCTGCGCGTGGGGCGGGGAGCTGCCGCCCTGCACGACAAGGAGTGCCGTCTCGGTGAAGGCGTGCACGTCGACGCGCAGGCTCGAGGCCGGTACGAGCGAGTCCCCGCTGCACCGGATCAGCGGCTGCTCACAGCGCGGAAGTTTCCACAACGTGGTGCGCAGGCTGCCCCGGGCATGGTCCTCGGTGACCTCGGGCCACAGCGTTCCGGCGAGGACCGAACGGGAGACGCGCCGCCGCAGCGCGACGAACGCCAGCAGGCGCTGGCCATTGCGGCACAGTTCGACGGGCTCGGCATCGCATTCCAGCCGGAAATGGCCGAGCAATCGCAATTCCGGAGGGGAAACCACCTTGATCGCCTCGCTCACCATCACCCGGGTGAGCGCGTCCCGGGAGGGCCACGGAAGCCTCTGACCACCAGTTTCAGCCGGTGGGTCCGAACCGTGCAACCCGGCGACCGGTGCGTGTGCCCGCCTGCGTGACTCAGGTGGCGGGAATCCGCAACCGGAGAGAGCATGAGGAAGAGGTGAGCGGCGCCGCCCTGCTGCAGGAGCCCACGACCTCCCCCGGCGTTCCTCCCTTACTCCGGCACCGGTGCGACCCGACGCCCTGTGGCTCTGGACGGAGCTGCGCAACCATCCTGTCGACGGCCACGAGGCCGGCGGTCACTTCGGTGCGGCGACGGCCATTCGATCCGCGCGACGACCGTGACGGGGACGGACCCATGGAAACCGCCGCGGTCCGCAGGAGGAGGACGTCTCGCAGAGTCCGTTCCGGGTGGTGCGCCCGGCGGTCGGGCTCGTCGTGGAGTTCGACCTGATCGATCTGCGGTTCGGCGCCCACCGCCGGGTACGGCGGACCGAGGCCGACTCGCGTTCTCTGTAGCCGGGTTACCTCAGCATCACGTGAGGACAGGCCCCCCCGCCGCCCCGCCCGGCGGAACGTGCCGCAGTGCCGATGGCGACGGCCATGGAACAGCGCAGTGGGACGAGACTGTTGACCCGGGTAACGGTGCGGGAGGCCTTGCCGACGTGCCGAACCAGAGCGGGTGGCACCGTGTGAACGCCGGAATCCGGGCGCCTATACAGGGCGACGGCCCCGGTCACGGACTTCCAGGTCCACTGAACCTCCGACTCCTGCCGGAAACATGGCAGTCCTGCCGTCGACTTCGGGTGAACCCGGAAACATTTCAGCTCCCCCAAGGTCACGGAATCCTGGAAGGATGGAGTGGCACCCCCGATACATATTACCTGCTCAACTACCCCTCGCCCGCGCGGTACTTGGCGGATCGGCGTATTCTTGATATGCGAAATCTGTGATACGAACGGAGGAAGCCTTCATGAGCACCAATGGCATCGACGTATCGTCGATCCAGCCCGCCAAGTACGACGTCTCAGGGATCGACTTCGTGTTCATCAAGATCACGGAGGGTCACAGCTACACGAACCCCAAGTGGGTCGCCCAGAGGCAGACCGCCCGCAAGGCCGGACTGGTCACCGGTTTCTACCACTTCGCCCGCCCCGGACCGTACGAGGTGCAAGCGGACTACTTCCTGTCCAAGATCAACCTAGCTGACGGTGACATCCTCGCCCTGGACTGGGAGGACCCCGGAATATCGGGGGAATGGAAGGACGCATGGATCAAGCGGGTACAGCAGAAAGCGCCCGGCCACAAGGTGATCCTGTACTGCAACCGCGATTTCTGGGTGCACCGCGACACCACCTCGTTCGCCGGTGACGGCCTGTGGATCGCCCAATACAACGGCCATCCGGGCAAGCCCGACATCCAGCACCCCTGGGTCTTCCACCAGTACACCGACCAGCCCCTGGACAGGGATCTCGGTATCTTCAAGAACAAGGCGGAGCTGGTCACATGGTGCTGACCGCCGGCTCCCGCTGATCACTCTCCGCTCTTCGGCGACACGACATGCACGGCCCGCGGGGCCGTGTTGGAAATACCCTTGATCCCGAAATACGCGGTGGTCATGCTGCTCACCGCGGTAAAGGCGCTGCTGAGAATCGCCACCGAGTCCCGCGTGTCACGTGTCCACCAAATACCCAGGACCGCCGCGGTCGTGATGGTCAAGTCCCCGGCCAGCACAGCGAAACAGCCAGTCAAAGACCGGGTCTTCTCGACCTTTTCGTTGAGCATGCTGAACGAAGCCGGCGAAGACATCATGACCCCCAGGTGTGGCGAATCCGGTCAGACTTTCCGCAAGATTGATCGCCGGGCGATCACAGAACGAATAATCACCGGACCCCGCTCGACAGCCGAACGGACGCGCCGGACCCGTCGCCCGCTTGGCCGCGCGAGGAAGGGCCGGCCCGCGGACTTCCCCCTCAGTGACGATTCGCATGGCAGTCTCCCGCCGAGGCCCACACCGCAGGACAGGAAGGGCACCGGCGCGACGACCTTGCCGCAGGGTGCGCGTGAGCCAGGTCCCGCCCTCTCGAACGGGTTGCTCCTTCCACCGACCTGGTTCAGCTGACACTGTTACGCGGGTCGGTCCGACTCCGGGGAGCACATCGAGGACTCCGGGGAGCACATCGAGACGGTGGGCCGCACCCCGCTCGTTCCGCAAGTAACTATCTAGTTATTGACAAGCTCGCCGCCGTGACCTACGTTCAATATATCTATCCAGATAGTTACCTAGTGAGGGCTCCGTCGGCTCGCTCTTCCCGCACCGCACTCAGCTGACCCAACGGCCCTCGGTCATCCCAGCAGGAGATCTTCCATGTCCACATCCCAAGCGTTCGGAGCGACCACGACAGCCGCCGAGGTCGTCGACGGTGTCGATCTGCACGGCCGCCGGGCCGTCGTGACCGGTGCCAGTTCCGGCATCGGCGTGGAGACCGTGCGCGCGCTCGCCGCGGCGGGCGCCGACGTCACCCTGGCCGTGCGAAACCCCGACGCAGGCGCCGAGGTGGCGGCCCGGATCGCGGCGGACCTGCCCGCCGGCTCGGGGAAGCTGTCCGTCGGCCGGCTCGAGCTGTCCGACCGCAGCTCGATCACGGAGTTCGTGGCGGGGTGGGACGGCCCACTGCACATCCTGGTCAACAACGCGGGCATGATGTCTCCGCCCCAGATCGCCCACACGCCCGACGGTCGGGAATGGCAGTTCGGGGTCAACCACCTGGGGCACTTCGCGCTCGCCACCGGCCTGCACCCGGCGCTCGCCGCTGCGGGCGGCGCCCGGGTCGTCGCGGTGAGCTCCATCGGCCACCAGTTCTCGCCGGTCGTCTTCGACGACCTGGACTACCGCTTCCGCCCTTATGACCCGTGGACCTCCTACGGGCAGTCGAAGACCGCCGTGGCCCTGTTCGCCGTCGGAGCCGCCGAGCGGTGGGCCGGCGACGGCATCGCTGTCAACGCCGTGATGCCGGGCAACGTCGGCGACACCGGCCTGGCACGTCACACCGACATGGAGGCCGTGGCCGGCCTGATCGCTTCCGGGGCTCTCGCCCTGCCACCCGCCAAGACCGTGGAGCAGGGCGCCGCGACCTCGGTACTGATGGCTGCCTCGCCGACCGTGACCGGGGTCACCGGCCAGTACTACGAGGACTGCGCGCCGGCGAAGATCGTCACGGAGCGCGGCAGCAACATCGCGGGCGTCGCTCCGTACGCGCTGGACCCGGACAACGCGGCACGCCTGTGGACGGTGTCCGAGCAGTTCATCCAGGAGCGGTGACCTCCACCGCACACCTTTCAGTCGTTCTCGGGCCTGCGAGCGCGAGGAACGGTGACGATTCGATCCGGGCGCCACGGCTCACCCGGGCATCCCCATTGGAGCAGAGAGACATCATGAGCAAGGTCTGGTTCATCACCGGTACGTCCCGCGGCCTCGGGCGCGCCTTCGCCGAATCCGCGCTGGAACGCGGCGACAAGGTCGCCGCGACGGCCAGGAACATCAGCTCGCTGGACGAGCTGACCACCAAGTACGGCGACGACGCGGTGCTGCCGCTGGCGCTGGACGTCACGGACAAGGCCGCCGTCACCGCAGCGGTGACCGCCGCACGCGAGAAGTTCAACCGTCTCGACGTCGTCGTCAACAACGCGGGCTACGGCCTGTTCGGCATGACCGAGGAGATCACCGAGCAGCAGTTGCGCGACCAGCTGGAGACCAACCTGTTCGGCGCGTACTGGGTGACCCAGGCCGTGCTGCCGACCTTGCGCGAACAGGGCAGCGGCCACATCGTGCAGGTCTCGTCTGTCGGCGGTGTTGCCGCGTTTCCGTCGCTGGGCGCCTACCACGCGTCCAAGTGGGCGCTCGAAGGCTTCAGCGAGTCCCTCGCCCAGGAGGTCGCCGGCCTCGGGATCAAGGTCACCATCGTCGAGCCCGGCGGCTTCTCCACCGACTGGGGTGGCTCCTCCGCGACGCACGCCGCGCAGCTTCCCGCCTACGACCAGGTCCGCGCGGCCGTCGCGGCCCGCTTCGGCGACGCCCGATACAGCGAGCCTTCGAACGCGGCGGCCGCCCTGCTGCAGATCATCGACGCCGAGAACCCGCCGCTGCGGGTGTTCTTCGGAACGGAGCCCATCGAGATCGTCGAACCGCTGTACGCGCAGCGCCTCCAGACCTGGAACGACTGGCAGCACGTCTCCCAGACCGCACAGGGCTGAGCGGTCACCCGGCCGTCAGCGCCCGATCAACACCAAGGTCACCTTCTTCACCCTTCAGGCGGCTGCCCGGCGCGCGCCAACACGATCCTCCCGACCGCCGTCGAAACCGCAGGCGTCCGCCCGGTGCGGCAACTCCTCGCCCCGCGGGCACATCGGCCGCCGGATGGGCGGTGTCGACGAGGTCGCGGACGCCGCCGAGTACTTCGCGTCCGACCTGGCGGCGTGGGTCAGCGGACAGAGCCTGCCGGTCACCGGCGGCACATTCCAGTGGCCACCGGGGGCACGGGATCAGCCGGGACATGGAGCAGGTGGCCGCCGTCATCGCCGCGGGCGTACTCGCGCTGCCACCGCAGAAGGCCGTCGAGCAGGGCGCCGTGACCTCGGTGCTGCCGGCGGCCTCCCCGACGGGTCAGGGTGTTACCACCGCTCTGTCGACGAGCCCGTACCCGCACCCCTGACAGCGCTTCGCCCCGCCGCACAGCGACGGGGCGAAGCATTGCTCCCTGGATGGTTACTTCATGTTCGCCAGGGCCGCGTCGACACCCGCGATGGGCGAGCCGAGGCCGGTGACGGTGTCGTAGCCGGGGCCGGCCGTGCACTCCGGGCCGCAGCGGCCGTTGGAGCCGGAGGTGACGTCCCGCAGGGAGGTGGTACCGAGCGCGTAGACGTCCGTGTGCGCGGTGTCGCCATCCGGGCCGTCGGAAGCCAGGTGCGGCTTGCCGGCGGCGGTCCGGAGCTGGTCGGCCGAGGCGATGATCGCACCCCAGATCGGGGCGGACAGGCTGGTGCCGCCCACCTTGAACCACACGGACTGGCTGGTGCCGCCGTAGGTCATGGTCAGGTACACCGGCACGCCGGTGGCGGGGTCGGCCACGAAGCTGACGTCCGGCGTGGCCCGCAGCGGCGAGGACTGCACGCCGTCCTGGTAGGCCGGGCGCGGCTCGAAGTAGCTCAGGCCGCCGCCGGTGGCCCTCCACGCCGTCTCGTCGACGGTGTTGCCGTCGGCGTCCAGTTGGAGGTTGGTACCGCCGATGGCCAGGGCGTAGGGGTTGGTGGCGGAGTAGCCGCCGGGGTAGCCGCCGTCCCCGGTGGACTGTACGCAGACCGCGTCGGCCAGCTTGCAGTGGCCGTCGTAGAACGCCTCCTCGGAGAACTCGCCGGCGCCCCAGCTGTTGCTGACCGCTGCCGGGTGCAGTGCCGCGGCCGCGTCGTCGGCCCGGGACAGCGCGGCCATGGTCGGGTCCTTCGCCTCGACCAGGACGATCTTGGCGTGCGGGGCCGCCGAGTGCGCCCACTCGATGTCCAGCGCCGCTTCCTCGTTCCAGCCGGTGTCGACGTCGGGCCGGGTGCCGTCCGCGTAGACCTGCTGGAAGTCGAAGCAGTCCTCGCCCGTACCGGCCGTGTCGCAGGTCTGCGGCAGGCCGAAGTGTGCGGAGAAGTGGTTCAGGTCCGCCTCCGCCGTCGGGTAGTGGTAGGCGTCGACGATCGCGATCGTCTGGCCCGTGCCGTCGCCCTTGAGGCCCAGGCGCGCCTGGATCTGCTGCGGGGTGTAGCCGGGGGCGACCTCCTTGGCGTTGTCCTGGGCCGCGCTCAGCTTCTTGGCCGCCGGAGTCTTCTTCTGGATCTCGATCGGGACCGAGGCGGTGCCGATCGGCATGTCGAGGTCCTTCAGCGGGCTCGCGCTGCGCGTCCGGTCACCGTGGAACTGACCGGCCTTGGCGGCGGCCTGCGGGGCCACGGCCGAGGTGCCGCCGTTCGCAGGGGCCGGGATCCGGGTGGGCTCGCTCTCGGAGAGCTTGTAGGTGGTCAGACCGTGCGGGAGGTAGTCGATGTCGTTGACGGCGCCGCCGATCGCCTGGGCCGAGATGTTCAGGGCCTGCCAGTCGAGCGCGAGACCGATCATGTCGTCGCCGGGCCCGTCGCCCAGCTTCGCTGTTTCGACCTGGCTCGCGCCCAGGGCGAAGTCCGTGGCGCTCTCGCGGAGGAACCCGTCGTTGGCGGCGAAGGGGGTGTCGTAGGACCACAGGTTCTGGTAGGCGCCGACGAACGCTTCGGTTCCGCCGACGGACCTGGCGAACACTCCGGAGTGGAAGCCGAAGAAGGTGGGCACGTCGTAGGGCTCACCGCCGTCCGCCGGGTACACGAAGTCGTTGAACTCGCGCATCTCGACCAGGCCGGTCTTCTTGGACGCGACGAAGCCCTGCGACATTCCGGGGCTGTCGTAGTTCTTGATCACCGCGCCGGTGCGGGAGTCGAGGATCTGGACGAGGTGGTGGTAGGTCCTGAAATCGCCGCTGTACGCGAAGGCGACACCATGCCCGTCCGCGCCCGGGATGTTCGGGTCGGCCAGGGCGGGATCGGTCGGCACGATCGCGACGGCACCGGAACCGCTCGGGGTCTCGGTCCAGTTCGGGGTGCCGGTGGCGGCGTCCAGGCTGACCGCCGTCGGCGCGGGGTCGGTGGCCTCCGTGGGCAGGCCCCTCCCGTGGTGCGTGCCGCCGTACTCGAAGAACAGGTGCCCGGCGCCGTCCGTGGTGATGCTGGAGAAGACCAGGCTCTTCCCCTCCGTGCCCTTCGGCTGGTACGTCCAACGCTTTTTGCCCTGCGCGGTGTACGCGGTCAGGCTGCTGCCCGGGACGACGATCTCGGAGCCGCCGTGGCCGTCGCCCACGACCGTGAGCGAGGCGACGAAGCCGCCGGTGTGCACGTTCGCGCGTGCCTCACCGCTGTGCGTGTCCAGAACGGCGAAGCCGTGGTCGGTCGCGGCCACCACGGAACCGCCGGCCGAGTCCTTGCCGGGGTTCGGCAGGAGACGCAGGGCGTGTACCGAGCTGTCGACGGTGGCCCGCCACAGGACGGTCGGCGCCGCCTTCTTCAGGGTCCTGCCGTCGAGGGCGAAGACCCCGCGGCTCTGGCCGGCGACGAGCAGATCCTTGGTTCCGTCCCGGTTCACGTCCGTGGCGACGGCCGCGTAGGGGTCGCCGGCCAGGGGCATGGCGTGCAACGTACCGCTGCGGGGGTTGACCGTGTAGGCGGTGTCGTCATAGCCGACGGTGAGGAGTCCGCCCTGGTATTGGGTGAGGGTGTCGCCGGAGACGGCGCCGTCCTGCCGCCAGTCCAAGTGGCCGGTGATGGCGTTCAGTCCGATGAGCTGGGTGTGGTCGGGACCCGCCGGGGTGGCGGCGGTGGCGGTCGTCGGGTCGGAGAGCGAGGCGAAGACCTCGCCGCCCTTGGCGGCGGAGGACAGCTCCATGGTCGGGGCGTTGGGTCCGCCGATCGTGGAGGCCGTGGTGTAGGACCAGAGGGTGTGGCCGTGGGCGTCCCAGCCGGAGATGGTGCTCTGACCGTCCGACATGTCGGCGTCGATGCCGAGCTCCGCGACCGCGAACCGGGGCTGACCGCCGTGCGCGTCCGGGAGGACCTCGAACGCCTCCGGCACAGTGCCCTCACGTGATGCGAGCACCGCTCGGTCGCCGCTGTGCGCGTCGATCGCGGTCAGGTCCCAGCGCACCTTGTCGAAGGGGTCGTTCTGTTCGACCACCAGGACGCGGTCCGCGCCCGGGTCCTTGACCAGCATGCGCGGGTAGCCGGGGGTCTTGGTGTGCGCCGCGACGCGGCCGTCGGAGGTGTCGAGCACCAGCACGTTGCCGTCGGACGGGCGCGGGCTTCCCAGGTCCATGGGGGTGTCGGACCAGGACGCGGCGATCCGGCCGGTGCCCATCGACGTCAGACCGCCCCAGTAGGCCCAGGGCGCGTGCGTCGAGTAGGTCCAGGCGGCGGTGCCGGTGAGCTTGCCGTCACGAGCGCGGCCGAAGGTGTAGGCGGTCAGATTGCTGCGGCTGTCGCCCTGCTCGGCCACCGGATCGCCGGACCAGTCCGGGCCGACCGCGTTGGCGACGATCAGCTTGCCGTCCTGGACCAGCATGGTGCCGACGTAGCCGGGGATCAGCTTGCTCCAGGCCGTGTTCCCGGTACGGCCGTCCAGGACGGTGACGAAGGTGCCGTAGTCCACCTTCGAACCGGGCGAGGAGAACGGCCGGAACGGCCAGTCGCCCACCGCGTAGGCGACGGCGACGTCCTGGACACCGTCGCCGTTGAAGTCGCCCGTCACATACGGTTGCTTACCGGTGGCCGACATCTGGTACGGGTTGTAGCCGGCATAGAGGTTCGGCAGATAGGGGTAGGGCTGGAACCAGTTGTCGGGCGTCACCCGCCAGTCCTTGTACAAGGAGGTGGCTCCGCGGTTCCACACCTGCTTGCCCTGGGCGTCGTACCGGGCGACGGTGCCGCCGCTGAAGACTCCCACCCAGTCCTTGGTACCGCCGAGCGCCAGGCCCTCGGCGAAGCCGCGCGCGGTCTCCCATCCACCGGTCCGCTTGAAGCCGGGGGCGGTGGACGAAGTGTCGGTACGCGTGCCCGCCGTCACGGTGGGCTTGGTGCCCGGCAGCGCCGGAGCGGCAGCGGCGGGGCCCTCCTGGGCGGCGACCTGACCGGGCGTGCCGTCGATCCGGGGTTCGTACCTCTTACTGAGCTTCTCGATCGCGGCGGCGGTCAGCCGGATGCCCTTGGCGCCCTGCGGTGGGGTTGCCTGGGCCGGTGGTGTGACCAGCAGGCCGGCGGCCAGCGCCAGCACGGTGGCGACCATGCCGGAGCGTATGCCGTTTCCACGGATTCTCAATGGACCACGCGCCTCTCGGGTGGGGAACGGGGCGGCCGACTCACAAAGAGCACTGGTGAACCGCCCTTCAGGGGATGCCGGTACTGTTCCAGCGCACCCGCCTCAGTGGGTGAGGATCGGCTGGCCGGTACCGGTCAGCCGCCGGTTGCGGCCAAGCACCGCTTGGCCGGGAAACGCAGGAGGGAGAGAGCCTGTGCTGGAACCCCTGGGTCTCGACGATCCGACGGAGCGCACCTACCGCCACCTACTGGCCTCGCCGCCAGTCACCGCCACCGAACTGGCCAGGCATCAGTCCTGCAGCACGGCACAGGCCCGCCGCATGCTGGAGGAACTCGTCGCCGCGGGCCTCGCCGTCCCCTCGGCGGCACGGCCCACCCGCTACGCCCCGCTGGATCCGCGCATCGGCCTGGCCGCCCTGATCCGCGCGCGCCGTCTGGAGTTGGAGCGCGCGGAGGCGGCTCTGGACGCCTACGGCGCCGAGTTCAACGAGCGCAAGCTGAGCTCCGATCCGAGCCGGCTGGTCGAGATCATCGAGGGGCCGACCGCGATGACCGACTGGCTGACCGAGCTCATGGCAGGCGCCGAGCAGGAGGTCCTGTGCTTCGACACCCCGCCGTATCTCACGGCTGACGCGAGTGCGTTGCGGGCCGAGGAGGACCTGCTGGCCCGCGGAGTGCGGGCACGGGCGATCTACTCGAGCGAGGTGCTGGCGATCCCCGAGCGCGCGGAACTGCTCCAGCACCTGGTGCTCCTCGGGGAGCAGGCCCGGGTGCTGCCCCATGTGCCGCTGAAGCTGCTGGTGTTCGACCGCCGCGACGCCATCGTCCCGCTCACCGCAGGCGCCGACGGCCTGCGCAGTACGGCGGCGCTCGTCCACCAGTCACCGCTGTGCGACGCCCTCGTCGACCTCTTCGAGGTGAGCTGGCAGCAGGCCACCCCCGTCTTCGGCAGCGAGGCCCGGCCGGCGGACGACCACCCCGACCTCGGCGAGGACGACCGCGCTCTGCTCCACCTGCTCCATGCCGGGCTGAAGGACGAGACCGTGGCGCGCCAACTCGGCCTGAGCGAACGCACCCTGCGCCGCCGGATAGCCGGCCTGACCACCCGCCTCGGGGCGACGAGCCGGTTCCAGGCGGGCGCGCAGGCGGTTCGCCGTGGGTGGATATGAATGCCGCAGCGCGCTCCAGGCGCTCGGGGGCGACGGGCCGTGGGCGCCGGTGCACCCTCGAGCACCGGCGCCCATTCACCCCTGCCCGGAGGTGGCCTGATGAACTCGTGTCGAGGTGTCGGGGGACAAGGATGAGACGGATCGGGTCACCGGCCTTGCTCTCGACACGGTTGACCGCCACCTACGTGGACGGGCCCTCAGAAAGGTGGCAGGCCCAGCTCCCGAAGCCGGGGGTGCCGCCGTACCTCGCACGGCACGTCGCCGCCATGGCCCGGCTACACGGGGACGACCGTTACGACCGCACGGCCGACGGCTCGAGCGTGTACCGGCGCGCGATGATGCTGCTGGCTTCGGCGGGCGGCAACCGGGTGCCCGTGATCGCGAAGCTGGTGCAGGCAGACGAGGACACCGTCCGTGACGTGATCCATCGGTTCGACGAGATCGGCCTGGCCTGCCTGGCCCCCCGATGGGCGGGACTCCGTCCCCGCCTGCTCAGCCCTGACGACGAGGGCTTCGCCGTGCAGACGGCCACCACTCGCCCGACCAAGCTCGGTCAGCCCTTCACCCGCCGGTCCATCCGGAAACTCGCCGCCTACCTGCGGAAAGTACACGGCCGCGTCATCCGGATCGGCCGCGAGGCGTTACGGTGCCTGCTCGCCCGCCGCGGCGTCACCTTCCGACGAACCAAGACGTGGAAGGAATCGCCCGACCCCGAGCGCGACGCCGAGTCGGACCGCATCGAGGAGGTTCTGGAGCGTTTCCCGGACCGTGTCCGATCGGCGACGACACCCTCTGGGGCGTCAACCGCCGCAAGAAGGGCGCCGCGAACACGCCGGCCGCGCTGGAGTCGATCCGGACCGGCCGCCCGGACGGCGCCCCGAACCACGTCATCCTGGACGACCTGTCCGCCCACAAAGGCGCCGACATCCGTTGCCGGGCAAAGAGGAACAAGGTCAAGCTGTGCTTCACCCGACCCACGCGCCCTGGGCCAACCCGATCGAAGCCCACTTCGGACCCCTGCGGCAGTTCACCGTCGCCAACTCCAACCACCGCAACCACACCACGCCGACGCGTGCCCTGCGCGGCCACCTGCGCCGGCGCAACGCCAACGCCCGCCATCCCGAGCCCTCGCCGCCCAGCGCCGCGAACGCGCCCGCATCCGCGGCGAGAAAGGCATCCACTGGGGCGGGTGCCCCTCGCCACCGCGGCCTGAAGAACCGGCGAACCCAATCCGGTCACAGAACTAGCCGGCGTAGGGGTTGCCACCGAGCCAGGTGGTGCCGTCGATCAGTTCACGGACCGCGTCCAAGTGACCGCTGTGGCAGGCGACTTCAGTGAGCACGTGGATCAGGATGTGCCGCACGTCAGGCAGCCGCCAGGTCGGCCAGATCTCCACCGGCCACGCGGCGGGCTCCTGTTCGGGCGCGGCGGCGGCGAGCACGGCATCCGCGCGCGATGGCCGCCCGGTAGTCGGCGAAGACCTCCTCGGCGCTCATCCCCTCGGGTACATACCAGTGCGCCTCCGCGCCCGCAGTGAGCCGGACGGCCACATCCGGCTCGCCCGCGATCACCCCGGGGAACCGGAAGCGTTCGACATCCAGGGTGAGGTGGCGCAGCAATGCCAGGCAGCTCCAGCCGCTGGTCAGCACCGGCCGCCGCAGATCCTCCTCCCTTAGCCCTTCGAGGATCCCGACGACGTGCTCGCGCTGGCGGTCCAGGGCGCACTTGAGGGGGCCGAGTTCGGCGTTCACCGGGCGGCGCATAGTTCGGCGAGGCGTTCCAGGGTGCTCGCCATCTGCGTCTGCCACCAGGCGCGCCCGCTGTCCACCTCCGCGCGTTTGTCCTCCGGCATGCGCGAACCGTCGAAGATCTCGGTCACCACCGTCGCCCCGGCCCCGTCCGGGAGCAGGTCGAAGATCCACCTGTGGCCCCACGCGGCCCCGGGCGCGGTGGCGTCCGGGTGCCCGCGACCGGGCCTCGGTTCCCAGCCGATGCGGCGGCCCGGCTCGTACTCGACGACGTGGTTGTTCATCTCGTAATCGCCGTAGCGCTCGTAGTGCATCCGCATCACGAAGACGTCCCCGACGCCCGAAACCACGGCGCCGGAGACACCACCGCGCAGCATCCCCGAGCCGTCGAGGTCCGGGTGCCGTCCGGGATCGGCCAGGATCCGGAAGATGTCCCCCGCCGGGGCGCCGATGTGCCGGGACACCGCCACCACGGCCTCGCCCGTCGTACTCGTCATCCGCGCGCCTCCGTCAACCGCAGAGCATGAGCCTGACTCCGGCCTGGACGCTACACCGGGGGTACGACAACGCCTGGCCGAGCACGCAGCAGTACTCGCGCCGGCGTGCGGCCCCTCTCCGCCGGCGGCTGCCGCACGCTGGTCAGCGACCGGTTGGTGTGCCGCGCGATCGGCGAGTCCTCGAAGCCGATCAGCACCACGTCGTCCGGCACCCGCCGAGCCGCGAACCCTCCCGGTCAAAGCACTGGCTCGACCCGCCTCGCCCACTGGGACTGCGCCGACCTCGCTCGGATTCACTGTGCCAGTGGCGCCGGACAGCACCGGGCGTTGGCGGCCTTGCCCCGCCGCAGCCGCGCCGCTGCCGGCGCCGGCGGGGCGGCTTCCTAGCTGTCTTCTTTGTCCCGGCTGTCCTCGAAGACAAAGAGGGGCTTGGCGTCACGTGCGGGTGTTTCGGCGAGCGCGATGGCCTCTTTGAAGCGGTCGAGCGGGAACGGCCGGCCCTGGGGGATGCTGAGCACTTCGTCAGCGACGAGACTGCGGACCTGGGACAGCGCGCTCAGCGCATCCTCAGGTGAGGCGGTGCCGAACCAGCGGTTCAGCCAGAAGCCACGGACCACTTTGGTCTCGTAGATGACCGAGCGTGCCTGCAGCGGGATTGTCAGCGCTGCCGGGTCGGTCTGCCGATGGGTGGAGAGCGCGCCGTAGACCACGACCTCTCCTCCCGGAGCCAACGCCTGGGACACCTGGGCACCCACGTCGCCCGCGACGCAGTCGGTGGCCTTGCGCACGCCCGCGGGTCCCGCAATATCGGCCACACGCTGCAGCAGGTCCTCGTCCTCGGTGCAGATGACCTCGTCACCACCCAACGCTCTGATCTCCTCAACGGCACCACGTCGCCGCACGACATTGATCGTGCGGATACGCAGATGCCTGGCCAGCTGAACGACGAGCCGGCCGACGGTGGAGCCCGCGGCCGTCTGCAACAACCATTCACCCGGCTGTACGTCGAGTTCGCGCGTCACCAGGAGCAGTGCGGTCAACGGGTTGACGGCGAGTTGACAAGCGCTGGAGTCGCTCAGCTCGTCCGGGACCGGCAGGAGCCTTCGCGTGTCGGCAACAAGATATTCCTGCCAGGTCCCGGCCACATGAGGCCCGGGTACCGCTGGAACCGCAACGACCACGACACGCTCGCCGACCTTCAGTCCCTCGGTATCCGCGCCCAGGGCCTCGATGCGTCCCACGCATTCCATATGACCCCCGACAGCGGGAAACTCGAGGGAGAAACCGTAGCGGCCACGCAGCACGTGCAGATCGCTGGCGTGAATCGGAGTCGCCTTCACACGGATCAGCGCCTGACCGGCTCCCGGCGTGGGAACAGGCCGGGACTCCAGCCGCAGGACATCGGTGGGCTCGCCGACCTTTCCGGCTACGAGCGCGCGCATGGATCGAGGCATGATGGATCTTTCGTCTCTCAGCGCCCGACGAACTGGGCGGGGGTTCGGGCAACGACGATGCTGGTACCGGCATCCTCGTCGGCGTCCAGCCTCCGGACCCTGCCTTCTCAATGGAACCGGCCCATGTGCAAGTGTCATCGGCGTCGGACCCTCTGGGCCTTCACCGACACGCCCAGTGTGATCATGTAAGCGCCCCGGGTCCTGGCGGCCTGAGAGGTCATCCCATTTGGTGAGGCTGCGGTAGCAGATGAGGGTGCAGGCGATGCTGGTGAAGGCCAGGACATGCGCGGCTTCGCGTTCATAGCGGCGATGCAGGCGGCGGCATCCGGCGAGCCAGGCCATGGTGCGTTCGATGGTCCCAACGATGTCGTCCCAGCCGCTTGGAAGACTCGATGCCCTTGCGGGCGATGCGGTGCCGGATGCCGCGCCGGCGTAACCATCGGCGCAGGCGGTCGTAGTCATAGCCCTTGTCGCCGTGGAGCCTGGCGGACCGTCGCCTACGAGGACCACGGCGAGAGCGGATGGGCGGGATGCCGCGTACGAGCGGTTCGAGGGCCTGGCTGTCGTGCAGGTTCTTGCCCCGGTCCACGGGATTCGGACCCGTCAGCTCCCCCTTTTCAAAGTTCGCATGTTCACCGAGTCGATCGCACAGCGGGACCAGTCCAGTTCACCGCGGAAGCCGAGTTCGTCGAGGTCCAGTCGATGGAACTTCGCCCATACCCGGGCCTTCGACCACCCGGCGAAGCGCCGGTGGGCTGTCGCTCCCGACGACCCGAACGGTGCGGACGGCAGCTGCTGCCACGTGCAGCCCGACGTCGCCACGAACCCTCCGGCACCCCTCTCTGGGGCAGGGCACGCCTCCGGTGACCTGGCCCCGCCCGACCCGGCCCGCACCCAGCCCACCGGGTTCTCGCCGTCGTAAGGCGCCACGGGGACGCCGGTGCGGTGGTCCTTGCCCTTTCGGCGACCGTGAACGCGTGGACGGTGCGTGTGCCCATCGCCGGGCACACGCCCGCGGTGCCCGGTGGGGCGTCGGTGAGGCGGCTTCCCAGGTACGACAGCAAGGCGACGCAGAGCATGCCGGTGCCGTCCCCGATCAGCGGCCTGTTCGGAAGTGGCGGGGAGGCTGCGGTCATGAGCTGCCGGCAGCGGCGGTCAGGAGGCGGGCTGTCATGTCGACGTCTGCCGGTGTGGTCCAGCGGCCCAGGGAGAGGCGCAAGGCCGACAGCGCCCGGTCGACGTCCAGCCCCATGGCCCGCAGCACGGGCGAGGGTGTGTGGTGGCCACTGTGACAGGCCGAACCGGTGGAGGAGGCCACCTCGGGCACGGCGGCCAGGAGTTCGTGGCCACGCGTGCCGTCGATGCTGATGTTGAGGGTGTTGGGCAAGCGGGCTTCGGCGGGTCCGTTGAGGTGGACCCGGCCCGGCAACGCCTGGGTCAGCTGCGCATGGAGGCGATCGCGCAGGTGCCGGATGCGGTCGTGGCCGCCGGTGGCCAGCTCCTCGGCGGCGAGTTCCGCGGCCGTACCCAGGGCGACGGCGAGGGCGACGTTCTCGGTGCCGGCGCGCAGCCCGCGTTCCTGCCCTCCGCCGTAGACCAGGGGTTCGAGGGCGACTCCTTCGCGTACGTACAGAGCGGCGATGCCCTTTGGCCCGTACATCTTGTGCCCGACGACCGTCAGCAGGTCCACGCCCGACTCGTCCACGTCCAGCGGGACTTTGCCGACGGCCTGCGCGGCGTCGCAATGGAACAGCGCCCCATGCGCACGGGCGGTTCGTGCGAGGTCGGCGATCGGCTGCAGGGCGCCGGTCTCGTTGTTGGCGGCCATGACCGAGACCAGGACCGTGCGTTCGGTGAGCGCGGCGGCCAGGACCGCGATGTCGACAAGGCCGTCCCCGTCGACCGGCAAGTACGTCACCTCCACGCCGTGCAGCCGCTCCAGCGACCGGCAGGTCTCCAGCACCGCCGGGTGCTCGGTGATCTGCGTGATCACGTGCGGGCGGTCGGTCCCGGCGGCCAGGACGGCACCGCGCAGAGCGAGGTTGTCGGCTTCCGAGCCGGAGCCGGTGAACACGATCTCCCCGGCCCGCGCGCCGATGAGTTCCGCCACCTGACGGCGGGCGCGAGCCAGGGCGGCCCTGGGCTCGGTGCCGTAAGCGTGGGCGCTGGAAGGGTTTCCGAACTGGTCCGCCAGATACGCGCGCATCGCTTCCACCGCCCGTGGGTCGACGGGGGTGGTGGCGTTGTGGTCGAGATAGACCGGTCCGGCGTCGAGGCCGGGATGTGCGTGGCTCACGCGGCGTTCTCCGTGTCCACCGGCAGTTCGGCCGGCCGCCACTCCAGCATTCCCTCCACCAGCCGGACGGCCCCGCGGCCGCGCGTGTGCAGCAGGCGTACGGCGTCGTGGGCGAGCAGGCAGTAGGCCACCACCTCTGCCTCTTCCGGCAGCTCGGCGATGCGGCCGGCCAGTTCGTCGACCGGGATGGAGATCGCGCCGGGGATGTGTCCGGCCGTGTACTCCTCCGCAGGCCCGGCGGCAGAGCCGAGATAGGCGGTCCGGGCGGGCTCGACCGCATGCGGGTGGACCTGGGTGAGCTGGCGCAGCAGTGCGTACAGGGCGGCGAGGTCGTCCCCTGCGAGCCGGTAGTGGATGCGCACTCCCTCCCCGCGGGTGGCGACCAGCCCGGCCTGCTTGAGGGTCTGCAGATGAGCTGAGGTGGTGGTCAGGTTCAGTCCTGCGGCCTTGGCCAGGGCGTCGACGGTCCGCTCGCCCTGGGCCGGCAGGTCGAGCAGTTCCAGGCGTTTTCCGCTGCTCAGTGCCTTGCCGGTGCGGGCGAAGGCGTCGTAGAGCGCGGCCTTGCGCGCAGCATCCTCCATGGATCCATGGAATAGCACATAAGCGGCTGGGCGCCGGAGCGACCGGTCCCTGCTGATCCACCCGCGATGGCGATCGGCCGGACAGGCTCTACAGTGATTGACCCGACCGGCCGTCAGTTCTTCTTCAGCTCCTCGGCGAGCATCACAATGATGCCGCTGGGACCGCGGACGTACGTGAGCTTGTAGACGTCCTCATAGGTCGCCACACCGCGAAGCGGACGGCATCCGTGCTTTGCGGCTGCCTCAAGGGCTTTATCGATGTCGTCGACCGAGAAGGCGACGCGATGCATGCCGATCTCGTTGGGACGAGTGGGCTTCGACTCGATCGCTTCGGGGTGGATGTACTCGAAGAGCTCAAGGCGACCGTGGCCGTCTGGTGTCTGGAGCATCGCAATGTTCGCGTGATTGCCATCAAGGCCGACGGCGGTGTCGGTCCACTCACCACTGACCGTGTCACGGCCGACGACCGTGAGGCCGAGGTCGGTGAAAAAGGAGATCGTCGCTTCGAGGTCGCGAACGGCGATGCCGACGTTCTCAAGTTTGATGGCCATGCGTTGGATGCTACCGAGCGGGGCCGATCAGGTACTGCCGGCAACAACGCAGCCGTGTACCAGGACACTGTCGAGGTCGACCCTGACCTGTCCACCGGCGTCCGGAGCGTGTTTGCCCGGCGGCAAGGACGTCGGTCGGGCGGGAGACCGTCGGGGTCGGAGGCGCCCGGGCCGAATGCGGCCGGCTCGCACCGCAGCATCGCGACATCCGCGAGGCAGTCACCGCCGAGCGCGACCGCCAGGGCGACGCCCAGGAGGACCGTGTCTTGCGGACCGCCTGGACCCCTGAACCGCCCTTCCGCGAGTCGGCATGGTGGCCGCACGCATACCCGCCCACCGAACTATGTTGCCCCGCCACATGTGCCCCTGACCTGCCCCTTCCTACCGTGTGCCGACACGTACCCGTCCCCACCGCACACGAGGAAGTGGCGCACATGGCCTCCGAAGCAGCATCCGCTCCCCCAACCCACTCCAGCCTGCCCCGCATCGTCGCCGCAAGCCTCATCGGCACCACCATCGAGTGGTACGACTTCTTCCTCTACGGCTCGGCCGCCGCGCTGGTGTTCAACAAGTTGTTCTTTCCGGACTCCGACCCGCTGGTCGGGACGCTGCTGTCGTTCCTGACATATGCGGTCGGGTTCGCGGCCCGCCCGCTGGGAGCGCTCGTGTTCGGGCACTACGGCGACCGGCTGGGGCGGAAGAAGCTGCTCGTGCTGAGCCTCGTGATGATGGGCGGGGCGACGTTCGCCATCGGGTTGTTGCCGACACACGCCACGGTCGGCGCCTTCGCGCCCGTGCTGCTCACCCTCCTGCGGCTCATCCAGGGGTTCGCGCTCGGTGGTGAGTGGGGCGGTGCCGTCCTTCTGGTCTCGGAGCACGGGGACGCCCGGCGGCGCGGCTTCTGGGCCTCGTGGCCGCAGACCGGCGCGCCGGCCGGGCAGTTGCTCGCGACCGGTGTGCTCTCGCTGCTGACCGCCGTGCTCTCCGACGACGCCTTCGGCACATGGGGCTGGCGGATTCCGTTCCTGCTCTCCGGGCTGCTCGTGCTCATCGGTCTGTGGATGCGGCTGTCCGTCGACGAATCGCCCGTGTTCAAGGAGGCGTTGGCGCGGGCCGAGTCCCGCCGGGCAGAGGAGACGGAGAAGCTGCCGCTCGTCTCCGTGCTGCGGCACCACTGGCGGGACGTACTGGTGGCCATGGGCGCCCGCATGGCGGAGAACATCAGCTACTACGTGATCACCGCCTTCATCCTCGTCTACGCCACCACGTCGGCCGGTGTCTCCAAGCAGACCGCGCTCAACGCCGTACTCGTCGGCTCCGCCGTGCACTTCGCCGTCATCCCGGCCTGGGGCGCGCTGTCCGACCGGGTCGGGCGGCGGCCGGTGTACCTGCTCGGCGCGGCCGGTGTCGGACTGTGGATGTTCCCCTTCTTCTCGCTCGTGGACACCGGGTCGTTCGGCTACCTGGTGCTCGCCGTGACCGTCGGGCTCGTGCTGCACGGTGCGATGTACGCGCCCCAGGCCGCCTTCTTCGCCGAGATGTTCGCCACCCGGATGCGGTACTCGGGCGCCTCCATCGGCGCCCAGTTCGCCTCCGTGGCGGCCGGTGCGCCGGCCCCCCTCATCGCCACCGCGCTGCTCGACGACTACGGCAGCTCCACCCCGATCGCCCTGTACGTGATCGCCGCCGCGGTGCTGACCCTGATCGCCGTGGGCGTGGCACGGGAGACGCGGCACCGGGATCTCGCCCGCGTCGAGGCCGAGGGCGGGGAGCCTGCCGGGGCGAGCACGGCCGCCGAGGCGCGGACGGTCTGACGGGCGCCGGGCCCCCAGCGCACCCGCTGCCCGACCCCCGTACGGCACGTCCGTACGGGGGTCAGCGTCTGTCCGGAGCCGCCAACCGGTGCAATCGCAGGGCGAGTTGGACCTCCAGGGCGCGGCCCGGGGACTGCCAGTCCTCGCCCAGCAGGCGACCCACCCGTTCCAGCCGTTGGGCGACCGTGTTCACATGGACATGCAGGTCGTCCTTGGTACGGGCCGGGCTCATCCCGCAGGCGAAGTACGCGTCCAGGGTGCGCAGCAGTTCCGTGCCGCGCCGCTCGTCGTACGACACGACCGGGCCGATCGTGCGCTCGACGAAGCCGGCGATGTCCCGTTCGCCCGCGAGGAGCAGACCGAGGAAGCCGAAGTCCTCGGCGGCCGCTCCGTCCCCGCCCCTGCCCAGCAGGTGCAACGCGTCCAGGCAACGGCGGCCCTCGGCGTAGGCGGCGGCGACTGTCTCGGGATGCGTGGTCAAGCCGGTGACCGGCGCCGAGGCGCCGACCGTGACCGGCTGGTGCACGGCCGTGCCGAGCTCGCGGGCGGTGCGACGGGCCAGCTCCGTGGTGGTGTCGCCGGGGGCGAGCGGCAGCAGCAGGACGGTGCCGCCGTCGCGTGCCGCGGCCAGGCCGTGCCGGGTGGCGGCGAGATGCGAGGCGGCCGACCACAGGCGACGGCGCGCCGCGGCCTCCTCGTCCGCGTCGGCCGCCGGCCCCTCGATGCGTGCGGCGAGGACGACCTGGGTGGCGTCCAGGTCGGCGCGCAGCCGCACGGCGCGTTCACGCAGCAGGCGTGGGTCCCGGTCGCGCGCGTCCAGCAGATCGTCCAGCAGCTCGCCCCGCACGCGCTGTTCGGCCTCCGCCGCCGAACGTCGGGCGAGCAGGAGCAGCGAGGTGACCATCGCCGCGCGCTCCAGGGTGCGCTGGTCGACGGGGTCGAGGCCGGGGTGGCCGCGCAGGACGAGTGCGCCGAGGAGTTCACCGCCGGCGGCGACCGCGGCGATCCAGTCGCTCTCGTGCCGTACGGCGTGTCCCTCGGCGCGCGACGCCTCCAGCGGCTCGGCCGGTGCCGCGTCCGCCTCGGTGAACTCGACGGTGCCGTCGAGGACTTCGGAGACGGCGGCGGCCACGTCGTGCACCCCGCCGCCCCGCAGGACGAGTTCGGCGAGCCGGTCGTGCACGTCGGAGGCGCGCTCGATGACGGCGCTGCGGTCCCGGATGATCCCGTTGGCCCGCTCCAGTCCGGCCAGCGCCGCGCGGGTCTCGGTGAGCAGGTTGGCGGTGTCGATCGCGGCCGCGGCGAGGGCGGCGAAGGAGCCGAGCAGGGCGATCTGCGCGCGTTCGAAGACGCGTGCCCTGCGGTCGGCGGCGAAGAGGACGCCGATGACGTGCGGACCGAGCATGAGGGGCACCCCGAGGATGGCGACCAGGCCCTCGTCACATACGCCGGCGTCGATGGTGCGGGTGTGCTGGAAGCGGGCGTCCTTGAGGTAGTCGTCCGTGACGTACGGCCGGGTCGTCTGGGCGACCAGTCCACCGAGCCCCTCGCCCATGCCGAGGCGCAGTTGCTGGAAACGGGCGGACACGGAACCCTCCGTGACCCGCATGTAGGTGTCGCCGCGCGCCGGGTCGTTCATGGTGAGGTAGGCGACGTCCGTGCCGAGCAGGGAGCGGGCGCGCTGCACGATGGCCTGCAGGACGGCGCCCAGGTCGCGCAGGCCGGCCAGATCGTGGGCGGTCTCGAAGAGCGCGGACAGCTCCGCCTCGCGTCGCCGCCGTCCCTCCAGCTCGGCGCGGACGCGCAGCGCGAGCAGCTTGGCCCGCTCCAGCGCGGCGATCCGGTCGGCCGGTCTGCCCTCGGCGCGGGCGAGCAGCACCGGCTGCTCGTACGCCTCCGTGGAGGCGTCGCGGGCCAGCAGCTCGAGGTACGGGGCCTCGATGCTGCCGCTGGAGGCCGACTGAACGTGATCGCGAGACATGTTCACAGGATTCCGCATCGTCCGCCCGGCCGGTCAGGCCTGTGGAAAACTCCCGGGCCGGGCGCCGCCGGTGGTGTCAGTGGGCCGTCCGTCAGTGGGCGGTCCACCCGCCGTCGAGCACCAGTGAGGTGCCGGTGACGAAGGACGCCTGGGGACTGCACAGGTAGACGACGGCCTCGGCGACCTCCTCCGGTTCGATGAGCCGCTGGACCGCGCTGTCCTTCAGCAGGACCTCCGACAGCACGCGTTCCTCGGGGATGCCGTGCGCCTGCGCCTGATCGGCGATCTGCTTCTCCACCAGGGGTGTGCGCACATAGGCCGGGTTCACACAGTTCGAGGTCACACCGTGGGCGGCGCCTTCCAGAGCGGCCGTCTTCGACAGGCCCTCCAGTCCGTGTTTGGCGGCCACATAAGCGGACTTGAAGGCAGAGGCGCGCAGACCATGGACGGAGGACACATTGACGATCCGGCCCCAGCCCTGTGCGTACATGTGCGGGAGAGTCCCGCGTATGAGGCGGAACGGCGCCTCCAGCATCACGGTCAGCACGGTGTGGAAGACCTCGGGCGGGAATTCCTCGATGGGGCGCACCAACTGCAGGCCCGCGTTGTTGACCAGCACATCGGTGCCCGCGGCGGCGTCTTCGGCGGCGTCGAGGTCGGTGAGGTCCAGAACGTGCGGTACGACGCTCCCGGTGAGGTCAGCGGTCCGTTCCGCCTGACGGGCCAGCTCGGCCAGGCCGGCCGCGTCCCGGTCGACGGCCCTAACCCGCGCTCCGGCGGCGGCCAGCCGCAGCGCACAGGCCCGGCCGATGCCGCTCGCGGCACCGGTGACGAGGGCGGTGCGGCCGCCGAGGTCGAGGTCGAGGGGCTGTGGGCGAGGGCCGGGCGGGAGGCTGGACGCGGTCATGTACCGACCCTAAGAGGAACGCACCCGTCACCACATGTGGTGGCCGCCCATACTTCAGCCGACAGCCGTAGGGTCAAACCATGTGGGTGCCTCGGACATGGCCTGCTTGATCCGAAGCCGGCCGAATTCGTTGAGGTCGGGCAGCGCGTCCACGGCGAACCAGCCCACTTCCAGGGACTCGTCGTCGTTGACCCGGGCCTCGCCGCCGACCGCGCGGCAGCGAAGGGTGATGTCCATGTACTGGCACTGGTCACTGTTGGGGTAGGTGACCGGCTCCAGCGCCTGGACGAGCACCACCCGCTCGGGTACGCAGTGGACGGCCGTCTCCTCGAAGACCTCCCGCACGGCACAGGCCGCGGGCTGCTCGCCGGGCTCCGGGATGCCCCCGATCACCGACCATTTGCGGGTGTCGGTCCGCCGGCCCAGGAGCACTCTGCCCTCGTCGTCGAAGACGATCGCGGTGATCCCGGGGAGCCAGAGCAGCTGGTGTCCCGCGGAGGCCCTGAGCGTGCGGATGAAGTCAGGCGTCGTCATGGGCCCGACCCTAACCCGACGGGCCTGCCGTCTCCGGGCGGTTCAAGGGCCCTACGCGCCGGTTCGGAGGGCGTGTGCCGGTCGTACGGCTACGCACCACCGGCGCGCCGACGGCGCACTCCGGACCCGATCGCCCAGCCGACACCGCCCGCGGCGACCAGCACCAGAGCGATCTCCGGGAGGATGCCCAGCTCGGTCGCGGGCGTCTTGGAGGTGCGCAGCGGCACCTTCTGGACGAGGTAGGCGGGCACGAACATGCCGGTCTTCTTGGTGATCTTCCCGTCCGGCATGATGATCGCACTGACGCCGCTGGTCACGGGCACGGTAACGGTGCGGCTGTGCTCGACGGCACGGATCCGGGACATGGCGAGCTGCTGGTACGTCATCTCGCTGCGGTCGAAGGTCGCGTTGTTGCTGGGCACGGAGATCATCTCCGCGCCGTGGGTGACCGTGTCCCGTACGTCCCAGTCGAAGGCGGCCTCGTAGCAGGTGGCGAGGCCCACCTTGGCGCCGTCGATGTCGAACACGCCCGGCTCGCTGCCGCGGCTGAAGTCCTGCCGGACCATCCCGGTCCAGTTCTTGTTGATCGCGCCGACCAGACCGCGCAGCGGGAGGTACTCACCGAACGGCTGGATCTGCCGCTTGTCGTAGGTCTGTGTGGCGCCCTTGACCGGGTCCCACAGGATCTGCTCGTTGAGCAGCTTGCCGTCCCTCTCCACGACCGCGCCGACCGAGATGGGCACACCGACGGCCTGCGCGGCCTCGTTGATCACGGCGGCCGCGTCCGGGTTACTGAAGGGGTCGACGTCGGAGGAGTTCTCCGGCCACAGCACGTAGTCGGGCTTCGGCGTCCTGCCCGCCTTGATGTCGGCGGCGAGCTTGAGCGTCTCGCGCACGTGGTAGTCGAGCACAGCCCGCCGCTGGGCGCTGAACTCCAATCCGGAGCGGGGCACGTTGCCCTGGATGACCGCGACCGTCCTGGTGCCGTCCTCGGGCTTGTCGCTCACCAGCGAGCGGGCGGCGACCGCGCCCACGACGGGGACGGCCACGCTCATGAGCGCGGCGAGGGCCGCCCCGCGGCGCACGGCCCGCGTCCGGCGCCGTTCGGCGATCAGCCGTCCGGCCTCGTACAGACCGAATCCGCACAGCGCGACCGCGAACCCGAGTACGGGTGTGCCGCCCACCGCGGCGAGCGGCAGGAAGACGCCGTCCGCCTGCCCGAAGGCGATCTTGCCCCACGGGAATCCCCGGAAGGGCACGCGCGCGCGTACCGCCTCGCCGGCGATCCAGACGGCGGCCGCCCACAGCGGCCAGGCGGGCAGCCTGGACACGGCCGCGATGCCGACGCCGACCAGGGCGATGAAGATCGCCTCGATGGCGACGAGGGCCAGCCAGGGACCGGGACCGACCTCCACACCGGTCCACACCAGCAACGGCAGCAGGAAGCCGAGTCCGAAGAGGTAGCCGAGGCCGAGCGCCGACTTCCAGCCACGGCCGCGCAGCACCCAGCCGAAACCGGCGAAGGCGGGCAGCGCCAGCCACCACAGGGTGCGCGGCGGAAAGCTGATGTAGAGCAGCACCCCGCAGAGCGCGGAGGCGGCGGCCGGGATCAGGCGGAGCAGGCGGCCGCGGAACGCGCTGGGCGCTGCAGACGGCTGGACCCGGTCCGGCTGGTCCACGGAAGTTGCGGTGACGGTCACCCGGGTGAGTGTACGGCGGCTTCCTCGGCCGCCGACAGCGCGGTACGCGGGCCGGACCCGGCGCGAGCGACCACGGCCGTGCCCGCTCGGCGTCCTGTCCGGCCCGCCTCCCGCCGCTCCGCGCCCCCACGCCCGCGACGGCCCCGTACCGGCGGCGTTCCGCGGCCCCACCGCGACTTTCCGTCGCATCTCGTACCCAAACCGGTCATCAGCCGCTACGGTGTGGCCAGCCTCGGCAGTGCGGCCGAATCCGGCGCCGTACCCGGCCGTGGCCTGGGGCAGGGGACGGGGACGAGGGGCAGTGGTGGGGTCGACGAGGACGAGGTACGCGGCCGGCTCGGACGGGGGCGTGGCCGGCGTGGACGGGGACGCGGCCGGCGTCGGACGAAACGTTTCTGACGGTGCGGGCATGATGCTGCTGGGCGCCTGCGCCGGCTGGTCCCTGATCACCGCGGCGGCACACGACGGACGCCCCGAGGGGATGCTGCTCGCCGTGCTCGCCGTGACCGCCGGTCATGCCGTCGGCCGGGTCTCCGGGGCACTTCTGCCGGTGGCCGCGCCGTGCGCCGGCGCGGTCACCGGACTCGCGCTGGCCGTGGTCCTGCCCGGCCTCTCCGCCGGTGCCCGGTACGCCGGTCCGCTCGGCCACGCCGGTGCCACGGCCGCCCTGCTGGCCCTGGCCACCGGAGCGGCGTGCTGTGCCGCCTGGGCGGCGCCGGTGCCGGAGCTGCGGCTGGTGCTGCGGCTGCTGGCCGCCGGGATCGTGCCGACCGGGGCCGTACTGGGCTCGGTGGCCGGCTGTGCGGCGAGCGCGGCCGTGCTGCTCTGTTCGCTCGCCGCGGGCTCGATGTCCCGCCGGGGCGTGAGCCTGCTCTTTCTGGCCGTGGCGGCGGGCCTGGTGGCCGGGACGACCTGGGCGCTCGCGGCGGACGTGCTGCCGAGCGACCTCGCCCGGATGTTCGGAGGCCGGCCCACGGGGCACCGGGTGGCGCTGTGGCAGGACGCCCTGCGGCTGGCGGGACGGAACAGGGGACTCGGGGTCGGTCCGGGACGCTTCGGCGAGCTGGGGGCCCCGGCGCCGCAGACTGCCGACGGCAGGCCGCACTCGGCCCTGCTCCAGCTGGCGGCGGAACAGGGCCTGGTCGGGGTGCTCCTGATCGTCGCCACCTTCTGCTGGGTGCTGCACGCGCTCTGGCGCTCTCCCCGCTCCACCCCGGTCGCCCTGACCGCGGGCGCCGCCCTGACGGCAGTGGCCGTGTTCGCCACCGTGAGCAACGCGCTCAGCTTCACCACGGTGACCGTGGGAGCGGGGCTGCTGGCCGGGTGGGCGACGGCGAGGCCGTGGGCGCGCGCAGGCGCCGACCCCCGGCTCTGAGCGTCGTCATGTCACGTGGCGGAGCATCTCACTGGGCCGAACCCGGGGTGATCGTCCGCAGCCGTGCCCTGATGACCCGCACCGCCGACTCCGCGTTGTCCACGGTGATGGTGAAGGTGTGGCCGTCCCACAGGCGCAGCACGATGCCCTCACCTCGGCGCACGACGACGGCGGTGCCCTTCTCGGGACGCCAGCGGTAGCCCCAGCCACCCCATTGCCGGGGTGTGACGAGGGCGGTGAAGTCGGCACCCGCCACATGGGAGAGCGGGATGCGGCGGCGCGGCAGCCCTATGTGGCCGCACCGCACCTCGAGGGACTCCCTGTCGAGCCGCAGATCGACGTGCACGAAGGCGAGCGTGCCGAACAGGACCAGCAGGCCGGCGGCGATGCAGCCCACGACGGACATCACCAGCGGGGCGATGCCCGAGGTCCATGCCGAGTCCACGGCCAGCTCGATGCCGAGCGCCATGCAGGCCGCGCCGACCAGCGCCAGCAGCCACTGGATCCGGTTCGTGGCGCGCCCGGTCCACACGTCGGGGTGGGGACTGTCGGACTGGGGGTGGTCCCTCATGTTTATGAGGTTACTCAGGTTTCGCTGCGCGGGTAGGGCGTAGCGGAGGGTGACTGAGCCGGGTGGGCCACGCCTGGCACACACGTGGTCCGCGGGCGCCCCCGCTCAGCGGACGGGGCTGACCGCCTGCAGGAAACGGCCTTCCGCGTAGGACAGTGCCGTGTCCGGGAGCGTGGCCTCGCGTCCGCTGAGCAGCACCGTGAGCGTGGTGTCGGCGACGGCTGCCGGTGCGGGCTCCGCTCCGATCCTGCGCAGGGCCTGAGCGGCCACCGCACCCGCGGAGCCGTGCAGCGCGAGCGGCGGACGGCCGGGCCGCTGGACCGCTGCCCGAATGCGCTCGCCGACCAGCTCGTAGTTGGTGCAGCCGAGGACGACGGTGGTCACGTCCTCGGGGGTGCGGGCGGCGGCCGAGGCGATCGCGGCGTCGATCGCGCTCTCGTCCGCGTGGTGCACCGCGTCCGCGAGGCCCGGGCAGGGCACCTCGGTGACGGCCACTCCGGCGGCGAACTGCTCGATGAGATTGCGCTGGTAGGCGCTTCCGGTGGTGGCGGGGGTCGCCCAGATCGCGACATGGCCGCCGCCCGCCGCGGCCGGCTTGATCGCCGGGACGGTACCGATGATCGGCAGGTCCGGTTCGAACCGGGCCCGCAGGTCCGGCAGGGAGTGCACGGAGGCGGTGTTGCAGGCGACGATCAGGACGTCGGGCTCATGGGCGGCGGCGGCCTCGGCGACGGCGAGGGCCCGCTGGGTGATGTCCTGTGGAGTGCGTGGGCCCCAGGGCATCCCGTCCGGGTCCCACGAGAGCACGAGATCCGCGTCGGGCCGCAGCCGCCGTACCGCGGCGGCTGCGGGGAGGAGGCCGATTCCGGAGTCCATGAGCGCGATCTTCACCCGGCCACGATAGACGATGCGGCCTTGCGGGCCGGCCCCGTGGGGCAGACTGCGGACGTGAGCGCCCTGATGTGGATCACCGTCGTGTCGCTGGCCGCCTGGTCCTGGCTGCTGCTGTGCCAGGGCTTCTTCTGGCGCACGGACGTCCGGCTGCCGCCTCGCCGGGAACCGGACGCATGGCCGTCCGTCTGCGTGGTGGTCCCGGCCCGTGACGAGGCCGCCGTGCTGCCGGCGAGCCTGCCGTCGTTGCTGGCGCAGGACTATCCGGGACGGGCCGAGGTCTTCCTGGTGGACGACGGGAGCACCGACGGCACCGGGGAACTGGCCCACGAGCTGTCCCGGCGGCACGGCGGACTGCCGCTGACCGTGGGCTCGCCGGGCGAGCCGCCGGCGGGCTGGACGGGAAAGCTGTGGGCGGTCCGGCACGGTATCGGCCTGGCACGCGCGCGTGACCCGGAGTATCTGCTGCTGACGGACGCGGACATCGCACACGCCCCGGACAGCCTGCGCACGCTGGTGGCGGCGGCCCGGGCCGGAGGATTCGACGTCGTGTCGCAGATGGCGCGGCTGCGGGTGGAGAGCGTGTGGGAGCGGCTGGTGGTCCCGGCGTTCGTGTACTTCTTCGCGCAGCTGTATCCCTTCCGCCGGGTCGGTCGCAGGGAATCGCGCACGGCCGCGGCGGCGGGCGGCTGTGTCCTGCTGCGCGCCGGGATGGCGGAGAAGGCGCGTCTCCCGGACGCCATCCGGCACGCCGTCATCGACGACGTGGCGCTCGCGCGCGCGGTGAAGGGCGCCGGAGGGCATGTCTGGCTGGGCCTGGCCGACCGGGTGGACAGCGTGCGGCCGTACCCGCGCCTGCACGACCTGTGGCGGATGGTGTCGCGCAGTGCTTACGCCCAGCTGCGGCACAACCCGCTGCTGCTCCTCGGTACGGTCGCCGGGCTCGCGCTGGTGTACCTGGTGCCGCCCGCCGCGGTGGTCGTGGGAGCGGCGGCCGGGGATACGGCGACCCTGCTCGCCGGAGCCGCGGCATGGACGGTGATGACGGGGACGTACGTGCCGATGCTGCGCTACTACCGGCAGCCGCTGTGGCTCGCGCCGCTGCTGCCGTTCACCGCGCTGCTGTACCTGCTGATGACGGTCGACTCGGCCGTGCAGCACTACCGCGGGCGCGGCGCGGCCTGGAAGGGTCGTACGTACGCGCGTCCCGACGCCGTGCCCGACGAGGGCTGATCCCGGTCACTTGCGGCCGGGCGACCAGTTCATGCCCCATCCGTAGGCGCGGTCTATGGTCCGCTGCGGGCTCACTCCCCGCTCCGGGACCAGATAGCGCGCCTCGCGCTGAACGAGGAGGTCGCCGCCCGTGTTGGTGATCAGGGCGAGCGCGCACACGGTGGAGGGGACGGTGCACTCGTCGAGCGAGAAGTCGATCGGGGCGCCGTGCTGCGGCTGGAGGGTGACGGTGGCGTGCAGGTCGGCGAAGGAGCTGGCGCCCTCGTAGATGGTCACGAAGACGAGGATGCGCCGGAAGTCCCGCGTGTGATCGAGGTTGACGGTGAGGTTCTCACCGCTCGCCACGGCACCGGTGCGATCGTCGCCGTCGAGGTGGATGTACGGCGGCCGGTGCAGCGATCCAAAGGCGTTGCCGAGGGCCTGGACGACCCCCTTGCGGCCGTCGGCGAGTTCGTACAGGGCGCACAGGTCGAGGTCGAGGTCCCCCTGTCCCCGTCCCCAGCGGCCGCCCGGGCCGGACAGCGTCTTGCGCATCTGCCAGTTGAGGTTCACCCGCATCGCGCCGGAGGTGCCGCCCTGCTTGGCGAGCGAGACCGAAGGCGCCGCCTTCGTGAGGGTGACCTTGGACAGGCGGACGGGCTGGGGTGCCGGAGGGGCCGGGGGCGCAGGCGGTGTGGTCACCGGCGGCGGTGCGGGGGCCGCGGCGGGCGGTGGGGGCAGCGGCACCGGGGCCGTGCCGGGCGGCGGAGGCGGCGGGGGCGGGAGGACCGGGGGCGCCGCGGCAGGCGGGGGCGGCGTCGTCCGGGCCGGCCCGGCGGGCGGTGCGGCGTGCTGGGGCTCGTCCACGGTGATGCCGAAGTCCGTTGCGAGGCCTTCGAGTCCGCTGCCGTAGCCCTGGCCGACCGCGCGGAACTTCCAGCCGCCCTGACGCCGGTAGAACTCGCCGAGCACGAAGGCGGTCTCCACGGTCGCGCCGGGGCTGTCGAAGCGGGCGACCGGCCGGCCGCTCGCGGCGTCCGTCACCTCGATGTACAGGCCGGGGACCTGCCCGAAGGTCCCGCCGTCGGCCGAGGCGGCCAGCACGATCCGCTCGATCGCGCCCTCCACGCGCGCGAGGTCGACGAAAAGCGTGTCGGTGACCCCCGCGGCGGCCGTGCGCTTGCCCTCGTGCCGGACCGCGCCGGAGGGATGGGCGGGCTGGTTGTAGAAGACGAAGTCGGCGTCGGAGCGGACTCTTCCGGTGGCGAGCAGGAGCGCGGAGGCGTCCGCGTCGGGCACGCCGGGTCCGGAACGCCAGCCCAGCTCGACACGCAGGGCCGCGGTCGGCACCGGCGTGTTCGATCCTTTCTGCATGGACATGTCCGCCCCCATCCGTCTCGGCTTCCGGGCACCCCCGGTCGTCCAGGTCATCCCTATCCGCACAACCTATTCGCGGGCACGGCGAACTCCCATGACCGGCACAGGAACATCGCCGGTCAACTGCCGGTAACCCCGCAGGAACTCGGCTTTTACACGATGCGAACGCCGGCCGGCGTCCCATTTTCCCAAGTTCGCTCGGATTGGGGATCCCCAGTCACTGCCGACACGGAAAACAACCCTCTTATCGGTCTCCCCAACGAGCACATCGTGGGCTTAACTTATGTGCCATGACCTCCCCCCGCTCCACTTATGGTGGCGGCTACTACTCCGCCTCCTTCCCGGACACCCCGATCTACGACTCGCTCGTGGCCGAGCGTGGCACCCCGCAGATCGCCCCGATCCGGGTCCCCGCCGCCTACGACACGGGCAGCAGCCTTCCCGCCCTGCCGTCGGCACTGCCCGCCCTCCCGGCGGCCCCCTCCCCGCAGGCCCCCGCCTACGGCTACCCGCAGATGCCCCAGCCCGCGCCGCTGCAGCAGGCGCCCACGGCGTACATCCCGCAGCAGGCGAGCGCCCCAAGGGGTTACCCCGGACCGCAGGCCCCGCAGCAGCAGCGCCCGATGGGGATGGGCACCGGCTACGAGGCCATGCGCCCGGCCGCGCCGCGGCCCGCGCCGGCTCCCTACCAGGACCCGTACAACAACCAGCAGTACCGCGGCTACTGACCGGCGCCCCGCCGCTGTCGGTGCCTCCTGGCACGATGGCGGCATGGAAAACGCCGAAGTGCAGTCGATCCACGTCCATCCGGTCAAGGCGTTCCAGGGTTTCTCGCCCCGGGAGGCTGCGGTGGAACCCTGGGGCCTGGCCGGAGACCGGCGCTGGACACTGATCGACGACGGGGGAAAGGTCGTCACACAGCGCGAACAGCCACGCCTCGCGCTGGCCGCCGCCGAGCTGCTGGCCGGCGGCGGCGTTCGTCTGTCCGCACCGGGCCAGGCACCGCTGACGGTGTCGGTGCCCGAGGCGGCGACGACGGTGCCGGTGAACGTCTTCGGCACGAAGGTCGAGGCGGTCCCGGCGGCTGAGGCCGCGCATGCCTGGTGCACCGCCTTTCTGCGGGCGGACGTGCGCCTGGTCCATATGGACGATCCGGCCACCCGCCGCCCGGTCGACCCCGAGTACGCCCTGCCCGGCGAGACGGTCAGCTTCGCCGACGGCTATCCCCTGCTGGTCGCCACGACGGCCTCCCTCGACGCCCTCAACTCGCTGATCGCCGAGGGCCGCCACGCCCACGAGGGCCCGCTGCCGATGAACCGCTTCCGGCCCAACGTCGTCGTCACCGGCACCGATCCCTGGGCCGAGGACCACTGGTCGCGGATATCCGTCGGCGAGGTGGTCTTCCGCGTCGCGAAGGCCAGCGGACGCTGCGTCGTCACCACCGTCGACCAGGACACGGCCGTACGCGGCCGGGAGCCCCTGCGCACCCTGGCGCGCCATCGCAGGGCCGGCTCGAGACTGATCTTCGGCCAGAACCTGGTGCCCCTCGCACCCGGCACGATCAGGGTCGGAGACCCGGTCCGGCTGCTGGATCAGCACCGGACGACGGCCCGGCGAGGGGGGAACCAAGGCCGGGGCCCGGTCGTTGGGAGAGCATGAGAGATTCATGAGACGCCGTGTGCCTGGCCGTTCGCGGTTGACGTGATGTCGCTCTCTCTCGCCCCGGACCGCGGATGCGCGTCCGTGGCGGGGGTTATCACGGAGCGGAAGGGGGTGGGGACATGCGGGCTCTCAGTGGCTTGTGGCGCTGGCGGCGCAATCCGCTGCGCCGCACGACCGACCTGGCCGAGGCATGGGTGGCCCTCGTGGCGCTGGTGCTGATCGCCGCCGCCGCGCCCGTCGCCGGCTGCCTGGCCGGCGCCGCCGCCCAGGACTCGCTGCAGCGGGCCGTGCGCGAGCAGCAGCACACACGCCACCTCGTGACGGCCACGGTGGTCCGTGACCTGGGCGAGGCCCCGCTGGAGACCGACCCCGACACCACCACGGCGCGCGAGACCCGCAGCCGGGTCCTCGCGGAGTGGACCGCCCCGGACGGCACCCAGCGGCACGGCCCGGCCCTGGCGGAGCTCAAGTCCCCACACCCGGGCGACCGCTTCAGGCTCTGGACGGACCCCCAGGGCCGAATAACGACCCGTCCGCTGGACTCCCCCACCGCCACGACACACGCGGTGCTCGCCGGGATCGGCGCGGCCCTGCTGACCGTGGGCCTGGTCGAAGGCGCCCGGCGGCTGACGGTGTGGCGCATGGTCCAGGGGCGGTACGCACGCTGGGACCAGGCCTGGGACCGGGCGGGTCCGGACTGGGGCAAGGCGGGCACGGGCAGCTGACCGCCTTCCCGCTCTGGTCAACCGACCGTGCACGCACGCGCTACGGTGGACCGGCCGAAGCGCTTTCGGCGACAACCCGCGGGTGAGTGAACCGCAGGGGCGCGCGCAGGTTTTCGGGAGCGCGAACGCGCACCAGCCCCCAAGGCTGAAGCACGGTCGCGGTCCCGGCACCGGTGGCACGGCCCGTGCGACAGCGAGCCATCAGTACGACGAGGTGGGGGCACGGCAACGCCATGGCACAGGGCACGGTCCAGGTGACGCACACCGGTACGTCGCGGTGGCGGCGCCGCACGGGCGAGTACGCGTCGCTCGCCGCCGCCCTGGAGGCCGCCACCGACGGCGACGTCCTCACCATCGCCCCGGGCACCTACCGGGAAAACCTCGTCGTCCAGCGGTCGGTGACGCTCCGTGGTCCCGAGGGCTCCCCCGGCTCGGTGCGGATCGCACCCGTCGACGGCGTGCCGCTCACCGTGCGCGCCTCGGCCGTCGTGCAGGACCTGCACGTGGAGGGACAGGACGCGGCGTCGCCCGCGCTGCTGGTGGAGGAGGGCACGCCGGAACTGCTGGACGTGCGGATCGTCACCCGGTCCGCCGCCGGCATCGAGGTGCGCGGCGGTGCCCGCCCGACCGTGCGCCGCTGCACCGTCGACAACCCGGCCGGCATCGGCATCGCCGTACTCGACGGCGGGGGCGGGGTGTTCGAGGAGTGCGAGGTCGTCGCGGCCGGACAGGCGGGCGTGACCGTCCGCGGCGGCGCCCATCCCCGCCTGGAGCGCTGCCGGGTGCACCACGCCTCCGGCACCGGAGTGGCCGTGACGGGCGAGAACTCCGCGCTGGAGGCGGTGGGTTGTGAGATCTACGAGGTCCGCGGCTCCGGTGTGCAGGTGACCCAGCGGGCGACGGCGCACCTGACCGACTGCGATGTGCACCGCACCACGGCCGACGGCGTCACCCTGGACACGGACGCGGTCCTCACGCTGGCCGACTGCCGCCTCCACGACATCCCCGAGAACGCGGTCGACCTGCGCTCCCGCTCCGTGCTCACCCTGACCCGGACGACGGTGCGTCAGTTCGGCCGCAACGGCCTGTCGGTGTGGGATCCGGGGACGCGGGTGGACGCCAACCAGTGCGAGATCTTCGACAGCACGGGCGACTATCCGGCGGTGTGGGTCAGCGACGGTGCCACCGCCGTGCTCGACTCCTGCCGGGTGCACGACGTGCCGGACGCCCTGTTCGTGCTGGACCGCGGTTCACGCGCGGACGTCGTGGACAGCGACCTGTCGCAGGTGCGCAACACGGCGGTGTCGGTGAGCGACGGGGCGACCGCCCAGCTCGACGACTGCCGGATCCGCGAGGCGGCGACGGGAGCGTGGTTCCGCGACCACGGCAGCGGCGGCACGCTCAACAACTGCACCCTGGACGGCACCCAGACCGGCGTCATCGTCACCAAGGGTGCCGATCCGACCATCGAGCGCTGCACGGTCGACTCCCCCGCAGAGGCGGGTTTCTACGTCTCCGCGGGCGGCCGCGGCAGCTTCCTGAACTGCCGGGTGAGCGGCAGCGGCGGCTATGGCTTCCATGTGATCGACGGCTGCCGTGCGACGCTGCGCAAGTGCCGCACGGAGCGCTGTACGCGCGGCGGTTACGAGTTCGCCGAGGCGGGCCCGGACGCCGGGTCCGGGACGGGCCCCGTCGTGGAGGACTGCACCAGCGACGAGAGCGGTGGCCTGCGGCCGCCCGCGGTCCGGGAGCCCGCCGTACAGACCGTGGCCCACTCCCCCGGACTGCTCGGCTCGATCCCCGGGCAGCGCAGCACGGAGCAGGAGCCGCTGATCGCCGCCGCCGAGCCCGAGAAGACGGCGGTGCGCACGTCGAAGGACGTGCTCGGGGAACTGGACGCGCTGGTGGGCCTGGAGAGCGTCAAGCGGGAGGTGCGGGCGCTGACCGACATGATCGAGGTGGGCCGGCGCCGGCAGCAGGCGGGTCTCAAGGCGGCCTCGGTCAAGCGGCACCTGGTCTTCACCGGCTCTCCCGGCACGGGCAAGACCACGGTCGCGCGGCTCTACGGCGAGATCCTCGCCTCGCTGGGCGTGCTGGAGAAGGGGCACCTGGTGGAGGTGTCCCGGGTCGACCTGGTCGGGGAGCACATCGGTTCCACGGCGATCCGCACCCAGGAGGCGTTCGAGAAGGCGCGTGGCGGTGTGCTGTTCATCGACGAGGCGTACGCGCTCTCGCCCGAGGACGCCGGGCGCGACTTCGGCAAGGAGGCCATCGACACCCTGGTGAAGCTGATGGAGGACCACCGGGACGCGGTGGTCGTGATCGTGGCCGGCTACACGGAGGAGATGGAGCGCTTCCTCTCCGTGAACCCCGGTGTCGCCTCCCGCTTCTCCCGGACCATCACCTTCGGCGACTACGGCCCCGAAGAGCTGCTGCGGATCGTGGAGCAGCAGGCCGACGAGCACGAGTACCGGCTGACACCGGGTGCGTCCGAGGCGCTGCTGAAGTACTTCAGGGTGTTCCCCAAGGGCCCGGCGTTCGGTAACGGCCGCACCGCCCGGCAGACGTTCGAGGCCATGGTGGAACGGCACGCGGGCCGTGTCGCACAGCTGCAGGACCCGAGCACCGACGATCTGACCCTGCTGTTCGCGGAGGACCTGCCGGACCTGCCCTGAGCGCCCGCGGCGCAGGTTGCCCGCAGGGTTCTGCCGCGGGCCCGGGCTCCGTTGCGAACGTCGCGGGCGCCTGAACCTGACCTGCCGGGCAAGGCCCTCCGGGAGAAGCCGACGGCCGGGCTCAGCCCTCACCCGCCCGGTCCGGTGTCGGGCGTGGCCCCGGCAGGGCCGGGGACAGGCGGTTCAGCAGACGGGCTCGTTCCCGAGTGAAGGCCGGGTCCGCCTGGTAGTCGGAGTGGCCGAGGATCGGTGCCGGGAGCGGGTGCGCGAGCGTGCGGCCGTAGGCGAGGGGGTCCTGCAGGGGTGCATGGTCGACCTCGGAGACGGTGTCGTCGAGGATCCGGACGGGGCCGCCGATGGGGTCGGTGCGGCGGTAGAGGTTGCGCCAGCAGGCGACGTCGCGGTGCAGGGCGGCCAGTGCGGGCGGTCCGAAGTGGGCCGGGAACCAGCGGCCGTACAGGCGCTCAAGCGGGGAGCCGTAGGTCAGCAGCGCGATCCGGCCGCGGAGCGACGGGGGCAGCTGCCAGGCGGCGGCCGCGGCGAGCACGCTGCCCTGGGAGTGGCCGGAGAGGACCAGGCGGCCCCTGGTGCGGTGGGTCCAGGTGGCCATGCGCCAGGTCAGGTCCGGCACCGCGCGTTCGGCGTAGCACGGCGGAGCGAAGGGGTGCGCGGCGCGCGGCCAGAAGGTGCCGACGTCCCAGAGGATACCGATCGTGCGCCGCGCCGAGGCGTCCTTGTAGGCGCGCCTCCCCCACGTCACGAAGAGCACGAAGCCGAGGCCGACCAGCCAGGACCCCAGCGCCTGCGAGGTCTCGGCGACGGCCTGCAAGGCGTCGTAGGCGGAGCGGGCGGCTCCGTCGGGCGTCTTCCCGGTGGCCAGCGCACCGGCCAGGGCCACACCGCCGAGCACCAGGGTGGTGGCGGCGAGCACGGCGACCACGAGGGGCGCCCGGTCGGTGAGGGTGGCCATGGCACGGACATGGGCGATGGTGCGGGTACGGCCCGGGTCCTCGGGTTCGCCGGGGTGCTCGTGCCGGACCCGGTCGCGTTCTGCGCGGGCCAGCCGGGCGGTGCCGAACCCGAGCCGGACGGCGAGGAGCAGCAGGACCGCGAGGACCGGCGGGATCGTCGATGCCTGCCAGGTCAGCAGGACCGGCGGCCCGGGGAGCAGGGCGCGGGTGCCGTCCAGCCAGTCGGCGACGCGCTGCGCGACCCCGCCGGACATCACGCCGCCCAGCGCGCAGGCGAGCAGCGCGACGGCCGGTCCGCACAGGCCCCGCATCCCGGTGCGCGGATCGGAGCTGCGGCGGTACAGGTGCCGGGCCACCACGGCGAGCGCGACGACCAGCAGTCCCTGGGCCAGCATGAGGGCGCCGAAGGCCGGGTCGCCCGGCAGCCGCCCGGTGGACCGCCAGCCGGGGCGGGCCCAGCCGGCGTAGAGCAGCGTGAGCAGCAGGAGGGCGAGCGCGGCGAGCGGCAGGAGTCGTACCACGTGCCGGTCGAGCCGCTGGTCGAGGCGGTTCTCGCTGCGGCCGCGGCGGCAGACGACGCCGACCGCCACCGCCGCGCAGGCCGGCAGGGCCACGGTGAGCAGCCGGCTCAGGACGTCCAGCGCGGCGGGGCCGCCGGGCCGGTGGTCGAAGCGGGCCGCGGGGACCGCGACGGCAGCGGCGACGGTCAGCAGGGCCACGGCGGTGTGCGCGGCGCGCAGGCGGGCCACGAGGCGGCGCCCGTACCAGAAACCGGGCAGGGCCAGTGCGCTGCCATCGGTGTCCGGCTCGGGGTCATGGGACATCGGCCGGTGGGATTCGTACGCGCTCCAGGTGCGGCGTGAGAGGTACCAGAGCAGGATCGTCAGCGCGGTGGGCACCAGCGCGGCGAGGGCGAGCCGGCGGCCCGGCAGGCTCCACCACGTGTCCGGTGCCGACGGCCGGGGCGCGAGGAAGGTCAGCCAGGAGTGGCGGTGGGCGCAGCTGTGGACCCCGGCGCACTGCCAGGCCACCAGGTCCAGGGCCACCTCGCAGGCGGCGGCCACCAGCAGCACCGTCAGCGTGAGGGCGGCCAGCCGCACGAGGAGGCCGTACAGGCGGACGGCGCGGGGCCGGCCGGCCGCCGCGGGACGCATCCAGTGGGCGAGGTTGACGACCATGAACGGCAGCAGCAACAGCCACAGGGCGCGGCTGCTGTCCCCGGAGGTGAGGTTGCACCAGACGTACGCCTCCCGGACCGGCTCGTCCCCGGGGGTTTCCCGGGCTCCGGCGTCCTGGGCACGCCGGAAGACGGCCGCCGTGTCGTCGCCGGTGACCCGCACGGTACGAGGGTCGCCGAGCATCTTCTCCGGAGTGGTCCCGCCCACCCCGTGCACGAGCAGTTCCAGCTCCGGCTCGGCGGACCGGCCCGTCCGTCCGGACTCCGGCGCGGGAACCCGTGCGTCCCGGGCGGTGACGCGCCCGGCCGGCCCTTCCGGGCGCTCGTTCTCCGGCGCGGCGCCGCCGTCCGTGTGCTGTGCGCGGTCCACTGTTCTCGCACCCCCGTGACGCACCCGCAGGCATGTGTCAGGATCTCCGCTCCCGTGCCGGCGTACACCCGTCGTCACCGAATCTCCCCGTTCCGTGTGACGGCGGCCGGGAGAGCCGGGGCGTAGGTGGCATGCACGCGTCGTGACAGGTGGTGGCGCAACCAGTACCGACCCGTGAAAAGATGGGACGCCCGCGCACCTCCAGCCGGATGGAAGCTCCTGGTCGGAGAGGGTGCACCGGGCGCGTGGGACCCGTGGCGGCGAAAGGACCGGAGCGTACGTGAGTGAGAATCAGAACCTCCTCGCGGAGCAGCGTCGCGCCCTGATCCTGGACGAGGTACGGCGCCGGGGCGGCGTGCGGGTGAACGAACTGACCCGCAAGCTCGGCGTGTCGGACATGACCGTGCGCCGTGACCTGGACGCCCTCGCCCGTCAGGGCGTGCTGGAGAAGGTGCACGGCGGCGCGGTGCCCGTGGTCGAGGCGAGCACCCACGAGCCCGGCTTCGAGGCCAAGTCGGGTCTGGAACTGACTGCCAAGGAGGACATCGCGCGGGCCGCCGCCAAGCTGGTCACCCCGGGCACGGCGATCGCCCTGTCCGGCGGTACGACGACGTACGCGCTCGCGCAGCACCTGCTGGAGGTGCCCGACCTGACCGTCGTGACGAACTCGGTGCGGGTCGCGGACGTCTTCCACGCGGCCCAGCGCACCTCGGGGCAGCGGCAGGGGGCGGCCACGGTGGTGCTGACCGGCGGAGTGCGCACCCCCTCGGACTCGCTGGTGGGCCCGGTGGCCGACCAGGCGATCGCCGCCCTCCACTTCGACCTGCTGTTCCTCGGTGTGCACGGCATATCGGTCGAGGCCGGCCTGTCCACGCCGAACCTCGCGGAGGCGGAGACGAACCGGCGGCTGGTGCACTCCGCACGCCAGGTCGTGGTGGTCGCCGACCACACCAAGTGGGGCACGGTGGGCCTGAGTTCCTTCGCCGCGCTGGAACAGGTGGACACGCTCGTCACCGACGCGGGGCTGCCGGCCGAGGCGCGCGCGGAGATCTCGGAGCATCTGCCGCGACTGCTCGTGGCGGGCGAGCCGGACGAGGACGACGGCGGGGACATCTGACGGCACGTCAACTACCCTGACGGCCAACTCCCGCTTCCGCACGGGACTTCACGAGGGATTCGTCGCCATGGCTCAGCGTCTGCGTCCGGTCGGGCCGGAGTTCGTCGAGACCGCCCCCGTACGGCTCGTGTTCACCCGGGACATGGCCGCCACCCCGGAGACGGTCTTCCGGGCCCTCGCCGAGGACCTGGAAGGCTGGCCGGAGTGGTTCTCGGCGGTGGCCTCGGTCCGGCCGACGCGGGGCGGACGCCAGGTGCGGCTGCGGGGCGGCATCCGCTTCGAGGAGACGGTGCTGGCGGCCAAGGCTCCGGCGCTGTACGCCTACCGGGTCGACGTGACGAACACGCCGGGTGCCCGTGCCTGGGTCGAGGAGTGGCGGCTGGCTCCGGCCGGCACGGGGACCCGGGTGCGGATGACCTTCGCTCTCGACGGCACGGCCGCCTTCCGCCAGGTGTGCCGGCTCATCCGCCCGGGCGTCGGCCAGGCCTTCCGGAACGCGGTCGCGGCGCTGGACCGGCGGGTGGCCTGACCACCCCCGGAGTCAGTCCGGCCACACTCCGGTCGCCAGCAGGGTCTCGATCGCCGCCGCGTACGGAGCGATGTCCAGGCCCTGCTCCGCGAGCCAGGCGTCGGAGTAGTACTTGTCGAGGTAGCGGTCGCCCGGGTCGCACAACAGGGTGACGACGCTGCCCTGGCGCCCCTCGGCCACCATCTCGGAGACGATCTTCAGCGCGCTCCACAGGCCGGTGCCCGTGGATCCGCCCGCCTTGCGGCCGATGGCCCGCTCCAGGGCCCGTACGGCGGCGACGCTGGCCGCGTCCGGCACCTTCATCATCCGGTCGATCGCGCCGGGCACGAAGCTCGGCTCCATGCGCGGCCGGCCGATGCCTTCGATCCGGGAGCCGCAGTCGCAGGAGACGTCCGGATCTGCGGTGGTCCAGCCCTCGAAGAAGCAGGAGTTGTCCGGGTCGGCGACGCAGACGCGGGTGTCGTACTGCATGTAGTGCACATAGCGTGCGAGGGTCGCGGAGGTGCCGCCGGTGCCCGCCGTCGCGACGATCCACGCCGGCTCCGGGAATCGCTCCAACTCCAGCTGGCGGAAGATGGATTCGGCGATGTTGTTGTTGCCCCGCCAGTCGGTGGCCCGCTCGGCGTAGGTGAACTGGTCCATGTAGTGGCCGCCGGTCTCCACCGCGAGGCGGGCGGACTCCTCGTACATCTTCCGGGGATCGTCCACGAAGTGACACCGGCCGCCGTGGAACTCGATGAGCCGGCACTTCTCGGCGCTGGTCGTGCGCGGCATGACCGCGATGAAGGGGACGCCGATCAGCTTGGCGAAGTAGGCCTCGGAGACGGCGGTCGAGCCGCTGGAGGCCTCGATGACCGGGCGGCCGGGTCGGATCCAGCCATTGCAGAGGCCGTAGAGGAACAGAGAGCGGGCGAGGCGGTGCTTGAGACTGCCGGTGGGATGCGTCGACTCGTCCTTCAGGTACAGGTCGATGCCCCACTGCTCGGGCAGGGGGAAGCGGAGCAGGTGTGTGTCCGCCGACCGGTTGGCGTCGGCCTGGACCTTGCGGACGGCCTCTTTCAGCCAGTCGCGGTAGGCGGCGTCGCTGCGGTCGACGTCGAGGGTGGCGCCTGTCCGGGTCGGGTGGGTGGTGCTCACGGCGGTGCTCCTTACGCTGGGCGCCGACGGCGCCTCACGCGGTCGACACTTCGAGCATAGGCATCTTTCACACCGCTTCCCACCTGCATAAACGCATCTTTCAGCCACCCAAAGCCGTCCTGGGGCACAGGCGTGCGAGAGGGCCGGGGGCGCATTGGCGGGAGTGCTCCGGGCGGCTGCCGCACGCGCCCGCGCGTACTGGTGCTCCCGGCCGCATCGGGGCAGACTGCACGCGACGGGACGATCAGGGGCGCACACTGGACCGCGGAAGCACAGGCGCAAGGGGGCGGCGAAGGATGGCGGAGCCAGAGTTCACGGCCAAAGGCGTGCGGATCGGCAAGCGGCTGCGTTCGCTCACCCGGGCCGGGCAGGTCCGGATCAACGACGGCAGGCTGGAGTTGCTCAACAGCTACGGCAGCGAGATCGACAGCGCTCCGGTGCAGGCAGTGCGGGCGTCCAGGCCGTGGTTCGGGCCGGACGGCAAGGCGCTGGCCGACCTCAACGGCACGCGGTACCAGTTGACGATGGGCGAGCACGAGTCCCCTCCGGGCGAGCCGGGCCCGCCCACGGCACGGCGGTTCATCGAGGCGGTGCGCCGGGCCGCCGGCCGCGGCGGCTGAGAGCCGGCACGGTCACCCGCGGAGGAGCGGGCCGGTCGCATTACTCCGGACAGCGGTCCGTCGCGGCGAGTTGCGGGAGCGCATCCGCTGCGTCACGCTTGTCTCACGTCACTCTGGGTTTACCGGCGATAACGCTGCGAACCAGCCCGCCGGCCATGACAGCAGGCGGCCGTTTGGACGCAAGCACCCTGCTGGATCCGTTGTTCTCCGTGTTCTTCCGGTCCCTTCGGACCTCTACATCGGGGAGTCGCAGCCGTGATCAGTCACCCAAGCAGGCACTGCACGGTGGAGCTCCAAGCCCTGCCGTCGCGGATCGGCCAGGTCCGCAGAATCGTATCTGCGCAGTTGCGCTACTGGCACATGGACGCCTTGATAGACCGGGCCGCGCTCGGTGTGACCGAGCTGCTGAGCAACGTCCACCGGCACGCCAGGCCCGACAAGTCGTGCACGGTCGAGCTGGAGCTCGCGCCGGACCGGCTCACGGTCTCGGTTCGGGACAACGATCCGCGCCTTCCGGTGCCGGCCGACGTCGCGGACATGCCGGACGGCGGTCCGCTGGCCACCTGCGGGCGTGGGCTGGCGATGGTGGCGGCCGTGAGCGAGAGCTGGGGGGCCCGGCCGGACGGCGAGAACGGCAAGGTCGTCTGGTTCACGCTGACCGCACCGGCGGTGGTACGGCCCCATCCGGCCCACGCGCCGCGCCGTACGGCGCAGGCACGGCCGGCGGCCCAGCCCGCCCCTGTGCGGTCGACGGTGCCCGTGGCCGCCACGGCACCCATGCCCACGGGAACTCCCGTGGGTGCCGGGGCTCCCGTGGGTGCCGGGGCTCCCGTGGGTGCCGCCGCGCCCGTCGCGAGCGCGGCGCCGGCACCCGCCGTGAGTCCGGTTCCGGCCGTGGCACGCGCCTCGGCCGGCCCCGGGGCACAGGCTCCCGCCCGGTCGGCCGTTTCCGGCTGACCGGGCGGTGACCTCCCCGTTACGACGGGTGCGAAACTCGCTCCTCACTCCGTGGCGATGGCCCCCAGCACGTCCAGCCGGGCCGCCCGCCGGGCCGGGCGCAGTCCCGCGAGGGCTCCGGCGGTGAGTCCCACGAGGGCCACCACCGCGAGCCGCGCGGGCGGCAGGGCGAAGGCGAACGCCGTGTCGCTCGCGCCGTCCGAGGCCTTCACCAGAACCCACCCGAGGAAGCCGCCGAGTCCGAGGCCGCCGACCGTGCCGAACGCGGCGACCAGGACCGACTCCCAGCGGACCATCGCCCGCAGCTGCGCGCGGGTCTGGCCGACGGCCCGCAGCAGGCCCAGTTCCCGGGTGCGTTCGTGCAGCGCGAGGGTCAGCGTGTTCGCGATGCCGAGCAGGGCGATGAGCACCGCGAGGGCGAGCAGCGCGTAGACGAGGGTGAGCATCATGTCGATGCCGCCCGCCGAGGACTGCGCGTAATCGTCGCGGGTCTGCACGGACGGGTTGCCGTACTGTGCGGCGATCTTCCCCACCGCCGCCTTGCCCGCGTCGGCGCTCACCCCGGGCTTGAAGGTGACGGCGATCAGGCTGTCCGCGTCCTGGGTGCGGTGCGGGGCCCAGGCCGCGCGGGTGATGACGTAGTCGCCGGCGAGTTCGGACTGGCCGTACACGGCCCGGACGGTGAAGTTCTCGCTCTTGCCGTCGCTGAAGGTCAGGCGGGCGGTGTCGCCGGTGCGCAGATGCTGTCGGCCGGCCTCCTTCCGGGTGATGGCGATGCCGTCGGCGCCGAGGTCGCGCAGTGAGCCGGCGACCGTGCCGAGGTCGAAGGTGCGGGCGAGCGCGGCCGGATCGGTGACGGTCAACGCCCGGCCCTCGCCGTCGACTTCGGCGACCCCGCGGCCGAGTCCCACGGCGGTGTCCACCTGGGGCAGCCGCTGGAGCGCGGGGGCGAGCCGGGGGCTGAGTCCGCTGCCGCCCGCGCCGAAGGACGGGCTGCTGACGGCGACATCGCCGGCGAAGGACCGGGACACCGTCTGGTCCATGGTGGCCTTCAGCGAGGCACCGAAGACGGTGAAGAGTGACACGACGGCCACACCGATCATCAGCGCGCTCGCGGTGGCGGCCGTCCGCTTGGGGCTGCGCAGAGCGTTGCGCCGGGCGAGGGACCCGGTCACCCCGCGGAGCCGGTCCAGGGGGCCGCCCAGCAGGCGTACGGCCGTGGTGGCGGCGACCGGGCCGAGGACGACGAAGGCCGCCAGGGCGAGCAGCGCGCCGAGTCCCGCCAGCCATACGGAGGGTGTCACGAGAACACCGGCGAGGGTCGCGGCGAGCGCGAGCGCGCCGAGGCCGGCTCCGGCGGCCGCGCGCGGCCGGGAGGCACCGGAGGTGTCGACGGCCGTCTCGCGCAGGGCGGCGAGCGGCGCGGTCCGTCCGGCGCGCCGGGCCGGCAGGAGCGCGGAACCCAGACAGACCACGACCCCCACCGCGAGCGGCAGCACCATCGACAGGGACTTGATCACCAAATCGCCTTCGGGGAACGGGAATCCGATCGCCGGGAACAGCGCCTGGAGGCCGGCGGCGATGCCGATGCCGCCCGCGAGTCCGGTCAGGGACGCGGTGAGCGCGACGAGGCAGGCCTCGGCGAGTGCGGCGGCGGTCACCTGGCGGCGGGCCGCGCCGAGCGCACGCAACAGGGCGTTCTCGCGGGTTCGCTGGGCGACCACGATGGCGAAGGTGTTGTGGATGGAGAAGGTGGCGACAACAAGGGCGACACCGGAGAAGACGAGCAGAAGGGTGGTGAAGACGGTGAGGAACTGGCTGGAGATCATGTCGGTGTTCTCCTGGGCCGCCTGCTGACCGGTGATGGCCTCGACTCCCTCGGGCAGTACGGAAGACAGCCGCCGCACCAGGTCCTGCTGGCTCACTCCGGGTCCGGCCCGCACCTCGATGGACGCCGCCTGACCGGGCCGCGCGTCGAGGTACCTCTCGGCGTCCGCCCGGGTCATGCCGGTGAACGTCACCTGGGCCATGCCGTCCTGTCCGCCGAAGGTGGCGAGGCCGACGATGGTGACCTGCACCGGGTCCGGGGTGCGCAGGGTGGTGGTGTCACCGATCTCGAGGCCGCCCTTCTTCGCGGCGCCCCGGTTCACCACGACCTCGCCGGACCTGGCGGGAGCGCGTCCCTCCGCGAGCCGGTACGGGTTGAGGCGCGGGTCGGTGATCCAGTTGCCGGCGAGGGTGGGCGGTCCCTGACCGCCGACGGGTTTGCCGTCGGCGCCCACGAGCTGGCCTGCGCCCTGGATGTTCGGGGCGGCGGCCGCCACGCCGGGGACCCGCTCGACGGTCCGCACCAACGAGGTGTCCACCGGCCGCCGCACGCCCTGGGCCTCGCCGGGGATGGTGATGGCGTCGGCGCCGCGTACGACGGCGTCCGTGCCGCTGGTGGCCTCGCCGAACATGCTGCCGAAGCTCGCGCGGAGCGTGTCGCCCATGACGAGGGTGCCGGTGAGGAAGGCGACGCCGAGGAACACGGCGAAGAAGGTGCCCGCGAAACGGCGCCGGTGCGCACGCAGCGAGGTGAGGCTGAGCCGGAGCGACGCGTTCATGCCCGCACCTCGAAGGCCTTCATGCGGTCCAGCACCCTCTCGGGCGTGGGCGACTCCATGCGGTCGACCAGACGTCCGTCGGCGAGGAAGAGCACCTCGTCGGCGTGCGCGGCGGCCACCGGGTCGTGGGTGACCATGACGGCCGTACGGTCCATCTCCCGCACGGCCGAGCCGAGGAGCCCGAGGACCTCCGCGCCGGAGCGGGAGTCGAGGTTGCCGGTCGGCTCGTCGGCGAAGACCACGTCGGGACGCCCGGCGAACGCCCGCGCCACGGCGACGCGTTGCTGCTGGCCGCCGGAGAGTTCCGAGGGCCGGTGGTGCAGCCGGTCGCCGAGCCCGACGACGTCGACGAGCGCGTCGATCCACTCCCGGTCGCCGCGCCGCCCCGCCAGGTCCAGGGGCAGGGTGATGTTCTCGGCGACGGTCAGTGTCGGCACCAGATTGAACGCCTGGAAGACGAAGCCGACCCGGTCTCGGCGCAGCAGGGTCAGACGCCGGTCGTCCAGCGCGCCGAGTTCGGTGGCCCCGATGTACGCGGCACCGGAGGTGAGCGTGTCGAGGCCGGCCGCGCAGTGCATGAGGGTGGACTTGCCGGAGCCCGAGGGGCCCATGATCGCCGTGAAGCGTCCGGCGGGAAAGGAGACGTCGACGCCGTCCAGGGCGCGTACGGCGGTGTCGCCACCGCCGTACACCTTGACCGCGTCCGCCACACGGGCCGCGGCCCGTACTGCGGTCGTCGTGGTCATGCCGCGCCTCCCTTGCCGGCACTGCCGAACTGCTCCTCCAGGACTGACAGGCGGCGCCAGTACTCGTCCTCGTCGATCTCACCGGAGGCGAAGCGGCGGCCCAGGACCGCGAGCGGGGAGTCACCCGCGGGGAGTCCGCCCCTCATGGGACGCCAGGGGCCGCCGCGGCCGCGCCCGGCGGTGCGGCGCAGGACGGTGACGGCGCCGATCACGACGGCCGCCCAGATCAGCGGGAAGAAGAGGATCCACGGGCCGGGACCGCCGTTCCAGTCGGCCAGGGTCTGCATCTCGGGTCACTCCCTTGTCGGTTGCTCTGTTCGGGATGCCACGAGACTCCCCCGCGCAGGGGGTCCCGGTCGTCGTGCGGCCGGCGGCAGTGCGGCTACCTCACGGGGAGTACGGGGGGACCGGCGTACTACTTCCCTCCGGGCCGGTGTTTTTGTAACGACTAGTATGTACAATGGGGGGCGTGAGTACCTCGGAACGACTGATCGAGTCCACCCGTGAGCTGCTGTGGGAGCGCGGATACGTGGGCACGAGCCCGAAGGCGATCTTGGAGCGCGCCGGTGCCGGCCAGGGCAGCATGTACCACCACTTCAAGGGCAAGCCGGACCTCGCCCTGGCGGCGATCCGGCGGAGCGCCGAGGAGCTGCGCGCCACCGCCGAGCGGGTCCTGGGGGGCCCGGGCACGCCGTACGAGCGCATCGAGGCGTATCTGCTGCGCGAGCGTGACGTGTTGCGCGGCTGCCCGATCGGCCGGCTGACCATGGACCCCGACGTGATCGCCAGCGACGAGCTGCGCGCGCCGGTGGACGAGACGATCGCCTGGATCCGGGAGCGGATCGCCGACATCGTCGAAGAGGGCAAGCGGCAGGGGCAGTTCGCGCCCTCGCTGGACGGAGCGGAGATCGGCGCGGCCGTCCTCGCGACCGTGCAGGGCGGCTATGTCCTCGCCCGCGCCTCCGCCTCCCCCGCCGCCTTCGACGCCGGCGTCCGCGGGCTGCTGTCCCTGCTCGCGCCCCGAACCCCCGGAGCGGAGAACTGAGTCAGGTGCACATCACCGGACGGCGTCCCGGCACCCGGCAGGGGTGGGCGGAGAAGTTCACCGGCACGGTCCGGCTGGACGAGATGGCCGCGCCCGCCGCTCCGTCCCGGCTGCGCGTGTTCAACGCCCACTTCGCCCCGGGCGCCCGCACTGCCTGGCACCGCCACCCACGCGAACAGGTGCCGCACGTCCTGGAGGGCGAAGGCCTGGTACGGCGCGAGGGCGGTGAGGTGGAGGCGGTCCACGCGGGCGACACGGTGCGGATCGAGCGGACGAACGGCACCGGCACGGTGCCGCGTCCCGCAGCTTCATGACCCACCTCGCGGTCACAAGGGCCGCCGAGGACGGCACGACGGCCGAACGGCACGCACACGTGACGACCGCCCCGCCTGAGCCCCGAGAAGGGAAGCCCGACATGCACGCCATGCAGTACGAGTTCACCCTGCCCGCCGACTACGACATGGGCGTCATCCGCTCGCGCGTCGCTCGTGTCGGGCATCTGCTGGACGACTGGGACGGCCTCGGTATCAAGACGTACGTGCTGCGCGAGCGCGGGGTCCAGGGGTCGCCGGTGAACCAGTACGGCCCCTTCTACCTCTGGAACACCGTGGAGGGCATGAACAGCTTCCTGTGGGGAGGAGCCTTCCAGGGGCCCGTCGACGACTTCGGGCGGCCGGCGATCCGGCAGTGGACGGGCCTGGCTTTCGAGGAGGGCGCCGAGACCGTGTCGGCGCCCGCATGCGCCGTGCGACGGCGCCAACCGGTGCCGGAAGGGGTGGAGTTGGCCGCGTTCATGGCGGACGCGGCGGCCGAGACCGCACGGCTGGCGGCTCAGGACGGTGCGGTGCTCGCCGCGGCGGCCGTGGACACGCGCGCGTGGGAACTGGTGCACTTCTCGCTCTGGGAGCACGACACGCCCAAGGCCGACGGGGACCTCTTCCAGGTGCTGCACCTGTCCGCGCCCGGCCGGGACCGGCTTCCGCGCGGGCGCCAGTGGTGAGCCGCGTCCGCACGGTCCTCGGCGACGTCCGGCCCGAGGAACTGGGCGTGTGCGACGCCCACGACCATCTCTTCCTGCGCGGCCCGCAGTTGCCCGGCCAGGAGCTGGACGACCTGTCGGCCGCGCGGGGCCGAGCCGACCGCATTCCGGACGGCGGGCGGAGCGGCCGTCGTGCAGTGGACGCCGTACGGCATGGGACGGCGGGCGGGGGACCTGCCGGGGCTGTCCCGGGCCACCGGGGTGCGGCTGGTCTGCGCCACCGGGTTGCACCAGGCCACGCACTACGACCCGGAGTCGCTCGTCTCGCTGCGCGGTCGGCCGGCCGGGCTCTTCGTGTCCGAGCTGACCGACGGCATCGGTACGACCGGGGTGCGGGCCGGCTTCATCAAGGTGGCGGGCGGTTTCCACGCGCTCGGCCCGCACGCCCGCTGGACCATGGCGGCGGCCGAGGCGCACCACGCCACGGGTGCGTCCATCGCCGTCCACCTGGAGCAGGGCACCGCCGCACTGGACGTACTCGACCTGCTGTGCGGCGAGTTGGGCGTGCCGGGTGAGCGGGTGATCCTGGGTCATCTGAACCGCTTCCCCGACCCGGTGGTGCAGCGGCAGGCCGCGGCGTCGGGCTGCCGGCCGGCCTTCGACGGTCCCTCCCGCGCCCATCACGCCACCGACTGGCGGATGCCGGAGGCGGTACGAGCCCTGGCGGACGCCGGCTTCGGCGACCGGCTGCTGCTCGGCGGCGACACGGTGGTCGCAGGGGCCCGCTCGGTCGACGGCGGGCCCGGGATGCCGTACCTGCTGCGGCGTGTACGGTCGCGGCTGGTGGAGGCGCTCGGCGCGGAGCTGGTGGACCGCGCACTCACGGAGCATCCGGGACGGGCGCTCGCCGTCGACTGGACCTGACCGGCGGGCGTGGCCCGATCGTTCGGATCTCTGACCCGCCGGTCGGTTACGGCTCCGTCCGCCGTCCGGAGAATGAGGAGCAGACCACAGGATCCGGCCCGAGGAGGCGACACGACCATGCCCTTGGAGATGCGCGAACGCTGCGAGCGCTGTACGACCGCCATCACGCCCGCGGACGGCCCGGCCCGCATCTGCTCCTACGAGTGCACGTTCTGCGAGGCGTGCGGCGAGACCCTGCGACAGATCTGCCCCAACTGCGGCGGCGAACTGGTCGCGAGGCCACGCCGACGGACCGCTGCCGCCTGACCGAGGGTACCGGGCCCGGGGAGATCCGGCTGTTGTGCCGAGCTCAGTCGGCGTGGGCCGGCTGCTCGATCCGGTCGTGCAGGTGCCGGACATGGTGTTCGGCCTCCGGCTTCATCAGGACGCTGCGGAGGATCCGGGCACCGTCGGCGTCCGCGGTGATCCTGGGGTGGCGGGCGGTGAACGCTTCGCGGTCGGCTTTGAGGGTGCCGAGGAAGACGGGTTCGGGGCTGGTCATGCCGTGGGCGAGGACACGGGCGGATGCCGCGTCCATGCCGGTGAGGGTCGCGGGGTCGACGGTGGGGAAGTAGCTGAACGGCTCGTCCAGAAGCAGCAGCGCCGGGCCGGCCATCAGCGCCCTGGCGATCAGGATGCGAGCCCGTTGTCCGCCCGAGCACTCCCCGTACGGCCGGTCGGTCAGCTCCTCGACGCCCAGCTCGAGCAGGCGCCCGTGTGCCCGCTCCCGGACCTCGCTGTCGTACATCCGCAGGTCATCGCAGTGCCCCGAGCGGGTCGTCCAGCACCGGCTGCCAGGCCAGTTCGGCCGCCCCGACGAGGCTGTTGTGGTCGAGTGTGCAGGGCAGAATCGGTACGCCGCCGCTCTGGCCCCACAGGCTGCGGTCGGCGACGACCGCGCGCAGTCGGTCGGGGTCCGCGTCCAGGAGGGTGCGGTGCAGGCCGCCGAGGATGATGCGGTCGGGGTTGAGGATGTTGACCAGGCCGGCCAGACCCAGGCCCAGGCGGTCGATCAGGGCCTCGGCGGCCCTGCGGACGGCCGGATCGTCGTACTGGGTGCGCAGCAGGTCGTTTGCCTGCTGGAGCAGTGACACCTCGGGGCCCGGCTCGCGGCCGGCCTCGATCAGCAGGGCCAGCGGATCGGCTTCGACGTCCAGGCAGCCGCGGCTGCCGCAGTAGCAGGGCCGGCCCTCCGGGTTGACCGTGAGGTGTCCCACCTCCAGGGCGAGGCCCGAACTGCCCGTGTGCAGACGGCCGTCCAGTACCAGCGCGCCGCCGACGCCCCGGTGTCCGGTGGCCACGCACAGCAGGTCCCGGGCGCCCCGGCCGGCGCCGTGCCGGTGTTCGGCGAGCGCGGCCAGGTTGACGTCGTTGCCCGCGAACGCCGGGCCGGTGATACCGGCCTCGCGCACGCATTCCGCGAAGATCCGGCGGACCGGTGCGCCGACGGGCCAGGCCAGGTGCAGGGGGTTGAGGGCGAGGCCGTCGGGCTCGGCGACGGCGGACGGCACGGCCAGCCCGGCGCCCACGCACCGGCGGCCGGTCGTGCGCAGCAGTTCGGCGCCCGCTTCCACCACCGAGCCGAGCACCTTCGCCGGGTCCGCGTCGACGGTCTCGCAGCCGGGCGCGGTCGCCACGATCCGCCCGCCGAGGCCGACCAGCGCCGCCCGGAAGCCGTCGGCGTGAACCTGCGCGGCGAGCGCCACGGGGCCGTCCTCGGCGACCTCCAACCGGTGCGAGGGGCGGCCCTGGGAGCCGGCCGCTGCGCCCGGCCGGGCGTCCACCCGGATCAGCCCGAGCGCCTCCAGCTCGGCGGCCACCGCCCCGGCCGTCGCCCGGGTGACCCCGAGTTCCGCGGTCAGCACGGCGCGGGTCGGCGCCCGCCCGGTGTGCACCAGCGCCAGCGCGGGTCCGAGCGCGCCCCGCCCCCGGTCCAGCCGCGCTCTCGAGGTGGTCCTCTCCCCCGCCGTACGGGGATCCGCCTTGCCGCTCATGAGGGCGAGTCTCCCATGATCCGCACTCCTGGTTGCCTGTGCCGTCGGCTACCGGCCGCTCACCCGCAGGGTGATGTTCAGCCGCCCGGCGAGCCCGAGCCCGGGCGGGGCCGTGCCCGGCTGCACGCGCGGCACGCCGTGGTACGCGAGGCGGGAGGGCCCGCCGAAGACGAACAGGTCACCGCTGCGCAGCTCCACGTCGGTGTACGGCCTCGCGCGCGTCTCGGTGTTGCCGAAGCGGAAGACGCAACGGTCGCCGAGGCTGAGGGAGACCACCGGCGCGTCCGCCTCCTCGTCGCTGTCGCGGTGCATGCCCATGCGGGCGTCGCCGTCGTAGAAGTTGATCAGCGCGATGTCGTACGTGTGCGGCTCCTGCGGGCCCAGCGCGGCGACGGCGGCGCGTCGACCCAGTTCGCCGAGCCAGGCCGGGAACGGCTTCACGGGTGTGCCGTCGCCGTCGACGGCGGTGCGGGCGTAGCCGTACGGGTACCAGTGCCAGCCCAGGCAGACCTGGCGGGCGGTCATCGTGCCGCCGCCCGGTGTGCGGACCGTGCGCAGCCCGGCCGGCGGCCGCGCCCACTGGCGGCAGGCGGCGAGGAGGTCGCGCTGTCCGTCGGCGTCCAGCCAGTCCGGGACGTGCACGGCGCCCGGTGCGACCTCCGCGCGCTCCCGGGGAAACAGTTCCGCGTCCACACGCTCCATCTTGTCGCAGGCCCACCCCACCGTCCCTGAGCTGCGGCTCCGCTAGCCTGGGAGACACGATGAGCGACCGTATGACGACACCGTGGGGCGAGGTCGAGCTGTCCCGCTTCCCCGAGGATCCGCGCGACCGGCTGCGTGCCTGGGACGCCTCCGACGCGTATCTGCTGCGGCACCTGGCCGAGGAGGAGGTGCCGCTCGCGGGCTCGGTCGTGGTGGTCGGGGACCGCTGGGGGGCGCTGGTCACGGCGCTCGCGGAGCACCGGCCGACGCAGATCACCGACTCCTTCCTGAGCCAGGAGGCGACCCGGGCGAATCTGGCGCGGGCCGGTGTCGAGCCCGGTGCCGTCCAGCTGCTGACCACCCAGGATCCGCCGCCGGAGCGCGTGGACGTGCTCCTGGTGCGCGTGCCGAAGAGCCTGGCGCTGCTGGAGGACCAGTTGCTGCGGCTGGCGCCCGCCGTGCACGCGGACACGGTGGTCGTCGCAACCGGGATGGTGAAGGAGATCCACACCTCCACGCTGCAGCTGTTCGAACGGGTCCTCGGCCCGACCCGGACCTCGCTGGCGCGGCAGAAGGCCCGGCTGATCTTCTGCACCCCCGACCCTGCGCTGGAGCGGCCGGTGAACCCGTGGCCGTACGGCTACGCGCTCCCGGACGGCGTCGGCGCGGTCTCGGGGCGCACGGTCGTCAACCACGCGGGCGTCTTCTGCGCCGACCGACTCGACATCGGCACCCGCTTCTTCCTCCAGCACCTGCCCGCCCCGGGCGCGAGCCGCGTGGTGGACCTCGGATGCGGCAACGGCGTCGTCGGGACGGCGGTGGCGCTGGCGGATCCGTCGGCCGAAGTGCTGTTCGTGGACGAGTCCTTCCAGGCGGTGGCGTCGGCGGAGGCGACGTACAAGGCCAACGGGGTACCGGGGCACGCCGAGTTCCGGGTCGGCGACGGACTGGCCGGGGTGGCGCCGGGCAGTGTGGACCTGGTCCTGAACAACCCGCCGTTCCACTCCCACCAGGCCACGACGGACGCGACGGCGTGGCGGATGTTCAGGGGGGCGCTGCGCGCGCTGCGGCCGGGGGGTGAGCTGTGGGTGATCGGGAACCGGCACCTGGGGTATCACGTGACGCTCAGGCGGCTGTTCGGGAACAGCGAACTGGTCGCCTCCGACCCGAAGTTCGTGGTGCTGAGGGCCGTCAGGAGGAGCTAGGCCGTCCCGGCGAGGACACCGATGATCCGGCGCACCTCCTGGGCCATCGCCTCCCGGCCCACGCTCAAGTAGGTGCGGGAGTCGACCGCGTCGGGACGGGCCGCGAGGAAGGCGCGAATCGCTGCGGTCATGGCCACATTGAGCGCCGTGCCGACGTTGACCTTGGCGATGCCGCCCGCGACCGCCGCGACCAGGCCGCCGTCCGGCACGCCGGAGGAGCCGTGCAGGACGAGGGGGACGGCCAGCGCGGCGGAGAGCCGTTTGAGCAGGCCGTGGTCGAGGGTGGCGGTGCGGGTGGTCATGGCGTGCACGCTGCCGATCGCGACGGCGAGCGCGTCGATGCCGGTGCCGGCCACGAAGTCGCGGGCCTGGTCGGGGTCGGTGCGCGCGCCGGGCGCGTGGGCGTCCAGCGGGCGTCTGCCGTCCTTGCCGCCGATCTGCCCCAGCTCCGCCTCGATCCAGAGTCCCTGGGCGTGCGCCCAGTCGGCGGCGGCGCGGGTGGCCGAGACGTTGTCGGCGTAGGGCAGGCGGGCCGCGTCGTACATCACCGAGCTGAATCCGGCGCCGGGCGCCTGGCGCAGCAGGTCGTCGCTCTGCACATGATCCAGGTGCAACGCTACGGGTACGGCGGCCCGTTCGGCGGCGGCCACGGCCGCGCGGGCCAGCGGCAGCAGCCGCCCGTAGCGGAACTTGACGGCGTTCTCGCTGACCTGGAGGACGACGGGCGCACCGGCCGACTCGGCACCGGCGATGACGGCCTCGACGTGTTCCAGGGTGATGATGTTGAACGCGGCGACGGCGGAGCGGGTTTCGGCGGCTGCGGTGACCAGCTCGCCGGTGGACGCGAGGGGCACGGGAGGTGTCCTTCCGGGCGCGGGTCGGGGGCTCAGGGGGCGAGGATCACCGAGCGGGTCAGGTGGCGCGGCTGGTCGGGGTCGAGCCCACGCACGGCGGCGACGGCGACCGCGAGCCGCTGGACACGGACGAGTTCGGCGAGCGGGTCGAGGTCGCCCGCGATCCACGACCCGCCGGTGGCCCGGACCTGTTCGGCGAGCCCGTCCGGTGCCTCACCGAACATCCAGGTGGCCGTGCCCTCGGTGGTGATGCTGATCGGGCCGTGGCGGTACTCCATCGCCGGGTAGGCCTCGGTCCAGGACAGCGAGGCCTCACGCATCTTCAGCCCGGCCTCACTCGCCAGCCCGACCGTCCAGCCGCGCCCGAGGAAGGTGAACTGGGTGCAGCCGACCAGTCCTTCGGGAAGAGGAGTGGAGAGGGCCGTGCGCGCGTCGGCGACGACGGAGTCGGTGTGCAGGCCGAGGTGGGCGCGCAGGAGGGTGACGGCGGTGGTGGCGAACCGGGTCTGGACGACGGAGCGTTCGTCGGCGAAGTCCAGCACGACGAGGTCGTCGGCGGCCGACGCGACCGGGGTGTCCGGATCGCCGGTGACGGCCGAGGTCCGCGTCCTGCCCCGCAGCGCGCCCAGCAGTTCCAGCACTTCGGTGGTGGTGCCGGAGCGGGTGAGGGCCACGACCCGGTCGTACGACCGCCCGTGCGGGAACTCGGAGGCCGCGAAAGCGTCGGTCTCGCCCAGGCCGGCGCCCTCCCGCAGCGCGGCCACCGCCTGCGCCATGAAGTACGAGGTCCCGCACCCGACGACCGCGACCCGCTCCCCCGGCCCCGGCAGCGCGTCCCGGTACCGCCCCGCCTCCGCGGCCGCCCGTATCCAGCACTCCGGCTGGCTGTTCAGCTCGTCCTCGACATGGGTCATGCCCACACCCTCCCCTAGCTGATTGTTCCTGCAAGATATAGCGAGCTTTCGAGCACAATCAAGCATTCGTGCGCAGAGTGGGGTGCGCTAGGGTCACCGGGAACGCTTCGGAAGGAGGCTGCGGATGTCCCGGGACGCCCGCTGGAAGGCGCTGCTGGAACTGCTCGTCGAACGCGGCCGGCTGGAGGTCGAGGAGGTGGCGGCCGAGCTGGAGGTGTCGGCGGCCACGATCCGCCGGGACTTCGACCAGCTCGCCGAGCAGCAGATGCTGGTGCGCACCCGGGGCGGCGCGGTGGTGCACGGAGTGTCGTACGAACTCCCACTGCGCTACAAGACGGCCCGCCGCGCCTCGGAGAAGCAGCGCATCGCCAAGGCCGTGGCAGAACTGGTCGCACCGGGCGAGGCGGTGGGGCTGACCGGCGGTACGACCACCACGGAGGTGGCCCGCGCCCTGGCCGTACGCGGCGACCTGTCCACCGGCTCGCCCGCGCTGACCATCGTCACCAACGCGCTCAACATCGCCAACGAGCTTGCCGTACGGCCGCAGTTCAAGATCGTGGTGACGGGCGGGGTGGCGCGTCCGCAGTCCTATGAGCTCATCGGCCCGCTCGCGGACGGGGTGCTCGGCCAGATCACGCTCGATGTCGCGGTGCTCGGTGTCGTCGCCTTCGACGTCACGCACGGCGCGGCGGCGCACGACGAGGCCGAGGCCGCGATCAACCGGCTGCTGTGCGAGCGCGCCGAGCGGGTGGTGGTGGCCGCGGACTCCAGCAAGCTGGGCCGGCGGGCGTTCGCCAGGATCTGCGGGGCGGAACTGGTGGACACGCTCGTGACGGACACGGCCGTGCCGCAGGAGACGGTACGCCGCCTGGAGGAGGCGGGCATCCGCGTCGTCACGGCGTGACGGCGGGCCGGGCTCCGGCGGCCCGAATGCGCGCTCCGGCTCAGATTCGGCTGAGGTCGGCCTTCACAAAACCGGCGCCACGTTGGTCGTTGCAGCCCGTCGGCGGCCGTTCGAGCGGGTCCGGCCAGGTCTGCTGGGCCTGGAGCGCCACGCTCACCAGGGTCAGCAGCAGGTCGACGTCGCTCGCCGCGTCGAGGCGCAGGGTCACCCACTGCGAGCCGGGCACGATCCTGATCGCACCCGAGTCCCGGAGGTCCTTGGCGAACCGCCGGATCGCCCGGTCGGTCATCCGCAGATCGACATCGCGGTCCGAGTGGAAGTGGGCGATCTCGCCCCGTTCCGAACTCACCGCCTGTCCCAGGCCGCAGGTCGGGACCGTCTGGCTCAGGTCGGGCCAGTTCGCCAGTTGCGCGAGAGCACGCGAGGCCAACGTCATGGGCCCATCATGGCCCGCTCACCCCGCGGCAACCAGCTCGTGAACAAGCATTAACCGACCCGTATCCCGAAGCGGGGCCCGGAGTTGACGCCCTCACAGCACACGAACGGGGCATGCGGCCCATCGCGTTGACGCCCGCCCCGTCCCGGGGTGTCACAAGTCGGCGCAGGTCAGGGCCGCATCGACCCTCGCCGGGGAGCGGGGCTGTGACCACGCGGTGTCCGTGCCGGCACCAATCGTGACAGGAGGCCGTTGTCACCGAAGCGGGTGATGAGGCCGATTCGGTTGTCTCGCACACGGAGAGCGGCCAGTCGTAGGCGCGTGCGAGCGGGTCACCGGGTTCCCGCGGAGAGCTGCCGAACGCCGGCCGGCCGTTTCGGGCGCGTGGGCGCTTCCCGGCGCCACTGGGCCCGGCCGGTGCCGCGAAGGCCGCGGTCGCCGTCGCCTCCGGCGAGGAGTATGCCGACAGACGGCGTCAACCGTGACGGACAAGGGAGTTGAGCCTGCCCGCGGCAGACGAGGGCGCTCCGACACGGCGGCGGGCCGACCGAGCCGGCGGGACTGGCGGGACGGGCACAGCCGACTGAGCCGACGGGGCCGGCTGAGCCGGCGAAACCGGCGAGGCCGGCGCGAGGGCAGGCATGTGATGCGGGCGCGCGACGGCGGGCAGGGCACCGGACCGCCGCCGCGTCCCGTTCGTCGAGCCCGGGGCCGGCGGGCGCCCCGCGGCACGACCCTCACCGCTTCCCTCCCCCGCGCTCCCCCTTGCCCCGCCCCGCAAGCACACCTAGCCTGACTTTGTGCCGCTAATAAACAAAACCCGATCGCACAGCGCCGTGCCGGGTGACAGCCTCGACCTCACCCGGCTCCGCATCGCTCTGACCGCCTTCTTCGCCCTCGACGGCTTCGTCTTCGCGGGCTGGGTCGTCCGTATCCCCGCGATCAAGCAGCAGACCGACGCCTCCACCAGCGCTCTGGGCATGGCCCTCCTCGGCGTTTCCGCCGGCGCCGTGGTCACCATGACTCTCACCGGCCGGCTCTGCCGCCGCTACGGCAGCCATCCGGTCACCGTCGTCTGCGCCGTGCTGCTCTCCCTCAGCGTCAGCCTGCCCCCGCTCACCCATTCGGCTCCCGCCCTCGGTGCCGTGCTCCTCCTGTTCGGCGCCGCGTACGGCGGCATCAACGTCGCCTTCAACAGCGCCGCCGTCGACCTGGTGGCCGCGTTGCGGCGGCCGATCATGCCCACGTTCCATGCCGCGTTCAGCCTCGGCGGCATGATCGGCGCGGGTCTCGGCGGACTGGTCGCCGGTGCGCTCTCCCCCACGCGGCATCTGCTCGGCCTCACGTTGATCGGGCTGCTCGTCACCGCCGTCGCCGGTCGCACCCTGCTGCGGCAGGAGCCGCCCGCACCGGCCTACCGGATCTCGTCCGCCCACACGGAGCCGGACCGGGCCGCACCGCGCCGGAGGGGCGGTCGCGGGCTGGTCTTCGTCTTCGGGCTGGTCGCGCTGTGCACCGCGTACGGCGAGGGCGCCATGGCCGACTGGGGTGCGCTCCACCTTCAGCAGGACCTGGCCGCGTCCTCCGGCGTGGCGGCGGCCGGGTACTCGTGTTTCGCGCTGGCCATGACGGTGGGCCGGGCCACCGGCACGAAGCTCCTCGAGCGACTCGGCCGCGCCCGCACGGTGATCGCCGGCGGCACCGTCGCGGCGGCAGGGATGCTACTCGGCTCGCTCGCGCCCTCCGTGTGGGCCGCCCTGACCGGCTTCGCCGTCACCGGTCTGGGCCTCGCCAACCTCTTCCCCGTCGCCGTGGAGCGGGCAGGCGCGCTCACCGGTCCGTCCGGCGTGGCCGTCGCCTCGACACTGGGCTACGGCGGCATGCTCCTGGGGCCGCCCGCGATCGGCTTCATGGCCGACTGGTTCTCCCTGCCGACCGCGCTCACCAGCGTGGCCGCACTGGCCGCCGTCGCCGCGGCCATCGGGGTGTCCACGCGCCGGACCATGGGCACGACGGGCACCTGAGGCGGCGGCCGCACGGTGGCGCGCCCCGACCGCGCCGAGAAGCCGGGGCGTGCCCGGCGCCACACCCGGCTTGCGGGCCACCCCGACTCGTCGCCCCGTACGTCGAACCACCCCACCGACCTCGCCGAACTCCCCCAGTCATCCGCCCCACCCCAACCCCGGCGACGCCCCTCGCCACGGCCGGCCCCTCCCGCGCCGAAATGCCGGTCCGCCGAGGGACCTCCATCCGGCACACTCACACCCATGGACACTGCCGACTACCTTCAGACCCTGGACCGGGAGGGCCGGTTGCTCGCCGCGGCGGCCGCCGTGGCGGGGACCGATGCCAAGGTGCCGACCTGCCCGGAGTGGCAGGTGCGCGACCTGCTGCGGCACACCGGAGCGGTGCACCGGTGGGCCGCGGACCTCGTCGCCGACGCCTGCGCCGAGCCCCGCCCCCTCGGCGACCCGCCGGACCTGGACGGCGCCGAGCTGGTGGACTGGTACCGGGACAGTCACCGCCTGCTGGTCGACACCCTGGCCGCCGCGCCCGCCGGCCTGGAGTGCTGGACCTTCCATCCGGCACCCAACCCCTCAGCGCTGACGTTCTGGACGCGCCGGCAGGCGCACGAGACGACCGTCCACCGGTACGACGCCGAGGCCGCCCGCGGTGGCACGGCGTCCCCCATCGCGCCGGAGTTCGCGGTGGACGGCATCGACGAGTTGCTGCGCGGTTTCCACGCCCGGCCCAGGAGCCGGGTGCGCACACCGGAGCCGCGCGTGCTGAGGGTGCGCGCGGTGGACGCGGACGCGGTGTGGACCGTACGGCTCACGGCCGGGCCGCCGGCGGCCGTACCGCACTCGGCCGAGGAGGCCGAGGCAGAACTGGCCGGTCCCGCCGACGAGTTGTATCTGGCGCTGTGGAACCGAAGGGCCGTGCCGAGCGTGTCCGGTGACCCCTCGCTCGCCGCGCTGTGGCGGGAGAAGAGCGGGATCTGACAGCGGGTCAGTCGGACTCGGCCAGCATCCGGGTCAGCACCGCGCGCTGCACCGGCCGTACCTCGCCGTGCAGTGCGCGCCCCTTCGCGGTGAGCGCCACGCGCACCCCGCGCCGGTCCTCGGCACACATCGCGCGCTCGACCAGGCCGTCCTTCTCGAGGCGGCCGATCAGCCGGGACAGCGCGCTCTGGCTGAGATGGACGCGCTCGGAGATCTCCTGCACGCGGTAGGTGCAGCCGCCGTCCGCCGCCGCCCCCTCGGCCAGCAGGTCGAGGACCTCGAAGTCGCTGGCGCACAGGCCGTGTCCGTGCAGCGCCCGGTCCAGCTCGCACTGGGTGCGGGCATGCAGCGCGAGGATGTCCCGCCACTGCTCCACGAGCGCCTGCTCGGCCCTGTTCGACGCCATGAGCGCACCGTAGCAGAGGAACAAGATTATTGCATCGGAATTAAATGCGCTTGCATCACATGCATGTGCATGTAGTCTCGTCGGCATGACCTCTCCGCTCACCACCTCCACGCCCGCGTCCTCGGCGGTGCGCTGGACTCCCCGGCTGTGGGGCACCCTGCTGGTGCTCTGCGCGGCGATGTTCCTGGACGCGCTGGACGTGTCGATGGTCGGCGTCGCGCTGCCGTCCATCGGCTCCGACCTCCACCTGTCCACGTCGACGCTGCAATGGATCGTCAGCGGCTACATCCTGGGCTACGGCGGCCTGCTCCTCCTCGGCGGCCGCACCGCCGACCTGCTCGGCCGGCGTCAGGTGTTCCTCGTCGCCCTCGGCGTCTTCGCGCTCGCCTCCCTGCTCGGCGGGCTCGTGGACTCGGGACCGCTGCTGATCGCCAGCCGCTTCATCAAGGGCCTGAGCGCGGCGTTCACGGCACCGGCCGGCCTGTCGATCATCACCACGACGTTCCCCGAGGGCCCGCTGCGCAATCGCGCCCTGTCCATCTACACCACCTGCGCCGCCACCGGCTTCTCCATGGGGCTGGTGCTCTCCGGCCTGCTCACCGAGGCCAGCTGGCGCTTCACCATGCTGCTGCCCGCACCGATCGCCCTGATCGCCCTCCTCGCCGGTCTGCGGCTGCTGCCGCGCAGCGCCCGCGAGGAGAACCACGACGGCTACGACATCCCCGGCGCCGTCCTCGGCACCGCATCGATGCTGCTGCTGGTCTTCAGCGTCGTCCAGGCACCCGAGGCCGGCTGGGCCTCGGCCCGCACCCTGCTGTCCTTCCTCGCCGTCGCCGTGCTGCTGACCGCGTTCGTCCTGGTCGAGCGGCGCTCGCCGAGCCCGCTGATCCGGCTCGGCGTACTGCGCGCGGGCAGCCAGGTGCGCGCACAGCTCGGCGCGATCGCCTTCTTCGGCTCGTATGTCGGGTTCCAGTTCCTGACGACGCTCTATATGCAGTCGCTGCTCGGCTGGTCCGCCCTGCACACGGCGCTCGCGTTCCTGCCGGCGGGCGCCCTGGTGGCGGTGTCCTCCACCAAGGTCGGCGCGATCGTCGACCGGTTCGGTACGCCACGGCTGATCGCGACCGGCTTCGCCTTCATGGTCCTCGGCTACGCGCTGTTCCTTCGCGTCGACCTCGACCCGGTGTACGCGGCCGTCGTCCTGCCGTCCATGCTGCTGATCGGCGCCGCCTGCGCGCTGGTCTTCCCGTCGCTCAACATCCAGGCCACCAACGGGGTCGAGGACCACGAGCAGGGCATGGTCTCCGGGCTGCTCAACACCTCGGTGCAGGTGGGCGGTGCGATCTTCCTGGCGGTGGTCACGGCCGTGGTGACCGCGGGTGCCCCGGCCCACGCCACCCCGCAGGCCGTCCTCGACAGCTACCGGCCCGGCTTCATGGTGGTCACGGGCATCGCCGCGGCCGGCCTGCTGATCACGCTCACCGGGCTGCGCAGCCGCCGTAGCGGGCCGTCGCTCCTGGTCGCCAGGTCCACCGTGGAGGAGGCGGAAGCGGAACGCGTGGCGGTCCGCGACTAGGGGGAAGCCTCCAACAGCGCGCCCGGCGGGGCCGATTGCTCCGCCGGGCGCGCGTCTGTGAAACTGGGGGAATGTACGCATACGGGGGACGCCGCAGCAAAGCCCAGCAGGACGCGGCGACGGTCGAGATCGGCTATGCGCTGGTGAGTGCCGCCTTCGCGGCGGCGCTGGTGTTCGGTGCCGTGGCCGGACCCGCGCTGCTCTTCGACCTGCCGCGTCTGCCGTCCAGGGCACTGCTGTGGCTCGGTACGGCGGTCGCGCCGGTCGTGTTCATGGTCCGGGTGGTGAGCGTGCTGGTGCGCTTCCAGCGGGCGGTTCAGCCGAGCCAGCCCGGCCGTACCAGCCCGGACTCGTAAGCCAGCACGACGAGTTGCGCACGATCTCGCGCGCCCAGCTTCACCATCGTGCGGCTCACATGGGTCTTGGCGGTGAGCGGGCTGACCACCAGCCGGCGGGCGATCTCCTCGTTGGACAGGCCGATGCCGACCAGCGCCATCACCTCCCGTTCCCGCTCGGTGAGCCCCGCCAGGGCGTCCACCGCCGCAGGTTCCTTGGAGCGGGCCGCGAACTCGGCGATGAGGCGTCGGGTGACGCCCGGCGACAGCAGCGCGTCACCCCGGACCACCGCCCGTACGGCACGCAGGAGTTCTTCGGGGTCGGTGTCCTTCACCAGGAAGCCCGAGGCACCCGAGCGGATCGCCTCGAAGACGTACTCGTCCAGCTCGAAGGTGGTGAGCATGACCACCTTGACGTCCTTCAGCTCCGCGTCCTCGGTGAGGTGCCGGGTCGCGGCGAGGCCGTCCAGCAGGGGCATGCGGATGTCCATCAGCACGACGTCCGGGCGCAGTTGGCGCACCAGCCGCAGCGCCTCCTCGCCGTCGGCCGCCTCCCCGGCCACCTCGATGTCCGGCTGCGCGTCGAGCAACGCCCTGAAACCGGCCCGCACCAGCGACTGGTCGTCGGCGAGCAGTACCCGGATCACTCATCCTCCCTGATGTGCGACGGCAGTACGGCGACCACCCGGAAGCCGCCGTCGGCGCGCGGGCCCGCCTCGATGGTGCCACCGAGCGCGGCGGCCCGCTCCCGCATCCCGGCCAGCCCGTTCCCACTGCCCCCGGCGTCGGCGCCGGTGGCCGGGCCGTCGTCATCGATGCGCAGCCGCAGCGCGGCGCCGTCGTGGGCGAGCAGCACGCGCGCGTGCCGCGAGCCGGAGTGCCGTACGACGTTGGTCAGGGCCTCCTGCACGATACGGAAGGCGGCGAGGTCGGCGCCGGGCGGCAGCTGGGGCGGCTCGCCCTCGATCTCCACGGTCAGCCCGGCCGCGGCCGCCTGGTCCACCAGCTCCGGCAGCCGGTCCAGGCCGGGGGCGGGAGCGCGCGGCGCGGCGCCGGGCGCGCGCAGGGTGTCGAGGACCTGGCGAACCTCGCCGAGCGCCTCCTTGCTGGCGGCCTTGATGGTGGTCAGCGCGGCGCGCGCCTGCTCGGGGTCGCTGTCCAGCAGCGCGAGGCCCATGCCGGCCTGGACGTTGATGACGGAGATGCTGTGCGCGAGGACGTCGTGCAACTCCCGGGCGATCCGCAGCCGTTCCTCGTCCGCGCGGCGCCGCGCCGCCTGGGCTCGGTCGGCGCGCTCCCGCGCCCACTGTTCGCGCCGCACCCGGGCCAGTTCGGACAGGGCGACGATGGCCAGCACCCAGGTGGCGATGACGATCTGCTGGGTGAGGCCCGCGCTTCTGTCCCCCGGGGGCGGGAGCCAGCGGTAGAGCCACAGGGCGACCAGGGCGTGGGCCGCCCACAGCACGCCGACCGAGGCCCAGGCGGCCCGCCGGTGCCCGGCGACGACCGCGCTGAAACAGCCGACGGCGACAGTCAGGAACACCGGCCCGTACGGGAACCCCGCGGCCAGATAGACGAGGGTCGCCGTCGCGGTGCCGAACGCCACGGCGACCGGGTACCGGTGCCGCCACAGCAGCAGGACCGAGGCGACGAGCAGCAATACGCGCGCGTAGCCGTTGAGGGGCACGCGGTGGGGCTGGCTGTGCTCGGCGAAGTTGGTGCCGATCAGCACGAACGCGGTGAGCAGCACGGTGGAGCGCCAGGGCCACCTGCGGCCGCGCTGCGGCTGCGCATCGTCTCCCTCCGGTGCGCTGCGCCACGGAGGCCCGTACCGCCACGAGCGCGCGGGCGCGTGCTGCTCTTCCATGCCCGCCACGCTAGACGCCGCCGGCCCGGGAGGGCGTCAGCCGGGCGAGGTGATCACTCGTACTCCCAGGGAAGTACGGGGCCGGCAAGGGTGACACGCCGCCCGGCGACGCGGCGGTCCGACCGCCGACGGTGATGCGACACCCGGCGACACGGCGGTCCGACCGCCGGCGGTGATGCGACACCCGGCGACACGGCGGTCCGACCGCCGGCGGTGATGCGACGCCCGGCGCGCAGACGTTCGGCACGCGAGGTGCGACCCCGGACGTGGTGCGACACCCGGCACGGAGGCGACACGACGCCGGGGAAGGCCCGACACCCCGCACCCGGAGGCGACACCACCCACCACCGGGCCGAGCGACGCCCAG
>NZ_JBFAWF010000006.1:247813-279440 GCF_040680195.1 Streptomyces sp. NPDC052109 | reverse complement strand
AGACGGTGAACAGGCGACACCGGCAAAGCTCCCACGCCCAGCACGGGACCGGCACGACCCAGCACAGGGGCGGTACCACCCGGCCCCGGGCGGTGCGACACCGGGCACGGAGGCGACACGACGCCGGGGAAGGCCCGACACCCCGCACCCGGAGGCGACACCACCCACCACCGGGCCGAGCGACGCCCAGACGGTGAACAGGCGACACCGGCAAAGCTCCCACGCCCAGCACGGGACCGGCACGACCCAGCACAGGGGCGGTACCACCCGGCCCCGGGCGGTGCGGCACCCGGCACGGAGGCGACACGACGCCGGGAAGGTCCGACACCCGGAACGGCGGCGATACGCCGCCCGCCCCCAGGGATGGCACCCCGCACACCGCCCACCCGGCATCACCCGACCGACCCGCGCCTACGCGACCCCGACCCGCGACTACCGCAGCCCCACCCCCTGCGCCAGCCCCGACACCGCGTGCCGGAAGAAGGCCTCCCGCTTCTCCACCACGTTGTTGAACTGACCGAACAGCTCGAAACCCACCAGCCCGAACAGCTGCGCCCAGGCCGCGACCAGCGCCGCGGCCACCTCGGGCGGCAGCTCGGGAGCCAGGTCGGCCGCCATGCGCTCGGCCTCGGGGCGGAGCTCGGCGGGCAGCGGCAGGTCGGCGAGGCCGGGACCCTCGTGGGCGTCGCGGACGATGCCGATGAGGACCAGGCCGACGCGGGCCGCGGCCCGGACGGTGGTCTGGGGGGCGGCATAGCCCGGCACGGGCGAGCCGTAGATCAGCGCGTACTCGTGCGGGTGGGCGAGCGCCCAGCCCCGCACCGCCTCGCACACCGCCGTCCAGCGGGCCACCGGAGCGGCACCGGCCACGGCGTCCCGCGCCTGCTCGGCCGCCTCGCCGAGGGAGTCGTAGGCATCGATGATCAGGGCGGTGAGCAGCTCGTCGCGGCTGGGGAAGTAGCGGTACAAGGCCGAGGAGACCATGCCCAGTTCGCGGGCGACGGCCCGCAGCGAGAGCTTGGCCGCGCCTTCCTCCGCCAGCTGCCTGCGGGCCGCTTCCTTGATGGCGGCGGTGACTTCGGTCCTGGCCCGTGCGCGGGCGCCCTGCGGGGTGCTCATGTCAGCAGTGTGCCACGGAGGAGAGCGGTGCACACAAAAGAGAGCACTGCTCTTGCTTTCTCATGGCGGGATACCCCACACTGGAGCCAACCGAGAGCACCGCTCTCCAAAACCGTGGGGGTCACCATGTCGTCGTCTTCTTCGCCGTACTACCTCAAGGGCAGCCCGATGAACGTCCGCATGAACAGCGTCATCGGCTGGCTCGCCCGGCACGGCGTCAGCTTCGCGGGCACCGCCGAGATGTCCGTCCGGGGCCGCAAGAGCGGCCAGATGCAGCGCATTCCGGTGAACCCGCACACCTACGACGGCGGGCAGTACCTGGTCTCGGCGCGCGGCCACTCGCAGTGGGTGCGGAACATGCGGGCCGCCGGCGGCGGCGAGCTGCGCGTCGGGCGCAAGACGCGCACCTTCACCGCCGTGGAGCTTCCCGACGCCGAGAAGCTCCCCGTCCTGCGGACCTATCTGGAGAAGTGGGGCTGGGAGGTCAACCAGTACTTCGCCGGGGTGACCGCCAAGTCCTCCGACGAGGAGATCATCGCCTGCGCCGGCGACCACCCGGTCTTCCGGATCGCCGTCACGAGCTGAACCGCGAGGACCTCGACCGCGACGAACCGAGCCGTCACGAACCGGCGGGTTCCTCCGCCGGGACGGCCTGCCCCCGGTCCAGCGCGGTCAGGGCGCGCTGGGCGAACGGGTGGGAGCGGACGAGCTCGCCCAGCGAGGTCGAACCCTGGGTGATGTCCCGGAACGCCCTCCACGCCGGACGGAAGCCGGTGAGGGCCGCGTGGAAGAGGCCGGGACGCTTCTCGAACGCCGCCAGCATGCGCTTGCCGACGCTCATCTCGACCCCGAGCCCCGCCTTGATCGCGAACGCGTAGTTCAGTGCCTGGCGCCGGGCGTCGACCGCGTCGTGCGCCTCGGCGACGCGCACCGCCCACTCCCCCGCCAGCCGGCCCGAACGCAGCGCGAAGGAGATGCCCTCGCGGGTCCACGGCTCGAGCAGCCCGGCCGCGTCACCGCAGACCAGCACCCGGCCCCGGGACAGGGGCGAGTCGTCGGCGCGGCAGCGGGTCAGGTGGCCGGAGGAGATGGCCGGCTCGAAGCCGGACAGGCCGAGGCGGGCGACGAAGTCCTCCAAGTACCGCTTCGTGGCGGCGCCTTCACCACGCGCGGAGATCACTCCCACCGTCAGGGTGTCGCCCTTCGGGAACACCCAGCCGTAACTGCCCGGCATCGGGCCCCAGTCGATGAGGACCCGCCCCTTCCAGTCCTCGGCGACCGAGTCCGGGACCGGGATCTCCGCCTCCAGGCCGAGGTCCACCTGGTCCAGCTTCACCCCGACGTGCGCTCCTATGCGGCTGGCGCTGCCGTCGGCGCCGACGACCGCGCGGGCCAGCACCGTCTCGCCGCCCTGGAGGACGACCGCGACCGTGCGCCGGTCCGGGACCGCCGAGCCGTGCTGCTCGACCCGCTGCACCGAGACGCCCGTACGCAGCTCCGCGCCCGCCTTCTGGGCGTGCTCGACGAGCTGCTGGTCGAACTCCGGCCGGTTGATGAGCCCGAACAGCATCTGCTTGGAGCGGCGGGTGCGGGTGAAGCGGCCGTTGTTCGAGAAGGTGACCGCGTGCACCCGGTCACGGAAGGGAAGCTCGAAGCCCGGGGGCAGCGCGTCGCGCGAGGGGCCGATGATGCCGCCGCCGCAGGTCTTGTAGCGGGGCAACTCGGCCTTCTCCAGCAACAGCACACGCCGTCCCGCGACCGCCGCCGCGTAGGCGGCCGAGGCCCCCGCGGGTCCCGCGCCCACCACGACGACGTCCCACACCCGCTGCACGTCGTCCGCCGAAGAGTTCTCGCCGCTCACGATGGTCTACTGCTCCGATCAAGCCGCTGCCGTAGTGTCCCTCGCATCCTACGGCGGTCGTCGTCGCAGGCCACTGTGGGAGTATCGGGGCACATACCCTGTTCAAGCTGTTCAACGTCGCACCCACGAGGAGCGTGCCCATGTCGTCGAATCCGGTCGCCGAGACCGTCGCCTCGTTGCTGCCCCGGGCCAAGGCGGAGCTGGCCGAGCTCGTGGCCTTCAAGTCGGTGGCGGACTTCGCGCAGTTCCCGAAGAGCGAGAGCGAGGCCGCCGCGAGCTGGATAGCCGACGCGCTGCGCGCCGAGGGCTTCGTCGACGTGGCCCTGCTCGACACCCCGGACGGCACGCAGTCCGTCTACGGCTACCTGCCGGGCCCGGAGGGCGCGAAAACGGTTCTTCTCTACGCGCACTACGACGTGCAGCCACCGCTGGACGAGGCCGGCTGGACCAGCCCGCCGTTCGAGCTGACCGAGCGCGACGGCCGCTGGTACGGCCGCGGGGCCGCCGACTGCAAGGGCGGCGTGATCATGCACCTGCTCGCGCTGCGCGCGCTGAAGGCGAACGGCGGCGTCCCGGTGAACGTCAAGGTCATCGCCGAGGGCTCCGAGGAGCAGGGCACGGGCGGCCTGGAGCGGTACGCCGACGAACACCCCGAGCTGCTGGAGGCCGACACCATCGTCATCGGCGACGCGGGCAACTTCCGCGTCGGCCTGCCGACGGTGACCACCACGCTGCGCGGCATGACCCTGGTCCGCGTGGGGATCGACACCCTCGCGGGCAACCTGCACTCCGGCCAGTTCGGCGGCGCCGCCCCGGACGCGCTCGCCGCCCTGATCCGCGTGCTGGACTCGCTGCGCGCCGAGGACGGCTCGACGACGGTCGACGGCCTGGACGCCACGGGGACCTGGGACGGCCTGGAGTACACCGAGGAGCAGTTCCGCACGGACGCCAAGGTGCTCGACGGGGTCGGGCTCATCGGCGACGGCTCGGTCGCCGACCGCCTCTGGGCCCGTCCGGCCGTCACCGTCCTCGGCATCGACTGCCCGCCGGTCGTCGGCGCCACCCCGTCCGTGCACTCCGGCGCCCGCGCGCTGATCAGCCTGCGAGTGCCGCCGGGCGTGGACGCCGCGGAGGCCACCAAGCTGCTCCAGGCGCACATCGAGGCTCACACCCCGTGGGGTGCCCGGGTCACCACCGAGCAGATCGGCCAGGGCCAGGCCTTCCGCGCCGACGCCACGAGCCCGGCCTACCAGGCGATGGCCGACGCGATGGCGGTCGCCTACCCGGGTGAGGCCATGCAGTACGCCGGCGAGGGCGGCTCCATCCCGCTGTGCAACACCCTCGCCGGGCTGTACCCGCGGGCGGAGATCCTGCTCATCGGCCTGAGCGAGCCGGAGGCGCAGATCCACGCGGTCAACGAGAGCGTCCACCCGCAGGAGCTGGAGCGGCTGTCGGTCGCCGAGGCGCTGTTCCTGCGCAACTACGCGGCGGGCTGAACCCTTCTGCCGCCGGCAGAGCGCCCTCGCCCACGGCGGGGGCGCCGCCTACGGTCGGCGCATGGACGTCATCGAACTGCTCCCCCGGCTCCACCTCCTGCGTTTCACCGTCGGCCAGGCGTATCTCTGGCATGACGACGACGCGTTGACGCTGATCGACGCCGGCCCGATCGGTGCCGGCCCCGCGATCGCCGACGCGGTCACGGCACTCGGACGTGCGCCCGGGGACGTGCGGCGGATCGTGCTGACCCACTTCCACGAGGATCACGTGGGCGGAGCGGGCGAGTTCGCGGCGCTGAGCGGCGCGCAGGTGCTGGCCCACCCTCTCGACGCGCCGTTCGTACGCGGTGAGCTGCAGGGTCCGCCACCGCGTCTCGAGGAGTGGGAGCTGCCGATCCACGCCGCGGCGGCCGCACTCCTCCCCGTCGGCACGCCGGTACCGCCCGCCGCGGTCACCGGCGTGTCCGACGGCGGCATGCTCGACTTCGGCGGAGGCGCCCGGGTGATCCACGTGCCGGGGCACACCGACGGCAGCATCGCGCTGTTCCTGCCCGGGCAGGGCGTGCTGTTCACCGGGGACACGGTGGCGGCCTCGCCGGTCGACGGATCGGTGATCCCCGGGGTGCTCAACCTCGACCGCCCGCAACTCCTCGCCTCACTTGTGCGGTTGGCGGACCTGGACGCGGACGTGGCGTGCTTCGGACACGGGGACGCGGTCGTGGGCGGCGCCGCCACCGCCCTGCGCGAGGCGGCGGGCGTGGCCTGAGCACGGGAGGTGACTCCCGGCGGCCGCCTCGTCGCGCACCGGCTGCGTCGGCCCGTCCACGGCCCGGGTAGGTACCTGCGGACGATCCGCACGGATCCAGGTGGCGGCCCGCCCGTCTTCGTCCAGCGAGTACCGCCGGCCCGGTCCCGTTCGGCCTCCACCGCGGCTCGTGCCGTGGCTGCGGTCAGCCGACCGGTACGCCCGCCTCCAGATAGAGCGCCGAGCCGCGTTCGCGGGCGCGCAAGGCCCAGCGCAGCCGCTCGTAGCGGACCGGGGGCAGCATGTCGGCAGCCTCCTCCTCGGTGGCGAAGCGCCAGGCTCGCAGCTCCGGACCGGGCAGCAGCACCCGGGACGCCTCGCCGGACTCCAGCCGGCCGCCGTCGAAGAGCAGCCGCAGTCCGCCGAAGCCGGGCGGCACCGGCCGTTCCCAGTCCACCACGAGCAGCCGGGGCACTTCGCGCAGTCGTATCCCGGTCTCCTCGGCGACCTCGCGCATCCCGGCGCGGGCCGGCGCCTCGCCACGCTCCACCACTCCGCCGGGGAACTCCCAGCCGGGCTTGTAGGTGGGGTCCACGAGCAGCACCCGGTCGTCCTCGTCGAAGAGCAGCACCCCGGCGGCGAGCGTCTCGGCGGTCGGCTCGGGGGTCTGCACGATGTCGCACGCCGGTACGGCACCGCTGCCGACGGCGTCGGCGATGCGGACGGCCGTGGCGTACGGGGTGAGGGAGCTGGTATCCACGAGGTGGGCGTCGGCGGTGAGCCAGGAGGCGAGGGCGGCACGGTAGGGCTCGATGTGGTCGTAGGCCCACTGCCGCAGCCGTATCTCGCCGTCGGGCAGGTCCGGCGGGACCTCCCGCCCGGCTATCCGCTCACGCAGGATCGTTTCAGCCGGGGCGAGCAGCAGATGGTGCACGGGGATCCGGCGGGCGGCGAGGCCACCGAAGATCTCGTCGCGGTACTCCTGGCGGAGCAGGGTCATCGGCACCACGAGAGTCCCGCCCAGTTCGGCGAGCATCGCGGCCGCCGTGTCGACCACGAGGCGGCGCCAGATCGGCAGGTCCTGGAAGTCGCCGACCTCGGCGAGGCGCTTGGCCGGCAGGAGGCGGGTGAGCATCCCGCCGACGATCTCGGGGTCGAAGAGCGCGCTGTTCGGGATCAGGTCGATCAGTTCCCGTGCGGTGGTGGTCTTCCCCGCACCGAACGCGCCGTTGATCCAGACGACGGTCACGGACTCCCCCTCTTGTGTTGGCCCCCTGAGGCTTGCCCGCTCCACCCTGCCACGGAAACCCCGCCCCGGTGAGGGCGCCGGAACGGGGGTGCCGGTGCCCCTGGGACAGGGACACCGGCACGCGAGCAACGGGCGAACGGCACACCCACCGTCTGCCGCGGAACCTACTTCTGGGCCTTTGGGGCGTCGTCGTCGACGGCGAAGCCGCCCTGGCCCACCAACTGGGCCACCGAGTCGAGGGTGCTGAGGACGGGGAAGTCGGCGAGGGAATCGTCGTCCGCCGCGTGGGAGGGGGTGATGGCGGCCACGATGAATCCGGTGGCCAGAGTGGCGATGGCGAGCATGCTGCGCTTCTTCATGCGCTGATCAACTACGGACCGGGCCAGGGGTCACGCGGATACCCGCGAGCGGACGAGTCGGGCTACCGTCCTGGTGGGAGAGCGCATGGAGAAGTCCGACGGTCGCAAGCACGTGGAAGCGCAGGGCGACGCGGGAGCCGTGCGCGACGTCAACGCCACCATGTCCGGTCTGGTGGGCACGCTTTCCGCCGAGGCCACCACGGGGTGTGGCCGCGGGTGCCCCGGGCCCTCGTCTCCCGGCACCCTGAGCGTGTCGCATGCCTGCCGCGCCGCGAGCACGCCCGCGACCGCCACGAGCGCCTCGCCCGGCAGCCGGGGCCGCCCGCCGGCCGGGCCCGGGTGCGACGGCTCGACCACTGCACCGGGCAGTGGCCCGACGCATACGTCTCCTGGGCGCTGGACGACACCCTCACCACGCTGCGTACCCAGGCTTTCCGCTCGCCTCGGTGGAGGCCGTGGACCTCGGCCGGCGCTGGACCGTCGCCGTGGAGGGCCCCTAGGTCGCCGGGGCCGGGCACCAGGTGGTCGGCCGGCTCAGCGGACGGACTCCGGCCTACACGCTGAGGACGACCCGGGCCGCCCCCCTGCCGCTCCCGCCCGCGTGGCCCCAGCCGCCGCTGCCCGGCTGGGACCGGGTCGACGACGACACACAGGCCCGTACAAGCCAACACATCCGAACACCATGTGAACTCCCAGGGTGAAAGGGCCGAACTGTCAAGGCCTTTGACGCAGTATCGAACAATAGAGGCTCCCCCTTCCAACAGAGTCCGACAGGTCCTACCGTAAACGCGCACAGCTGACCCACACGTGGCACCCAGGCAAACGCCTTCTCGTCAGCCACCTTTCGCGAGTCGGAGGAACGTCAACGATGCGTCACCCTCACACCCGCACGACCCGCACGGCACCACGAAGACTGCTCGGAGCACTCACCGCAGGCCTGCTGTGCGCGGCGGGCCTCGCCACCCCCGCCCTGGCCGTCCCCGGCCAGAACCCCGCCGCCGCGCCCGCCCTCGCCGACGGACTCGCCCTCACCCCGCCGATGGGCTTCAACAACTGGAACTCCACGCACTGCCGCGCCGACTTCGACGAGAACATGGTCAAGGGCATCGCCGACCTCTTCGTGCGGAAGGGCCTGAAGGACGCCGGCTATCAGTACGTCAACCTGGACGACTGCTGGGCGCTGCCGCAGCGCGACGCCGACGGCAAGCTGGTGCCCGACCCGGCCCGCTTCCCCGACGGCATCAAGGCCGTCGCCGACTACGTCCACTCGAAGGGGCTCAAACTCGGCATCTACACCAGCGCCGGCACCAAGACCTGCAACAGCGCGGGCTTTCCGGGCGCGCTCGGCCACGAGTACAGCGACGCGCGGCAGTTCGCCGACTGGGGGGTGGACTACCTGAAGTACGACAACTGCAACAACCAGGGTGTCGACGCCGAACAGCGCTACACGACCATGCGCGACGCGCTCAAGGCGACGGGGCGGCCCATCGTCTACAGCATCTGCGAATGGGGGGAGAACAAGCCCTGGGAATGGGCCTCCGACGTCGGCCACCTGTGGCGCACCACCGGGGACATCAGCGACAACTGGGGTTCGATGCTGTCGATCCTGAAGCAGAACCTCCCGCTCGCGCCGTACGCCGGACCCGGCCACTGGAACGACCCCGACATGCTGGAGGTCGGCAACGGCGGCATGACGGACACGGAGTACCGCTCGCACTTCTCCCTCTGGTCGGTCATGGCGGCGCCGCTGCTCATCGGCACCGACCTGCGCACGGCCTCCCAGGCGACCTTCGACGTCCTGGCCAACAAGGAGGTCATCGCCGTCGACCAGGACCCGCTGGGCAAGCAGGGCACCGTCGTCTCCTCCTCGGGCGGACGCTGGGTGATCGCCAAGGAGATGAAGGACGGCAGCCGGGCGGTGGCCCTCTTCAACGAGTCCGGCACCGCGCAGCGGATCGCCACCGGCGCGGCCGCCGTCGGCCTGCCCGACGCGCCCGGCTACACCCTGCGGGACCTGTGGCGGCACAGCAGCTACAACACGGCCGGCACGATCGCGGCCACCGTCCCCGCCCACGGCACGGTCCTGCTGCGCGTCTCGGCCGACCCCCACTGGGCCGCGTACCCGCCCGCCGCCGAACTGGGCCTGGACGGCAGCCCGTTGCTGGAGGCCGGTACCCCGGCCACGCTGACCGGCACCGTCACCGACCTCGGCCGCACCCCCGCACGCCGGGTGTCCGTGTCCCTGACCGGCCCCGACGGGTGGACCGTACGGCCCGCCTCGCCGACCACGGCTGATGCCCTCGCCACCGGCAGGACCCTGCGCACCGACTGGAGCGTCAGCGCGCCGGCCGGAACACCGACCGGCTCCTACGGCCTCACGCTCCAGACGCGCTACCGCTCACCGGCCGGGCAACGCGTCACCAGCACCGTCCCGCTGACCGCCTCCGTGGTGGTACGACCGCCGACCGGGACGTCGTACGTCAGTGACCTCACCTGGCTGTCGGCGACCAGCGGCTGGGGGCCGGTGGAGCGCGACACCAGCAACGGGGAGAGCGCCGCGGGCGACGGCCACCCGATCACCATCGGAGGCGCGGTGTACGCCAAGGGCCTCGGCGTGCACGCACCGAGCGACGTGGCCTTCTACACCGGCAGGGCCTGCGCGAGGGTCACGGCGGACGTCGGCGTCGACGACGAGAAGGGCACGAAGGGCACCGTCGCCTTCGAGATCTGGGCGGACGGCAGAAAGGTCGCCTCGACCGGCACCCTGACCAACACGATGCCCGCCCAGCCCCTCACCGCCGACGTCACCGGCGCCCAAGTGATCGACCTCGTCGTCACCGACGCGGGAGACGGCAACGACTCCGACCACGCGGACTGGGCGGACGCGCGCCTCAGTTGCTGAATCGGCTGCCCGGGACCCGGTGGCGAGGGCACGAACCGCGCAAGCCCCGTCACCGGCCCGGCGGCCGTCCCGCACACGCGCCTGAGCCGCGACCCCACGAGCACGGCCCAGCCGCCGTCACAGAACCCGTGCCGCGAACCGGTCGTGCTCCGCTTCGGACCCACGGCCGGGCCAGGGCCCCGGGCGCGCGAAGGGCCCCGACACACACCTCGCACCCGCCCCCGGGACCTGCGCTCGCCCCCCGTCAAGGGGTCAGACCCCCGCCGTCGCGTCCGGTTTGCGGGCCAGCGCGGCTGCTGCGGCGCCGACCAGGCCGGCGTCGGTGCCCATCTGGGCGGGCACGACCGTCAGGCGCTGGACGAAGGACAGGGTCGCGTAGTCGGTGAGTGCCTTGCACAGGGGCCGGAAGAGGACATCGCCCGCCTTGCCGACGCCCCCGCCGATCACCGCGATGTCGATCTCCACCAGGGTCGCGGTGGCCGCGATGCCGGCGGCCAGAGCCTGTGCCGCGCGCTCGAAGGAGGCCACGGCCACCGGGTCGCCCGCGCGCGCGGCCTCGGCCACCGCGGCGGCCGAGGTGTCGCCGTCGGGGCCGGGACGCCAGCCCTGTGCCAGGGCGCGACGGGCGATGTTCGGCCCGCTGGCGATCCGCTCCACGCAGCCGCGCGAGCCGCACGGGCACGGATCGCCGTCGAGGTCGACGCTGATGTGACCGATGTGCCCGGCGTTGCCGGTCGGGCCGGGGTGCAGCTGCCCGTTCAGGACCAGGCCGCCGCCCACACCGGTCGACACCACCATGCACAGCGCGTTGTCATGGCCGCGGGCGGCGCCCTGCCAGTGCTCGGCCGCGGTGATCGCGACGCCGTCGCCGATCAGCTCGACCGGGAGGCCGCCGGTGGCCGAGCGCACCCGCTCGACCAGCGGGAAGTCACGCCAGCCCGGCACGTTCACCGGACTGACGGTGCCCGCCGAGGCGTCCACCGGGCCGGCGCTGCCGATACCGAGGGCGACCGCACGGTCCCACAGCGGCGAACCGGCGAGGTCGCCGAGCACCTGCTCGACGGCCCCCATGACCGTTTCCCCGTCGTGCTGGGCAGGCGTGCCACGCTGGGCCCGCGCCAGGATCCGTCCGTCGCCGTCCACGAGCGCGCCGGCGATCTTGGTGCCGCCGATGTCCAGGGCCGCGACGAGGTCGGTGTGCATCAGAGTCAGATCTCCCCGTTGAAGCGTGCAAACCAAAGTGGCAGCCGGTCGAGCGGTGAGCGCGCAGGCCGACAGACAGCGGTGGACAGTCTCTCGCGCATCTGACAACGTTGTCCAGGCTCTATGCTCGACGCCACATCCTCATACAAACCACGGATCGGCGCACTACCCGGGGCACACCGTCTCGCGCGCACCGCCGCACCACCCCGGACGCATCGGTTCCGTGGCCGAGACGGACGACAGGACAGGACGCCGCATCGTGCCCGAGACCACCCGCCGCGCAGACAGCCTCCCCGGCAGCCGTTACGGCAACCGCCCCACCATGAAGGACGTGGCGGCGCGGGCCGGGGTCGGGCTGAAGACGGTCTCCCGGGTGGTCAACGGCGAGCCCGGCGTCACCCCGGACACCGAACGCCGGGTGCAGGAGGCGATCGAGGCCCTCGGCTTCCGCCGCAACGACAGCGCCCGGGTGCTGCGCAAGGGCCGTACGGCCAGCATCGGCCTCGTCCTGGAGGATCTCGCCGACCCCTTCTACGGCCCGCTCAGCCGCGCCGTGGAGGAGGTCGCCCGGGCTCATGGCGCCCTGCTGATCAACGGGTCCAGCGCCGAGGACCCGGAGCGCGAGCAGGAGCTGGCGCTGGCGTTGTGCGCACGGCGGGTGGACGGGCTGGTGGTCATCCCGGCCGGAGACGACCACCGGTACCTCGAACCGGAGATCAGGGCGGGCGTGGCCACCGTGTTCGTGGACCGTCCGGCCGGGCGGATCGACGCCGACGTGGTCCTGTCCGACAACTACGGCGGTGCCCGGGACGGCGTCGCCCATCTCATCGCGCACGGCCACCGCCGGATCGGCTTCATCGGCGACATGCCCCGCATCCACACCGCCGCCGAGCGCCTGCGCGGCTACCGGGCGGCGATGGAGGACGCGGGGATACCGGTCGAGGACGCCTGGATGTCCCTCGGGCAGACGGATCCGGAGCGGGTGCGCCGCGCGGCGGAGGAGATGCTCACCGGGCCCGAGCCGGTCACCGCGATCTTCACGGGCAACAACCGGGTGACGGTCACCGTGATCCGGGTCCTGGCCGAGCACGCCCGCCGGGTCGCCCTCGTCGGCTTCGACGACATCGAGCTGGCCGATCTGCTCCAGCCGGGCGTCACGGTGGTCGCCCAGGACGCGGCCGCCCTCGGCCGGACCGCCGCCGAGCGCCTCTTCCGCCGGTTGGACGGCGGGCTCGTCGCGCCGGAGCGCATCGAGCTGTCCACCCGGTTGATCACGCGCGGCTCGGGCGAGCTGCCGCCGGCCGACTGATCCGCCGGCAACCGGCCGCGCCCCGGGGGAGCCGGGACTGGCCGCGCTCCCCGCGACCATCCGCTCACCTGTCCCGGCGCCCGGCCCGCCGACCCCGGGCTGCTCGCCGGCGACCGGATGCTCCCCGCTGGAGCGCCTGGTGTGCGACGAGGGGGCGCCCGTGCTCGCCGTCGGCGCCAACTCCTGGCGCGGCCAACTGCGGTACAAAATGGTCGGGTTCGGGAACGACTCCCCGGCGCCCACGATGCGGTCGCCGGTGCCCGGGACCGACGTCGGCGTCTCGGCGCACGTCAGCCGCCCGGCCATGTCTCCGCATCCCCGTCAAGTTCCCGCTGTGCGTACGGGAGTTGTTCGTCGGCCGGCTGGAACGTGATCGACGCCGGCGCACCCCTTCCGGCGGTCCTGGACACCCGCTCCGGATGTACGGATCGAGCCGCGGGACGGCTCGGCGCTCACCGGCGCGTACGCCTGCGTCGACCGGCGGGCCGCGCTCCGCAACGGCACCGGTGCGCCGCGCCGCCCTCCCGGCGACCCGCGTGCCCTGCTCACCGAAATCCTCGCGGAATCCCGTCCGCTGCATGGGCAGCCGGAGCTCGGGCAGTTCGGGCCCGGCGGCGTCGGTGTAGGGGTGCGGTCCCCTGAGGGCGACCTCGCGGCCGAGGGCCTCGTCCACGGCGCGCCGGACCACGCCCATGCCGCGCGTCCGAGCCGTGCGGTGACGCGGTGGCAGCCGGCCGGTCGTCGTCCGTTCGCCCGTACTCCTTCGGCCCCTGCTCCCCGAAGACACCGCCGCCCCGTTCGCGTGTCGTCCCCTGTCGCGTCCACCGGTCGATGGGGGGCGTCCGACGTACGGGGCTGCGGCGACGGTCCGTATCCCGGCCGGGGGCCCTGTGGCCGGTCCGGTACCTCTACTTCGCGGAGGCGGTCAGGCCACCGCGCCGGGGCGCCGCGAAGCCCTCCAGGTCGGCGCGGGTCAGGCCGGTGAGGCGGGCGACCTCGGCGATGTCGAGCGCGCCGCAGTCCAGGCCGCGCAGCAGATAGCCGCTGAGGGCCTTGGCGGTGGCGGGCTCGTCCATGACGTCGCCACCGGCCCGGTGGGCGTACCGGGCGAGACGGCCGGCGGCCTGCTCGAAACCCTCGCGGTAGAAGGCGAAGACGGCGGCGTAGCGGGTCGGGATGTGGCCGGGGTGCATGTCCCAGCCCTGGTAGTAGGCGCGGGCCAGGGCGCGCCGGGTGAGGCCGTAGTGCAGCCGCCAGGCGTCGTGGACCTTCTCCGCCGGGCCGACGGGCAGGACGTTCGTGGAGCCGTCGCAGACGCGTACGCCGGTGCCCGCGGCGGCGACCTGCATGACCGCCTTGGCGTGGTCGGCGGCCGGGTGGTCGCCGGCCTGGTAGGCGGCGGAGACGCCGAGGCAGGCGCTGTAGTCGAAGGTGCCGTAGTGCAGTCCGGTCGCGCGGCCCTCGGCGGCCTGGATCATCCGGGCCACGGTGGCGGTGCCGTCGGTGGCGAGGATGGACTGGCTGGTCTCGATCTGGATCTCGAAGCCGAGCCGGCCGGCGTCCAGGCCGTGCACCTTCTCGAAGGCCTCCAGCAGCCGAGCGAACGCGGTGACCTGCTCGGGGTACGTCACCTTCGGCAGGGTCAGCACCAGGCCCTCCGGCAGGCCGCCCGCCTCGATCAGGCCGGTGAGGAAGACGTCGAGGGTGCGGATGCCCCGGTCGCGTACCGCGGCCTCCATGCACTTCATGCGGATGCCCATGTACGGCGCCGCCGTGCCGTCCCGGTACGCCTGCGCGATCAGGCGGGCGGCGCGGGCCGCCGTCGCGTCCTCCTCGGCGTCCGGGCGGGGGCCGTAGCCGTCCTCGAAGTCGACGCGCAGGTCTTCGATCGGCTCGCGTTCCAGCTTGGCGCGGACCCGGGAGTAGACCGGCTCGGCGAGTTCGTCGGACAGACCGAGGACGGCCGCGAAGGAGGCGGCGTCCGGGGCGTGTTCGTCGAGAGCGGCGAGGGCCCGGTCGCCCCAGGAACGGATGGTGTCGGCGGCGAAGGCGTCACCGGGGACATAGACGGTGTGGACGGGCTGCCGGGTGCCGGGGTCCCCGGGGTAGCGGCGCTCCAGCTCCGCGTCGACCCGTGCCAGGGAGGCGCTGATCTCCTCGCTGACGGCGCCCGCGAGGCTCGTCGCCACCTTCTCCTGCTGACCCATCCCACACCCTCCAATTTTCCGCTCTACGGAATCAACAATCCGTAGAATGAAGTTATCCGGCATGGTTCCCGCTGGTCAACACCCGCTCGCACCCTGGCCGGCACCCGGGGTGCCGTCTCCAGGATGCACCGAGGCCCCTGCGACCGCGCCGGTCACAGGGGCCTCGTGAGGCAGGGAAGGGACTCAGCCCTTGCGGGCCTTGATCTCCTCGGTCAGCTGCGGGACGACGTCGAAGAGGTCGCCGACGACGCCGTAGTCGACCAGCTCGAAGATCGGGGCCTCGGCGTCCTTGTTGACGGCCACGATCGTCTTGGAGGTCTGCATACCGGCACGGTGCTGGATCGCACCCGAGATGCCGTTGGCGATGTACAGCTGCGGCGAGACCGACTTGCCGGTCTGGCCGACCTGGTTGGTGTGCGGGTACCAGCCCGCGTCCACCGCGGCACGCGAGGCACCGACGGCCGCACCGAGGGAGTCGGCGAGGGCCTCGATGATCGAGAAGTTCTCCGCGCCGTTGACGCCACGGCCACCGGAGACCACGATCGCGGCCTCGGTCAGCTCCGGACGGCCCGTCGACTCACGCGGCGTACGGCCGGTGACCTTCGTGCCGGTCGCCTTCTCGGAGAAGGTGACGGGCAGTGCCTCGACCGCGCCGGCGGCCGGGGCGGCCTCCACGGCGGCCGAGTTCGGCTTGACCGTGATGACCGGGGTGCCCTTGGTGACACGGGACTTGGTGGTGAAGGACGCGGCGAACACCGACTGGGTGGCCACCGGGCCCTCGTCGCCGGCCTCCAGGTCGACGGCGTCGGTGATGATGCCGGAGCCGATGCGCAGCGCCAGGCGGGCGGCGATCTCCTTGCCCTCGGCGGAGGAGGGAACGAGAACGGCGGCCGGGGAGACGGCCTCGTAGGCGGCCTGCAGGGCGTCCACCTTCGGCACGACCAGGTACTCGGCGTACTCGGAGGCGTCGTGGGTGAGGACCTTCACCGCGCCGTGCTCGGCGAGGGTGGCGGCGGTGTCGGCGGCGCCGTTGCCGAGGGCGACGGCGACGGGCTCGCCGATGCGGCGGGCCAGGGTCAGCAGCTCCAGGGTGGGCTTGCGGACGGCACCGTCCACGTGGTCGACGTAGACGAGGACTTCAGCCATGGGATTGCTCTCCTGCGAAAAGAAAGTTGAGGGGCGGTCAGCGACTGCGGAGCCTTAGATGAACTTCTGGCCCGCGAGGAACTCAGCGAGCTGCTTGCCGCCCTCGCCCTCGTCCTTGACGATGGTGCCGGCCGTGCGGGCCGGGCGCTGGTTCGCGGCCTCGACCTTGGTGAACGCGCCCTCCAGACCGACCTCTTCGGCCTCGATCTCGAGGTCGGACAGGTCCCAGGACTCCACCGGCTTCTTCTTGGCGGCCATGATGCCCTTGAAGGACGGGTAGCGCGCCTCGCCCGACTGGTCGGTCACGGATACGATCGCCGGGAGCGAGGCCTCGAGCTGCTCGGAGGCGGCGTCGCCGTCACGACGGCCCTTGACCACGCCGTCCTCGACGGAGACCTCGGACAGCAGGGTGACCTGCGGGACGCCCAGGCGCTCGGCGACCAGCGCCGGCACGACACCCATGGTGCCGTCGGTGGAGGCCATGCCGGAGACGACCAGGTCGAAGCCGGCCTTCTCGATCGCCTTGGCCAGCACCAGGGAGGTGCCGATGGCGTCGGTGCCGTGCAGGTCGTCGTCCTCGACGTGGATGGCCTTGTCGGCCCCCATGGACAGCGCCTTGCGCAGCGCGTCCTTGGCGTCCTCCGGGCCGATCGTCAGGACGGTGACCTCGGCGTCGTCCGCGTCCTCCGCGATCTGGAGGGCCTGCTCGACCGCGTACTCGTCCAGCTCGGAGAGCAGACCGTCCACGTCGTCGCGGTCGACGGTCAGGTCATCGGCGAAGTGCCGGTCGCCAGTGGCGTCGGGCACGTACTTCACAGTGACAACGATCCTCAAGCTCACGCCGGCTCTCCTACTGCATCGTCATTTCCGGGCTGCCTCTTGCAGGCAGCATAGGCGCCTCAAGCGGCCGATCCCGGTCGGGGCGTCCGCGCGCTCCGACCGAAATATTACTCGCCAGTACACCCATTCCCTGCCCGCTAAGCAAGCGCTTTGAACTGTGACCTTCGCAACGCAGCGTAACCGGAACTCGACGGCTTCGCAGGAGGGGGCACCCCAACGCGGCCGTGATCAATCCCGCAGGCCGTTGAAGCGTCCCTGGTGGTAGAGGAGCGGCCGGCCGGTGCCGGAGGGGTCGCCCAGGACGACCTCGGCGAGCACGATCCGGTGATCACCGGCCGGCACGCGGCCGACGATCCGGCAGACCAGCCAGGCGAGCACGCCGTCGAGCACCGGTACGCCTTCCGGACCCTCGCGCCACACGGTCGGCGCGCCGAAGCGGTCGGCGCCGCTGCGGGCGAAGGTGGCGGCGAGCTCGCCCTGGTGCTCGCCGAGTATGTGGATGCCGACGTGGTCCGTCTCGGCTACGGCGGGCCAGCTGGAGGCGCCCGTGCCGATGCCGAAGGAGACGAGCGGGGGCTCGGCGGACACCGAGGTGAGGGAGGTGGCGGTGAAGCCGACCGGGCCGGCGTCACCGCGCGCGGTGATCACCGCCACACCGGCCGCGTGCCGGCGGAAGGTCGAGCGCAACAGGTCGGGGGAGGCGAGCTGAACGGTGCCGAGGTCGGGCGAGGCCGTCATGGAACTGTCCTTCTGCTGGAGGTCGCGAGCCGGGCCGTCGATGCTCAGCAGTCCGGACAGGTGGCGCTCGCTGTGCGGGCGAGGTCGACGTGGACCCGCCCATGGAGAAGGAGTTCGGTCGGCATACGGTCAGGCTGACGATAGATGGTGCGCGCAGTCAAGCACGGTCCGGGATCCGGAAGACACCGCGGCGCCTCCTGAGGCCCCCTCACACCGCCTCCCCCAGGGCCGCGATGACATCGGCCTTGCGAGGCTGGCCGGTGGCGCGCCGCACCACCCGTCCGTCGGCGTCGAGCACGAGCACGGTGGGCGTCTTCAGGATCCCCAGTTCGCGTACGAGGTCCAGACGGGCCTCGGCGTCGATCTCGACGTGGGTCACACCGGGGACCATTCCTGCGACCTCGCCGAGGACGCGCCGGGTGGCCCGGCAGGGCGCGCAGAAGGCGCTGGAGAACTGGACCAGCGTGGCCCGTTCGCCGAGTTCGCCACCCAGGACGGCCGCTTCCAGCCGCTTGCCCTCGTCCCGCCCGCGCACCCGCACTCTCCCGCTCCGCCGCTTGTGCAGCACTCCCGCGGCGCTCGCCACGACGAGCACCGCCACGCACACCATCAGTCCGGCCATCATCTGCTCAACCCTTCACGAGACTGCAAAGATTCCCGCCTCCCGCACGAGTTTCGGTTGCGGAATGCTGGATTCATGGACATCGACGTGAGAGGGCCGCGCTTCGCGGCAGCTGTGACGACGGCCGTTCTGGCCGTGGCCCTGAGCCTGCAGAACCCCTGGGTGCTGGGCTGGCAGACGCTCGCCTTCGCGCTCGGCGCGGCCGCGGGCGTGCAGAGCTCCCCGTACGGCTGGGCGTTCCGTACGGCCGTACGGCCGCGGCTCGGACCGCCGAAGGAGTTCGAGGCGCCGGAACCGCCGCGGTTCGCCCAGGCCGTGGGGCTGGTGTTCGCGGGGTTCGGACTTGTCGGGTTCACCGTGGGACCGCAGTGGCTGGGCCTCGCCGCGACCGGGGCCGCACTCGCCGCCGCCTTCCTGAACGCGGCGTTCGGCTACTGCCTGGGGTGCGAGATGTTCCTGCTTCTGAAGAGGGCCACAGTACGGGCTGAGTAAAGGCGGATCAAAGGTCCGAGGCGGGGTGTAGGCCGACGTGACGAGGATCTCGCCGCCGCGAGGCACCAGGACTGGCTACCCGTCCGTTCTTCGGGCACGATCTGCGAGACGCCGTAAACCTACGGCTGCGTAACTCTCCCGCCGGGAGTTCCCCTTTCCCGAGCAGAGCAGAAAGGGTCCACCCCGCCCATGGCAGAGCTGGTCTACCGTCCCGTCATCGGTTTCGCCAAGACGCTGTTCAAGGTCTGGGACCTGAAGATCGACTGCCAGGGGTCGGAGAACATCCCGCGCTCGGGCGGCGCCGTGCTGGTGAGCAATCACATCAGCTATCTGGACTTCATCTTCAGCGGCCTGGCGGCCCTGCCGCAGAAGCGTCTGGTGCGCTTCATGGCGAAGGAGTCCGTCTTCCGCCACCGGATCTCCGGTCCGCTGATGCGCGGCATGAAGCACATCCCGGTGGACCGCAAGCAGGGCGAGGCGGCCTACGCGCACGCCCTGGACTCGCTGCGTTCCGGCGAGGTCGTCGGGGTCTTCCCCGAGGCCACCATCTCCCAGTCGTTCACGCTGAAGAGCTTCAAGTCCGGTGCGGCCCGCCTCGCCCAGGACGCCGGCGTCCCGCTGGTCCCGATGGCGGTGTGGGGCACGCAGCGGCTGTGGACGAAGGGCCAGCCCCGCAACTTCAAGCGCAGCCACCTGCCCGTGACCATCCGGGTCGGTGAGGCGGTCGAAGCTCCTCGCGACCAGTACGCCGGCGCGATCACTCGCCGGCTGCGCGAGGCCGTCCAGGAGCTGCTGGACGCCGCACAGCGCGCCTACCCGGGCCGCCCCAAGGGCCTCGAGGACTCCTGGTGGCTGCCCGACCACCTGGGGGGTACGGCGCCGACGGCGGAGCAGTTGCGGGCGGCCGAGGCGTACTGACCTGCGGTGGTTCGGCCGGGGTCCACTGCGGACGGTTCGACTGCGGACCCATGGGGGCCGCTCGCGCCGTTCCTCGCGTCCTTGGGGAACTGAAGAGGCGTCGGCTGCACGGCGCCGCCCACTGGCGAGTTGCACGGCCGTCAGCACCACAGCCCCGCCCCCTTGGGGAGCTGCCGCCCCCGGCACCGCACTGGACCGACGGCCGGTCCGCCCCGTCCGCGACAGCGCACTCGCCTCCGGACCTGTGCCCGAACCCGCGGCCTCCGCTTCCCCGCACCGGTACCGCAGGACGGCGCCGCGCCGCCGGGTCCTGACCAGGGGCAGCGCACGGTGCCGGTCCCCGATGGGGACGGCCGGCCCGTGGCCGGGTGACTCGGGTACCACTCCCCCCGGCCGCCGAGCGGAGGGGTGAACCGCCGGTCAACGATACGGCCCCCGCGGGGCGTTGCGGCCTGAGCAGCCGACCGCAGACCCCCTGGCGCGGCGGAATCGCGACCGCGCTCGGCGGCTCCCTGATTCCGCGTGTCCACGGCTTCCTCGCTCGATGCCGTGGACTCCGGGCCCGCAGCGCGGGCGCGCGCCCGCCGCCGGGCTGTCTCTACGGGGGTTCGCTCCGCGTGCCGGACGGCGCCGGCACCGGCGTCCCCTCCCCGCCCCGGGGCGTCGCCCGGCCTCAGAGCGCGTCGGGCAGCGTTCGCCAGAGGTGCGGACGGTCCGGGGCCGCCCGCAGGGCGCCGAGGACGGCCGGGTGCGGTCGGGCGTGGAGGACCGGGTAGTCCAACTCGCCGGCCTCGGGGTCGGGGATCCAGGCCAACCGCTCGCCGTCCAGCGAGAACCGGGCGTCCACACCCGGCTTGTTGCCGCGCGGATCCTGCCGGTGCCAGGCCCCGTCGAAGCGCACGGCGACCAGCCCGTGCACGACATGGCCGCTGCCGTCGTCATGGGTGAGCCGTTGGTAGCACAGCGCCGTCGGGATGTCCTCCGCACGCAGCAGGGCCGCCAGTGCGTGCGCCTTGGCGTGGCAGATACCGGTGCGCCGCTCGATGACGTCCGAGGCGCGCCAGGTGAGGCGCGGGTCGTCGGCGTCAGCGGAGTGCGGGATGGTGTCCCGTACGAATTCATAGGCGGCCTGTGCATAGGCATACGAGTCGGCCACCTCTGCGGCGAGCCGCTCGGCCGTCTGCCGGACCACCGGATGCTGGTGGTCGATGACCTCGTCCGCGGCCAGGTATGCGGACAGATCGGCGGTGTTCTGGATGAGCTCCATGCCCGCAGAGCATAGGAATGCGATCACCGAGAGTCAATGACTTTTCGGATGACCGCATACCTATGCACGAGTGGAGACTAGCGTGCCATCTCCTCCTTGAGCGCGGCCACGAAGGCGTCGACGTCCTCCTCGGTGGTGTCGAAGGAGCACATCCAGCGCACCACTCCGGCGGCCTCGTCCCAGAAATAGAAACGGAAGCGCTTCTGGAGGCGTTCGGACACGTCGTGCGGGAGCCGCGCGAAGACGCCGTTGGCCTGCACCGGGTAGAGGATCTCCACGCCGTGCACCGCGCGCACGCCCTCGGCGAGCCGCTGGGCCATCTCGTTGGCGTGCCGGGCGTTGCGCAGCCACAGGTCCTTCGCCAGCAGCGCCTCCAACTGCACCGACACGAACCGCATCTTGGAGGCGAGCTGCATCGACATCTTCCGCAGGTGCTTCATCCGCCGCACCGCGTCCTGGTTGATGACCACGACCGCCTCGCCGAGGAGGGCGCCGTTCTTGGTGCCGCCCAGCGAGAGGATGTCGACGCCGACCGCGTTGGTGAACGTCCGCATGGGCACGTTCAGGGAGGCGGCCGCGTTGGCTATCCGGGAGCCGTCCAGGTGCACCTTCATGCCGTGCGCGTGGGCGTGCTCGCAGATCGCGCGGATCTCGTCCGGCGTGTAGAGAGTGCCCAGCTCCGTGCTCTGGGTGATCGAGACGACCTGCGGCATCGCGCGGTGCTCGTCCTCCCATCCCCAGGCCTGCCGGTCGATCAGCTCGGGCGTGAGCTTGCCGTCCGGCGTGGGCACGGTGAGCAGCTTCAGGCCGCCCATGCGCTCGGGCGCGCCACCCTCGTCGACGTTGATGTGCGCGCTCTCGGCGCAGATCACCGCGCCCCAGCGGTCGGTGACCGCCTGGAGCGCGACGACGTTCGCGCCGGTGCCGTTGAAGACCGGGAAGGCCTCCGCGGTGGCTCCGAAATGGCCGCGGATGATCCGCTGGAGGTTCTCGGTGTACGCGTCCTCGCCGTACGCCACCTGGTGGCCGCCGTTGGCCAGGGCCACGGCCGCCAGCACCTCCGCGTGCACACCGGCGTAGTTGTCACTGGCGAAACCGCGGACCTGCGGGTCGTGGTGGCGACGCGCGTCGGTCTTGGGAGGGTTCACGGCTTCTCGGTCAGCCACAGACGGTTTCCGTTCACTTCGGCGGCGGACTTGGTCCAGACGCCCTCGACGGCCTCGGCGAGGTCCTTGACGTCCGTGAAGCCCGCGAACTTCGCGTTGGGGCGTTCGGCGCGCATCGCGTCGTGCACCAGCGCCTTCACCACCAGGATCGTAGCCGCCGACTTCGGTCCGGCCTCGCCCCCCGCCTTGCGGAAACCGTCGGCCATGGCCAGCGTCCACGCCTCGGCGGCCGCCTTGGCCGCGGAGTACGCCGCGTTGCCGGCGGTGGGCTTGGACGCCCCGGCGGCGCTGATCAGCACGTAGCGGCCGCGGTCGCTGCGCTGCAGGCCGTCGTAGAAGGCGAGGGAGGTGTGCTGGACGGTGCGGATCAGCAGCTTTTCCAGCAGGTCCCAGTCGGCGAGGTCGGTCTCGGCGAAGTTGGCGCTGCCGCGCCAGCCGCCGACGAGGTGCACCAGGCCGTCGATGCGACCGTGGTCCTTCTCGATGCGGTCGGCCCAGGCGCGGGCGGAGTCCAGGTCGAGCAGGTCGACCGTCTCCCCGGTCACCGTGGCGCCACCGCCCGCGTAGCGGGCCGCGTCCACGGCCTCCGCGAGGCGCTCGGGGTTGTTGTCGGCGCCGACGACGACGGCGCCGGCCTCGGCCAGCCGGACCAGCGTCGCATGTCCGGCGGGTCCGCCCGCGCCCGCCACCGCGATCACCGCACTGCTGAGAGACCCGTTGTTCGCCACGTTCTTCCCCTTTGAAGCAGTGTTCTCGTTGAGGCGGTCGCTCACGCGGCGATCCGCTCGGCGCCGTCCGCCGTGATGCCCTTGGTGGAGGCGATCACATTCTTCAGCTTCTTGGACAGGGCCTCGTAGAACATGCTCAGCGGAAACTCGTCCGGAAGCACGTCGTCCACGAGCTTGCGCGGCGGCTGGGTCAGGTCCAGGGCGTCCGGGCCCTTGGCCCACTTGGAGCCGGGGTGCGGGGCGAGGTAGGTGGCGACCAGCTCGTAGCCGGCGAACCAGTGCACCAGCTTCGGGCGGTCGATGCCGTCCTTGTAGAGCTTCTCGATCTCGGCGCAGAGCTGGTTGGTGACCTGCGGGGCGCGCTCCCAGTCGATGGAGAGCTTGTTGTCGGTCCAGCGGACGACGTCGTGCTTGTGCAGGTAGGAGAAGAGCAGCTGGCCGCCGAGGCCGTCGTAGTTGCGGTTGCGGTCGCCGGTGACCGGGAAGCGGAACATCCGGTCGAAGAGCACGGCGTACTGCACGTCGCGGGCCTGCGGCACGCCGTCGGCCTGCAGTTTCACGGCCTCCTTGAAGGCGGTGAGGTCGCAGCGCAGCTCCTCCAGGCCGTACATCCAGAACGGCTGGCGCTGCTTGATCATGAACGGGTCGAACGGCAGGTCGCCGTGGCTGTGGGTGCGGTCGTGGACCATGTCCCACAGCACGAAGGCCTCTTCGCAGCGCTTCTGGTCGTGGACCATCGCGGCGATGTCCTCGGGCAGCTTCAGGCCCAGGATGTCGACGGCCGCGTCGGTGACCCGGCGGAAGCGGGCGGCCTCGCGGTCGCAGAAGATGCCACCCCAGGAGAAACGTTCCGGCGCCTCACGTACGGCGATGGTCTCGGGGAAGAGGACCGCGGAGTTGGTGTCGTAGCCGGAGGTGAAGTCCTCGAAGGTGATGCCGCAGAACAGCGGGTTGTCGTAGCGGGTGCGCTCCAGCTCGGCCAGCCAGTCCGGCCAGACCATGCGCAGGACGACCGCCTCCAGGTTGCGGTCGAGGTTGCCGTTCTGCGTGTACATCGGGAAGACGACCAGGTGCTGCAGGCCGTCCGCGCGGTTCGCGGCGGGCTGGAAGGCCAGCAGGGAGTCCAGGAAGTCCGGCACCTGGAAGCCGCCCTCGACCCAGCGGTAGAGGTCCTTCACCAGGGCCTGGTGGTAGGCCTCGTCGTGCGGGAGCAGCGGGGACAGCTGTTCGACGGAGTCGACGACACGCCGTACGGCGGCTTCGGCGTCGGCCTCGGCCGGGGCGCCCTCGGCCCCGAAGTCGATCGATCCGTCCTTGGACTGCCATGGCCGGATCCGCTCCACGGCATCCTTGAGCACGGGCCAGGCCGGGTGCTCAACCACCCTGGTCGACGAAGGAACCTGTTCCTCCGTACCCGCCTGCACAAGAATTTCCGTCATGTCCCATCCTCCACGGGAGAAGCTCGCGTAAGGACACCGTATGCATACCCCGTTTCAGCCAGCAAGAGCCTGCTCGGGAAATTATTCTGTCCGACCCCTTGGTCGCCGATGTTTTTCCTGTCGTAAACAGTGACGACGCTCACTTCCGCCGAGTCCGGCCCCGCGCCCGCACGGTGTTCCGCGGAGCGGTCAAGGATGCGAGGACTCGCCCACGCGAGGGTGACGGAGGGGGCGGATACCGGCCAGCCGGCGCGCGCCACGCACCCGTATGCCTCATGCACGTGCGGGTTCATCGCCGGGCCGGGCCATTAGGCTGCGACTCTGCCCGCGCGGACGACGGCGTCCGCCCGTTCCGCGCGTGCCGAGCCGCCGTCGACGGAACGGAGTCGAACCTTGAACTTCCTTACCATCGGTCATCGCGGGGTCATGGGTGTCGAGCCCGAGAACACCCTTCGTTCCTTCGTCGCCGCGCAGGACGCCGGCCTCGATCTGATCGAACTCGATCTGCACCTGAGCAAGGACGGCGCCCTGGTCGTCATGCACGATGCCGAGGTGGACCGCACGACCGACGGCACCGGGCCCATCGCCGACAAGACCCTGGCCGAGCTGCGCGCCCTGGACGCGGGTCGCGGGGAGCGGGTGCCGGTGTTCGAGGAGGTACTGGAGGCGGTGCGCACGCCGATCCAGGCCGAGATCAAGGATGTGGCGGCGGCCCGCGCGCTCGCGGCGGTGATGCGCGAGCGCGATCTGGTCGGGCGTGTGGAGGTGTCCTCGTTCCACGACGAGGCGGTCGCCGAGATCGCCCGGCAGGTGCCGGGCGTGCGCACGGCACTGATCGCGAGCCGCTACGGCACGGACGTGGTGGAGCGCGCGGTCGCCGTGGGCGCGGCGACCGTCTGTCTCAACATCCGCCGGCTCACCCTGGAGGTCGTCGAGCACGCGCGTGCGTCCGGGCTGCGGGTCATCGGCTGGGTCGTCAACACCCAGGATCATCTGCGGCTGGTACGCGCCCTGGAGCTGGACGGCGCGACGACCGACTATCCGGAGATCAAGCGCACGGGGCGCTTCACCGCGTAGGGCTCACGCGGTGAAGCGCCCCGGTCCCGCACAAACGATCAGGCGAGCTTCTTGACCAGCAGCTCGAACTGCAGGTCGTCGCGCTGCGGGATGCCGAAGCGCTCGTCGCCGTACGGGAAGGGCGTCATCTTTCCCGTACGGCGGTAGCCGCGACGCTCGTACCAGGCGATCAGGTCGTCCCGTACGGAGATCACCGTCATGTGCATCTCGGTGGCGCCCCAGCTCTCCCTGGCCTGGCGCTCGGCCTCCGCCATGACCGTCTTGCCGAGGCCCGCGCCCTGCAGGGTGGGGCTGACCGCGAACATGCCGAAGTAGGCGTGGTCACCACGGTGTTCGAGCTGACAGCAGGCGACGATCCGGCCGTCCTGCTCCACGGTCAGCAGCTTGCTGTCGGGCGACTTGATCACCTCGAGCACGCCCTCGGGGTCCGTCCGCCGGCCCTCCAGGATGTCCGCCTCGGTGGTCCAGCCGGACCGGCTGGAGTTCCCGCGGTACGCCGACTCGATCAGCGCGACCAGCGCCTCGACGTCGGCGTCGGTGGCGTCTCGGAAGGTGGGGCCGACGGCGGGCATGTCCATCAGGAGGTCTCCGATCTCGGGCGTGGCTGAGCCAGGGTCGAGGGTAACCCTGCCACTAGGCTCCGCCTGCATGGTGCATGTACTCAGCAGCCGGACGCTGCTCACCCCCACCGACCCCGAGCGCTCCCGGACCTTCTACGGCGAGCGGCTGGGGCTGCCCGTCTACCGCGAGTTCGGCACGGGGCCCGAGCGCGGGACGGTCTACTTCCTCGGCGGCGGCTTCCTGGAGGTCTCCGGCAGGTCCGAGACGCCGCCGTCGCCCACGGTCCGGCTGTGGCTGCAGGTCGCCGACGTGACGGCCGCGCACGAGGAGCTGCGGGCCGCGGGCGTCGACGTCGTCCGGCCGCCGGTGAAGGAGCCGTGGGGCCTGGTCGAGATGTGGATCGCCGACCCGGACGGCGTCCGCATCGCCCTGGTCGAGGTCCCGGCGGACCATCCGATGCGCTACCGGCCGGGCATCTAGGGCCTGTCGCCGAAGTCCCGTCGTCCGCCCGCCGGGGCGGGCGGGAGTTCGACGCCACACCGGGCCGGACGCAGCCTGCCGGTCGGCGTCAGCGGGGCGTCGCGGTGGGACAAGGGCCTCGAGCAGCCGGCACGCGTGGCACCGACGTGCCGGGACCGCAGACACAGGACGTCCCTCGGGCCGGGCGGGGGCGGCACGACGTCCACGGACGTGTCCGGGGCTTCGAGGGCGCGGGTGTCGCCGTGGCGTGCCCGCACGCCGGGCAGCCATGCCGCCCGGTCGCCGTGCGGAGGGACCGGGTCGAGGAGTTCCACGTCGTGGCCGTCGGCGGCGAGCCACTCCGCGTGCGCGCCGCCGTCGGCGCCCGTGTCGAGGCTCCGCGCCGGAGCGGGCGGCAGGAGCCCGCGCAGGACGTCCTGGGACAGGGCCGTACCGAGCACCAGGGCGAACCGAGCTCGCCGGGTCCCCCGGATGGCCGGGGCGGGGAGCCGGGGTTGGCGTGCCGGAGAGCGCTCCGTGCGGCGCGGCAGGCCCGTTCCAGCCGGAAGGAATCCCATGAAGTTCGACAAGCCGGTGACCGGTGGTCCCTGCTGGACCGAGCTCGGGACCGGCGATCTGGAGGGGGCCAAACGGTTCTACGCCGAGCTGTTCGGCTGGCGACCGGAGACCGATCCCCGGCAGGAGGCGGGCGGGTACACGGTGGCGCACCTGGGCGACGCGGCGGTCGCCGCGCTCACCCCGCTGTACCAGGAGTCCCAGCCGGTGGCGTGGAACGTCTCCTTCCTGGTGACGGACGCGGACGCGGCGGCACGGCGCGTGGAGGAGGCCGGCGGGACGGTCGTCCTCGGCCCGCTGGACGTCTTCGACGTGGGCCGGTTCGCGGTGGCCCTCGACCCGACGGGCGCGGCGTTCCAGCTGTGGCAGGCGCGTGCCTTCCCCGGCGCCGGTCTGTTCAACGCGCCCGGCACCCTCGGCTGGGTGGAACTGGCGACCCGGGACACCGAGCGGGCCCGGGACTTCTACACCACGGTGTTCGGCTGGAGCGTCAACGCCTCCGAGTGGTACACGCAGTGGGGCATCGACGGCGAGGACTTCGGCGGCATGGCCGACATGGGCGACCGTCTCCCGCCCGGGGTGCCGCCGCACTGGCTGCCGTACTTCGCGGTGGACGACGTGGACGCGACGGCCCAGGTCGCGCAACGGGCGGGAGGCTCCGTGGTCCAGGCCCCCGTGGCGGTGCCGGACGGTCCGCGCATCGCGGTGCTGCGGGATCCCCAGGGCGCGGTGTTCGGGGTGCACCTGGCCGGCGAGGAGGGCTGAGGGCGTCTCCTGCCCTCGCGTGCCCTTCGACTCCTGGCGTCCCGCGCAACCGCCCGTCGCCGGAAAGCCGCGGGAGGCCCGGCAAGGACACCAGTGCCCGGACCGTGGACACCTACGCCGCGGCCGGCGGCCACGGCATCGACACCGCGAACGGCTACACGGACGGCAGCTCGGAGCGGATCGCGGCACCTTGACGCCGGTCGAGGGGGTGATGCGTGCCCTGGACGACGTCGTGCGGTCCGGGAAGGTGCTGCACGACCCTCCGCTATGCGGCAGGTGGCTCTCTCCGCCGCCCGCTGCGGACGGAGACAAGTGCGGCCACGGCAGTACGGTCAGCCGGTGCCGCTGAAGCACTCCCTTCCGGGCTGCCCGGGGGAAGGGAAGTAGCACGCGCGAAGGCGGGAGGGGCGTGGGGCGGCGATCATCGTCGTCGTCGTCACCTCATTGCGGGTCGGCCGCGCTTCGACGGCGCTCTGAGGGTGTGCGTCCGGGCCGGTGATCTCGATGCGGAAGCCGGAATGCGCGGGCCAGGCGCGGATCCATCCGGCTCGGCAGCTCGGGCTGACTCTGATTTCGAGCCGGGTGCCGTCCGCCGCCGTGTGGGAAGCCGCGGTGACGGGATCCTCGCACGCCGTCGTACGCGGGTTCCGGCCTTCACACGACCGCAACTGGCACACGGGCGGTCGGGCGCCCGTTTCACGGGGGGTGGGGCGGGACGCGTAGAGGACGGCCGCGGGCGTCACCATCGCCGCACACAGCAGGAGGACCCCGGCCGCCGTGCCCACGGGCCGCTCGTCGATCAGAGCGGATACCGAAAGCAGCGCCCGGCGCACGCGGCCGACGACTCGTCCGGCAGGGGCGCCGTCGAGTTCGGTCACGTCGATGTCCAACGGTGAGGGGGATGTTCGGTCAGCGCCGGGACACGTCGTGTGCCCGCGTCCGCTCCAGGTCGCCTCTGCCAGTGCCCACCGGGCCAGGAGTTCGTCCTCGCTCTGCCGAGCTGCCTTGCACAGGGCCTGGACGGCATGCCGAGGCGGGAACTGCTTGCCGTTGAGATACCGCTCCCAGGACGACCTGCTGATGGCCGTCGCCTGCGCCAGTTCGGTGAGAGTGAAGCCGCTGCCGTCCTTCAGCTCGCGCAGGTCGGTGACGAGGCCCGAGCAGGAGGCGGGCAGGTCCTGGGGCAGCTTTCGCCAGCGAGCCGCAGAGTACGTCATTCCCCGACACCTCTTTCCGCATCACCGTCTAGTCCACATGCCGCAGCAACGCCCACGTCTGCTCGCCGACTATCCCGTCAGCAGGCACTCGGTCCAGCCGCTGCAACCGTTTGACCTCGGCCTCCGTGCGTTCGCCGAAGTACCCGTCCACGTCACCGGGTGACAGCTTGTGGCGCAGCAGCAGACACTGCACTTCGGCGGCATCGGGGCCCGTGGTGTTGCGCATGGTCAGGCGGGTCGTGGTGGCGCTGTTCCCGGCGAACATCAGGTCACCGTGCCGGGCGTACGTGCATGTGTACTTGCCGACGCCCGCGGCTCCTGTCGCAGGGGCCTGCTCGCGCCAGGGATCGGTGATCAGCAAGACAGAGGTGATCGCGGAAAGCAGCAGCGCACCCACGGCGGCGGACAGGGCCGCCACCCGGATCTCCGGCTCCGCATTCCGCTCCAGCCCCGCCGAGTCGCCTGCCGCCGGGGTTGTCGCAGCGGCAGTCCCGGGTCTCGCGGCGGCATCCCGTAAGGCCAGCAACGGCGTGACGTCCGCACCCGCCATCCTGGCCAGCGCTTCGACAGCGGCCCGAGGCGGCAGCACCTTCCCGTTCAGATACCGCTCCCACGAGGACCTGCTGAAAGGCGTTTTCGACTGGAGCGACTTCAGGCTCAGCCCGCTGTGATCCTTCAGCCGCCGCAGCTCCACGACAAGCTGCGAAGTGTGCGGATCAAGCGACTTGGGCAGCGCCTTCCACCTCACCATGCCTCCCCGCCACACCCCGCATCTTCCACAAGCCTCGGCCCGCACGGCCCGGGGGCCTGCCGCCAGTCTGCAGTCGTTCGGCGACACGCGACGGCATGTTCGGCTTCCCACCCGCTACGGTGCGGTCGATTCCGGTCACGCCGGCGAACAGCTCGAACGGCCCGTCCGGTTCAGCGACACGCCTTCCCGGGAAACGCGCTCACACGGCCATGTCCTTGCAGGTCACAGCCCGGGACGTCCCGAGACGTCTCAGACTGCTCGGCACCGGTGGAAATGTGCCCTGCTCTTCCAGCACGCTCGTGCCGACGCCAGGCGTCACGCCCGGGAACGTGCGCAGCGTGCGGTGGACCACCGTCTCCAGGAAAAGCACCTCGGACCGGTGCCCCAGGACATCTGGCGCGCGGAACCACACCACTCCTCACATCCGCCAAAGAGGCGAAATACATGCGTCTTGTCAGGCACGCCGCCGTCGCCGCGGCAGCGCTCGCGCTCGGCAGCAGCGCCATCACCACCGCCACCGCAGCCGCCACCACTCCCTCGGCCGGTCGGGCGGCCGTTACACCAACGGACGTGATCAACCACTCCTGCGGCCCGCGGCAGGACCCGAACAAGCTGAAGGCCAGTGGAGACAACTTCCACACGACGATCGGCAACGCGCGCATCGCCGTGCGGGGAGGCCGGACCAGCAGTCACCAGTGGTACCACTGGGCCCGCATCACCGGCGGCAGCGTGGGCGACACCGTCTGGCTCGACTGGGCGGACGTCTCCGGCGCAACCACTCCCCGCTCGTGGCATCTGTGCGGCCCGTACAGGATCCGCAGTGGTCACGACACTCACACGCCGGCCGTCAACTCGGTCGTCACCAGCGACATGGAGCGCCGCTTCCGTGCCTGCGGCCACCACGCCGGAAGGACCAAGTGCACCGAGTGGCTCTAGGCCCTGCCGTCAAGCTCCCCGCCTCCGCCCGCGGGGCAGGCGGGAGTCCGACGACAGGGGCCCAGGGGACAAGCCCCGCCGTCTGTGCTCCAGCAGACATCTGCATCGGGAGCCGGCGGGATCCGAATCCTGCGGCCAAGGATCACGTGTCCCGGCCGCCCATCAAGGAGGCTGACATGAGCAAGATCAAACGCACCGTCGCGGTCATTCTCACCGCCGGGTGCATCGGCAGCGCCATAGCCCTTGCTCCGGCGGCAGAAGCCGAAACGGCGGGTACGGCAACACCCCGTACGGCAACAAGCTGTTACGGCGACGCGCACTCGTATGCGAAGGCCGACGGGAACGCGTGGTACCCCGGGAACGGCAGCTGGCTCCACACCACCAGCAGCTGCAGTGACATCAACATCAAGCCCAACACCGACCGCTACGTCGCGGTCTGCTGGGTGACCACCAAGAAGTGCCAAGGCACCTACACGCTCGCACCCGCGGGGCAATGGACCGCCGTGGCGACAGACGTCCTGGACGGCACGACGTTCTACTTCGTGTTCCGCTCGACGGCGTATTCCTCGGGATATTGGGCCGCGTGATCCAGTGACCCGGTGGACACCGTTGCCCTCGCGGTGGCAGCGCGGCCCACCGGCGACCTGCGCGACACCCCCTAGGTCCGCAGCGAGCCCATCCGGCCTTCAAGGCGACCGAGCAACTCGGCCAGGAGGGCAGCGAGTTCGCCCTGGCCTTCGGGATCCAGCACCGACAACACAGCGGTCTCGTACGTGAGTTGCTCGGGAAGGATGCCGTCGACCAGGTCCCGGCCGGTGTCGGTGAGGCGGACGTGGGCGACACGGCGGTCACGGGTGTCGCCACGCCGCTCGACCAGTCCGCGTTCGGTCAGCTGCTTGAGCCGCTTGGTGACGGCGGCCCCGGACGAGAAGGTCTCCCGGGCCAGTTCTCCCGGGGTCAGCTCGTGGCCGGTGCGGCGGAGCGCCCCCAGCAGGTCGAACTCGGGACGGCTGAGCCCGGCCCGGCGCAGCGGCGCGTCCTCGGCCTGCTGGAGCAGCGCGGCGCAACGGTTGATCCGGCCGATGACCTCCATCGGCCCGGTGTCCAGCTCTGGATGGACGGCCCGCCACTGCCGGACCACGGCGGCGACGGTGTCGTGGTGCGCGGTGGGCTCGGAGTCCGGGCCGGGGGCGGCCCCGGTCCGGGGGGTGTCGCGTCGCCTTCGGGCGCCGGCGCCGGGTCCGGTACCGCTGCCGGGGTCGGCCCCCGCGCCCGAGTCGGTGCCCGCTGCCGGGGCGGTTCCGGTGGTACGTGTCCCGGGGGCGGCGCCTTGGACTGCGTCGGTGTCGGCGTCGGGGTGGGGCCCGCTCGGGGATGGACCGTCGGAGAGCGACTCCGTGCCGGCCGTGGCCCCGGCGTCCACCGGCCGTGCACCGTGCGCGGGCGTCTCGCCGGTCGGGCGCGCATCGGGGTGGGGCC
>NZ_JBFAWF010000006.1:0-247716 GCF_040680195.1 Streptomyces sp. NPDC052109 | reverse complement strand
GCCCGCTCGGGGATGGACCGTCGGGGAGCGACTCCGTGCCGGCCGTGGCCCCGGCGTCCACCGGCCGTGCACCGTGCGCGGGCGTCTCGCCGGTCGGGCGCGCATCGGGGTGGGGCCCGCTCGGGGATGGACCGTCGGGGAGCGACTCCGTGCCGGCCGTGGCCCCGGCGTCCACCGGCCGTGCACCGTGCGCGGGCGTCTCGCCGGTCGGCCGCGCACCGACGTGACCGCGGCCCTCCGCCGGTTCCGCGCCGGCGGGCCCGCGGTCGGCCGGCAGGCCCGCGCCGGCCGCGTCGTCCACCGACCCCGGTCCGTCGTTCGTCGCCGTCATGGCCGCCTGTCCTCCGTCGTCCTGCCCGGGCCCTGGCCCAGCTGCTGGTTCCGGCTCTGGTGCCGCGGCACGAATCCCTGCCGTCGTACCACCGCCGCGAGCGTACGGTGTCCGGACTGCTCGGCCCGCACGACCCGCTCCTCGGGCAGGGCGCGCTGCCACCACTCGCCGGCGGCGGCGTCGGCCGTGGCGCGCAGGTCGGCGAGGGCGGCGGCGAGGGCCCGGCGGGCCGACTCCAGGGCGTGGGGTGCCGGGTGCGGCTCGGCGAGCAGCCGGGCGGTGTTCTCGCGGGCGCGTTCCGCCGTGGTCAGCGCGTTTTCGAGGCGGTCGCCCGCACGCCGGTTGGTGACGGCGACGGCCGCGACGAAGCCGGCCAGCGCACCGACGAAGGTGTCCGTGACCCGCTCCGTGATCAGCTCCGCCGGGTTCTGGGCGCGGGCGAACTCGGTGATGAGCAGGGCCATCGGGGTCACACAGACGCTGCCGAGCCAGTAGTTGCGGCCGATCAGCGCCTCGGCGCCGAAGTTGAGGGCGAGGCAGCACAGCACCAGGGCGGCCGGGTGGAGGTGGGCGAGCGGGGCGACGGCGGCGAAGACCAGCACGCCCGCGAGGTTGCCGACGACGCGCTGGATGCCGCGGCTCCAGGTGAGGGTGACGTTGGCCTGGTAGAGGGAGGCCGCGGTGACCAGGGCCCAGTAGGGGCGGCCGACTCCGAGCGCGAGGGAGGCATAGCCGGCGAGGGCGCAGCCGATCGCGGTGCGGGCGGTGATCGGTGCGAGGGCGGTGAGGCGGCGCCGCAACGAGGGCCCCGGGTGGGCGAGTTCGGTGTCCACGCCGAGGAGTTCGTCGGCGGTTTCGCCGGGCTGCTCGACCCGCGGGATCCGGCCGGTGCCCCGCAGCTCGCGGGCCCAGGTGCGCAGCCGTACGGGGTCGGTGTCGGCGGGGGCGGCGAGCGCGACCTCGGAGCGGACGAGGAGCCGTTCCAGGGCGCGCCGGGTGCGGTCGGGACGGGCACCGACGGCGAGCAGCGACTGCCAGGCGGCGTGGATCGCGGCGGCGGCCGCGGCCCGGGCCCGGGCGTGACCGTCGGCGGTGCCGCGCGTCTCGGCGTACCCGGCGGCGGCGTTCAGCGCCTGGGCGGTGGCGCGGCGCTCGGGGCCGTGCGGGCGGAGCAGTCCCGGTGCCATGCCGACCAGCCAGGCCCAGACCCCGGCCGCCACGGCCAGCGCGACGTGGCCCGGCACCTGGCCGAGGGTCTGCGGCGCGAACAGCGAGGCGGAGCTGATGAAGGTCAGGACCACGTTCGCGGGCGGTCCGAGCCGGGTGGCGTCGCTCACGGTCTTCTGGACGGCCGCCATGAGGGCACCCACGGTGACGAGGACGACGGCGTCGCCCGTGAGCGACGCGGCGAGCAGGGAGACGGCGAGGCCGCCGACCATGCCGAGGACCACCCAGGCCAGAAGACGGGCCCGGGCGGCGTAGGGCCGGTTGTGGCCGTAGAGCGCGCACAGCGACCCGGCCATCGTGTACATCGCGAGGTCGAGGCGGCCGAGTCCCAGCAGGATCAGGTTGGGCGGGGCGACCGCGGCGACCACGCTCAGGGCGGGCTTGAACCAGATGTCGGAGGGCCGCCCGAGGCGGAGCACTCCAGCGAAGGGAAGTCGATGCCGGGTCGCACTGCTCATGGCATCAATTTAACATGTGTTTTACCCATAAAATTTCTGCTGGACGGCCGCATCGGCCCCGCGCTCACCTGCTGTGCTCCGCCGAGTGCTCCCCGTGTACACCCTTGCGCTCGCGTGCGCTCCGCAGGCCGCGGGCATCGCATCCCTGGACCGACCGTCTGACGGGGAGGTGCGCGTGCACGGACCGGTGTCGGCAGCGTGGCTGCTGGTCGCCCTGTGTGCGGCGACCGGGGCCTACTGCCTGCTGCGGATGCGCAGCGGCGTGAAGGAGCAGCGCAGGGCCGCGGGCGGCGAGGCGCTGATGGGCTTCGGCATGGCCGTGATGGCCGTACCGGCGGCGGTGTTCGCGCCGCCGAGGTGGGCGTGGCCGGTGTACGCGGCCGTGTTCGGCGCGGCGGCGCTGCATGCCCTGTGGGCCGCGCGCGCCACGCCGCATCATCTGCACCACCTGGTGGGCGCGTGCGCGATGGTCTACATGGCGGTGGCGATGGCCGCGGTACCGCCGGGCGCGCACCACGCGCACGGCGGCGCCGGGGTGCCGTTGCTGACCGGCGTGCTGCTCGTGTACTTCGCCGGTTACGTGCTGCTCGCCGGCGCCCGCCTGGTGCCGGCGGCCGTCACGGTGGCCGGGGCCTCCGCCGGCTGGGGCGACCGGCCGGAGCTGGCGCGGGCCTGCCGGCTGTCGATGGGCATCGGCATGGTCGCCATGCTGCTGGCCCTGTGAGCGGGCACCGAGAGGGCGTTGTCTGCGTCACTTCGGTGGCGCGGCCCGTACCGGTGAGCGGCCTGGCGCTCATAGGGTGCTGACCATGATGGTCCCCGTGGCCCTGCTGCTGCTCGGCGCCCTGACCGCCGTCGTCGCCCCGCGGCTGCTCGCCCGCGCCGACTGGCCGGACCGGGAACCGGTCCTCGCCCTCTGGGTGTGGCAGTGCGCCGTGGCGGCCGTCCTGCTGTGCTGCCTGCTGTCGATGACGCTCAGCGCGTCGGCGGCCTGGCTTGCGGTGCGCGGGCATGTGTTCGCGCAGGCCCCGCGCGCGGTCGTGGAGGCCTATGCCCTCGGCACGGCCGGCCCATGGGCGGCCCCCACCGCCGTGCTGCTCGCCTCCTGCGGCCTGTGGAGCCTGGCGATGCTGGTGCGCGAGATCGTGCGGGCGCGCACCCGGCGACGCACACGGCGGGCCGAACTCCTCGTGCGTGCACCGTTGTTGCCGGGCGAGGAGCCGACGGCCGGGCGGCTGGTGGTGCTGGAGGGCGAGCGTCCCGACGCCTGGTGGCTGGCCGGTACGGCACCCCGGCTGGTCGTCACGACGGCCGCGCTCCGCCGCCTGAAAGGGCGCCGGCTGGACGCCTTGCTCGCCCATGAGCAGGGCCACGCGCAGGCCCGGCACGACTGGCTGCTGCACTGCTCGGCTGCGCTGGCGGCGGGGTTCCCGCAGGTGCCGGTGTTCGCCGCGTTCCGCGATGAGATGCACCGGCTGGTCGAGTTGGCCGCCGACGACATGGCCTCGCGGCGCTTCGGCCGGCTGACGACCGCTCTGGCGCTCGTCGAACTCAACGAGGATCGGGGCCTGTTCGGCCCCTGCCCCACCCCGCAGGCCCATGTGCCGCAGCGGGTGCACCGGTTGCTGGCTCCCCCGGACCGGCTTCCCGCACTGCGCCGGCTGCGCCTGACGGCGGTGGCGGCGCTGGTGCCGGTGATCCCGGTGCTGGTGGCCCTGGTTCCGGGCCTGCGCGCGCTCGGCTGACGCGACACGGCACACGGCACACGGGCCGGTCGGGTGGTGGCCGGGAACCGCCCGGTCGACAAAGATCGCGGCATGCACCGCAGCCCCACCGCACCCCCGCCCCGCTCACGGACCTCGCGCACCGCGGCCCTCCTCGCAGCCGTCGTCGGCGTGTGCTGCGCGCTGCTCACGGCCCTCGTGGTGATCCGCTGGCATCCCCTGCTCACCGTGGACGGCGACGTCTCCCGCACCGCCCACCTCCGGGCGGTCCGGGATCGCACGCTCACCCATGTCCTCCGGGTGCTGACGGACTGGGTCTGGGACCCGCTGACCATGCGCCTGGTGTGTGCGGCCGCCGTGCTGTGGCTGCTGTGGCGGCACGCCGCGTGGCGGACGGCGCTGTGGCTGGCGGTCACCGTGGCCGTGGCGGCGGTCGTGCAGCAGTCGGTGAAGAGCGCCGTCGACCGACCCCGACCGGTGTGGCCGGACCCCGTCGACTCCGCCCGTTACGCGGCCTTCCCCTCCGGTCACGCCATGACGGCCACCGTGGTGTGCGGCCTGCTGCTGTGGCTGCTGCACCGCTTCGGCGTGGGCCGCGTCCGGTGGCGTGCGACCGTTGTGGCGGCCGTGGTCTCGGTGGTGGGCGTGGGCGTGACCCGGGTGTGGCTGGGCGTGCACTGGCCCTCGGACGTGCTGGGCGGCTGGCTGTTCGGGGCGCTGCTGGTCCTGCTGGCCGTGGCGGCTTACGAGTGGCCGCGGCACCGTGAGGGCGCCCCGCCGCCGGACCGGCCCCGATAGGGTCGGGCGCATGACTGCCGTGTTGTTCGACTTCTCCGGGACGCTGTTCCGTGTCGAGTCCACCGAGTCCTGGCTGCGTGCGGTACTGGCCGAGACGGGGAACGTCCTGCCCGAGCCCGAACTGAGCGCGGCCGCAAGGGCGTTGGAGACGGCGGGAGCGCTGCCGGGTGGAGCGAACCCGGTGGAGATGCCGGCGGACCTGGCCGGGGTCTGGGCGGTGCGGGACGAGAGCGCGGAGCTGCACCGGGCCGCCTACACGGGCCTGTCGCGGCGGGTGCCGCTCCCCCATCCGGGGCTGTACGACGCGCTGTACGAGCGGCACAAGACCCCGGCCGCCTGGGCCCCGTACCCGGACGCCGCCGAGGTGCTGCGCGCGCTGCGTGAGCGCGGGATCGGCGTGGGCGTGGTGAGCAACATCGGCTGGGATCTGCGCCCGGTGTTCCGCGCCCACGGACTCGACCGGTATGTGGACGCGTATGTGCTGTCGTACGAGCACGGCGTGCAGAAGCCGGACCCTCGGCTGTTCTCGGTCGCGTGTGCGGCGCTGGGTGCCGATCCGCGGCAGGTGGTGATGGTGGGCGACAGCGAGGAGGCGGACGGTGGCGCGGCCGTCCTCGGCTGCCGTGTGCACCTCGTCGACCATTTGCCGGTGACGGACCGGCCCGACGCGCTGCTGCCGGTGCTGGACCTGGTGGGCTGAGGGCCGGGGGCGCCGACCGCGTACCCGTCAGCCCTGGTAGCCCTCGACCTCGGTGGCGGGCCGGACCCGCGCCTCGTCGGGGTTCTCGCCGAACTCGGCCTTGGCGCGGCGCTGCCGCAACAGGTCCCAGCACTGGTCGAGTTCGCGCTCCAGCTCGCCCAGCCGCTGCTGCTCGGTGGAGGTGTCGATCTGCCCCGAGGCCACCGCCGCGCGCAGCCGGCGCTCGTCCTCGACCATCTCCGTGATTCTGTTCAGGATCCGCTGGTCCCGTTCCATGACCGCCCGCCTCCTCGCCTCGGCACCCGTGCCCACTCTAGGAAGTCGGCGGTCGGTGTGCGACACCGACGGCAGTCCGGCACCACGCCGCGGGGCGCCCTTGAAGCACCCCGTGGAAAAGGGCTCGCCGCCGCGCCGTCCGTCTGAGACGATCCCCCGCGTCGCCCCAGACGGACGGCAGCCCTGGGCTGGGCCCGCGCATGGCGGTGCCCCCTGCGTTGAGTATAGTTGGCTGGCAGCCAGTCAACGCAGGAGTATCAGGATGTCCCCGCGCAGCGCCTCGGTCAATGAAGAGTTGCGGCGGCGTTCCCGGGAGCGGCTGTTGCAGGCCGCGGTGGAACTGGTCGACGAGCACGGTTTCGAGGCCACCACGTTGGGGGACATCGCGGATCGGGCCGGTTCGGCGCGCGGACTGGTGTCGTACTACTTCCCCGGCAAGCGCCAGCTGGTGCAGTCCGCCGTACATCGGCTGATGCACCGCACGCTGGAGGAGGCGCTGGAGCGGGAGCCGCACACCGAGGACGGACGGGAGCGGCTGGCCCGGGCCATCGACGCGATCCTGGGCCTGGCCCGCGACCGGCCGGTGCTGATGCGGCAGCACATGGCGGGGCTGCTCCAGGCGGAGGGCTTCGTGCAGTGCCCGGAGCAGCGCAGGTTGTCGGAGCTGCTCAGCGACACCGTCACCCGGTACGGCTCCCAGGACGTCGCCGCCGACTATCCGCGGCTGCGGGCCCTGCTGATGGGGGCGGTGTACGCGGCGCTGATCCCGGGGGTTCCGATGCCCGCTCCGGCACTGCGGGCCGAGCTGTTCTCGCGGTACGGGCTCGACTGGGAGTCGGGTGTGCCACCGGAGAGCGAGACCCGCCCGGAGGCCCGGGAGAAGGACCTGTCCCGGTTCTTCGCGACGGAGGAGCGCCCGAGCACCACCTGAGCGCCGGGCGCCGCGCCGCGACTCGCCCCTGGGCGCGGCGCGCACCACCGCCATTCGCCTCAGCCCCGGCGGACATGGCGGGGTGTCAGGAATCCCGCGTCCCGCGCCTGGGCGATCAGTCGGAGCGAGCGGCGGCGGCTGCGCCCGGTCGCGGTCATCACGGCGAGCACCGGGTCGACGCCTTCCTGCTGTGCGGCGCGGTACCGCTGCGCGACAAGCCGACAGCCCTCGATGCCGCGCGGCCACCCCGGACGCCCGCGCCGGGGACCTCCGTGGAGCAGGTCGTTCCGCTCCTCGCCGCCGGCGTCCAGCCCGTGCGGGTCCACCGGGCGCTCGCCGCCGTCGGACTCGCAGGACCCACCGCCGCCGTCGGACTCGCACGGAAGGTCGCCGCCGTCGGCCTCGCACGGAAGGTCGCCGCCGCCTCCGTACAGCTCCTCACCGTCACCCTCGTACGGCTCGCCCCCGGCGGCCTCGCACGGACCGCCGGCGCCCTCGTGCGGCCTCTCCACCCCGCACGAGGCGAACAGCGGGCCCTCGATCCAGCGCGAGAGCGCCGTGAGATCGGCGAGCGACAGGGCCGGCTCGGCGCTGACGTCCTCGATGGACACGCGTCGCTCGTGTACGACGGCCAGGGCGTCGACCCGGGCGCCGTCGGGGAAGGCCAGCCTCACGTGGAACCAGGACGTGGTGTCGTCGCGCTCCCGCACCTTCCACGCGGGCCACACGGACACCACGCCGTCCTCCGCGTGCCGATCGGAAAGATGAAGAAAGGATGCTTCTGGCACACACGCAACGTAACCCCATGATCACATCCGATCACATCCCCTGGGAACGGACACGCGCCGGGATCACCCCGGCGGCCCCTGCCGTCGCGCGCCCGGGGGTGCCATGCTGGAGCTGTCCGCACACCATCTCCCTCGGCCGAGGAGCATCGCCGTGCTGCGTGTCGCCGTCGTCGGTTCGGGGCCGAGCGGGTGTTACACCGCCCAGACCCTGGTTCAGCTGGATCCCGGGGTGCAGGTGGACGTCCTGGACCGGCTGCCGTGCCCGTACGGCCTGGTCCGCTACGGCGTCGCCCCGGACCACGAGAAGATCAAGTCCCTGCAGGGCAGTCTCAGATCGGTGCTGGAGCACGAGCGGGTGCGGTTCCTCGGCGGTGTCCGGGTGGGCGGCCCCGATGGCGTGCCCGTGGAGCGGCTGCGCGAGCTGTACCACGCGGTGGTGTACTGCGTGGGCGCCGCCACCGACCGCCGGCTGGGGCTGCCGGGCGAGGAACTGCCGGGCAGCTGGTCGGCGACCGACTTCGTGGCCTGGTACAGCGCCCATCCGGACGCGGCCGACGCGGGCTTCCTGCGCGGAGTGCGCTCCGCGGTCGTCATCGGCGTGGGCAACGTGGCGGTGGACGTCGCGCGCATGCTGGTCCGGGGTGCCGCGGAGCTGCGCCCGACGGACATTCCGCAGGCGGCGCTGGACACGCTGACGGCGAGCGGGATCACCGACGTGCACATGGTGGGCCGTCGCGGCCCCGCCCAGGCCCGCTTCACCACCAAGGAGCTGCGCGAGCTGGGCGGGCTGCCCGGCACCCAAGTCACCGTCGACCCGGCCGACCTGACACTGGATCCGGTCGACCCCGCGACCCTGCCCGCCGTGCAGCGCCGCAATCTGGAGGTGCTCCGCGGCTGGGCCACCGGTCCCCGGGCCCACACGGCCCGGCACATCCGCCTGCGGTTCTTCCTGCGCCCCGTGGAACTGCTCGCAGAGGCGGGCCGGGTGGGTGCCGTGCGCTTCGAGCGGACGGTGCCGGACGGGCACGGCGGGGTGACGGGCACCGGCCGCTACGAGGTGGTTCCCGCCCAGTTGGTGCTGCGCTCGGTGGGCTATCGCGGAGTGCCGCTGGACGGGCTGCCGTTCGACGCGGCGAGCGGCACCGTGCCGCACGCGGCCGGGCGAGTCGTGCGCGACGGTGCCCCCTCCCCCGGCGAATATGTCGCCGGGTGGATCAAGCGCGGCCCGACGGGCGTCATCGGCACCAACCGGCCCTGCGCCAAGGAGACGGCGTCCTCCCTGCTCGCGGACGCTCCCGCGCTGCTGCGCAGGCAGGTGCCCGAGGATCCGGCGGCCGCGCTGCGGGCGGCCGGTGTCGAACCCGTCTCGTGGGCGGGGTGGCTGGCGATCGAGCGGGCCGAGGCCGAGCTGGGCGCGCGGCTCGGGCGGAGCGTGGTCAAGCTGGCCGACTGGGACGCGCTGCTCACGGCGGCCCGGTCGGCGTAGCGGCCCCGTGGCCGGGGGTTCCCCGGCGGCCGGGTGGGTCTGACACGCGCCGGCAACCCAGCGGAAATCAACAAACCGTTCAAGAAGCCTACGGTCTCCTCCTGTTCGGTTGTCCCTCCCCACCCGGCACCGAGGGAGTTCCCATGTCCACCACGGCAGACGTCCACCCCGTCGACGAGGTACCACCGGTACGGCAACTGGCCGCCCTCGGGCTGCAGCACGTGCTCGCGATGTACGCGGGTGCCGTCGCCGTGCCGCTGATCGTGGGCGGCGCGATGAGGCTGACACCCGCCGCTCTGGCGTATCTGATCACCGCCGACCTGCTGGTGTGCGGGGTCGCCACGCTGATCCAGTGCGTCGGCTTCTGGCGGTTCGGCGTCCGGCTGCCGATCATGCAGGGCTGTACGTTCGCGGCCGTGTCGCCGATGGTGCTCATCGGGACGACGGGCGGCGGACTGCCGGCGATCTACGGCTCGGTGATCGTGGCGGGTCTGGCGATCATGCTGCTCGCGCCGGTGTTCGGCGGGCTGTTGCGGTTCTTCCCGCCACTGGTGACCGGCACGGTGATCCTGATCATCGGGGTCTCGCTGCTGCCGGTCGCGGGGAACTGGGCGGGGGGCGGCGCCGGGGCGAAGGACTTCGGGGAGCCGAAGAACCTGGCGCTGGCGGCCTTCGTGCTGGTGGTGGTGCTGGCCGTGCAGCGGTTCGCGCCCGCCGCCCTCGGCCGGATCGCCGTCCTGATCGGCATCGTGGTGGGTGTGGCGGTGGCGGTGCCGTTCGGGTTCACGGACTTCAGCGGGGTGGCGGACGCCGACTGGGTGGGCATCAGCACGCCGTTCCACTTCGGCGCGCCGGCGTTCCGCGTCTCCGCGATCGTGTCCATGCTGGTGGTGGCGCTGGTGACGATGACCGAGACGACCGGGGACCTGATCGCCGTCGGCGAGCTGACCGGGCGGAAGGCGGAGCCGCGCCCGCTCGCCGACGGGTTGCGCGCGGACGGTCTGTCGACCGTGCTGGGCGGAGTGTTCAACACTTTCCCGTACACGGCGTACGCGCAGAACGTGGGCCTGGTCGGCATGACCCGGGTGCGCAGTCGCTGGGTGGTCGCGGCGGCCGGCGGGATCCTGGTGCTGCTCGGTCTGTTGCCCAAGCTGGGCGCGGTCGTGGCGGCGGTCCCGGCGCCGGTGCTGGGCGGCGCCGGTCTGGTCATGTTCGGCGCGGTCGCGGCCAGCGGGCTGCGGACGCTGGCCCGGGTCGACTTCAAGGGCAACAACAACCTGACGGTGGTGGCCGTCTCGGTGGCGGTCGGCATGCTGCCGGTGGGGGTGCCGACGGTCTACGAGAAGTTCCCGGACTGGTTCCGGACGGTGATGAACAGCGGCATCAGCGCGGGCTGCCTGTCCGCGATCGCGCTCAACCTGCTCTTCAACCACCTTCCGACGAGGGCGGGTTCCGAGGCCGCCACGGAGACGGGCGGACTGCCCTTCACCGACGGCGGAGAGGATGTCCGGCGACCTTGATCCCCGCGCTGCACAGCGCGGCGCACGGGAAGGCGTCCCCGGGACCTGTCCCGGATCGGACCGCGCGCGGGGCCGGACCCGCGCGACGGCCGCCGCCCCGGCTGTGCCGGGCGAGTGGCGTCAGCGGCCGTCGCCGAGGCGCAGGTGCTGCCGGTCGGCGGCGGCCAGCAGGCTGTCGAGGAGGCCCGGGAAGAGACCGTCCAGATCGTCCCGGCGCAGGCCGTTCATCTTGGCCGTGCCCCGGTAGACCTGCCGGATGACCCCACTCTCGCGCAGCACCCGGAAGTGGTGCGTGGTGGTGGACTTGGTCACCGGTAGCTCGAACTGCGAGCAGGTCAACTCGGCTTCCTCGGCGGCCAGTTCGCGCACGATCTGCAGTCGCATCGGGTCGGAGAGCGCGTGCAGCACGGCCTCCAGCCGGATCTCCCCGCGCTCCGGGTGCGGCAGGGCGCGGCCGGCGGTGGCGGTGTCGTTCATGGCGGCTGCCCTTCGGTGCGGGACTCCTCGATCGCAAGGATAGTACGAGATGCATCGTAGTTTGACATCTCTCGTAGTACGAGGGCTATCGTACGAGTCGACCAGCGGTCCCGTGACGAATGGAGTACGGCGTGAGCGCGCTCTTCGAGCCCATCACCCTGCGCGAAGTGACCATCCCGAACCGCGTGTGGATGCCCCCGATGTGCCAGTACTCGGCCGAGCCCGAGGGGCCGCTCGCCGGCACCCCGAACGACTGGCACTTCGCGCACTACGGGGCGCGCGCCACGGGCGGCACCGGCCTGATCATCGTGGAGGCCACCGCGGTCTCGCCCGAGGGCCGGATCTCCCCCTACGACCTCGGCCTGTGGAACGACACACAGGTGGAGGCCTTCCGCCGGATCACCCGCTTCCTCACCGGCCAGGGCGTGGTGCCCGGGATCCAGCTGGCGCACGGCGGACGCAAGGCCTCGACCGACCAGCCCTGGAAGGGCGGAGCCCCGGTCGACGCTCAGGCGCACGGGTGGCAGCCGGTCGCCCCGAGCGCGGTGCCCTTCGACGAACGCCACCCGGTGCCCACCGAGCTGTCGCAGGATCAGATCCTGGACGTGGTCGGCCAGTTCGCCGCCGCCGCCCGCCGGGCGCTGGCCGCCGGCTTCGAGGTCGCCGAGATCCACGGCGCCCACGGCTACCTGATCAACGAGTTCCTCTCCCCGCACTCCAATCACCGCACCGACGCCTACGGCGGCTCGTACGAGAACCGCACCCGGTTCGCCCTCGAGGTCGTGGACGCCGTACGCGAGGTGTGGCCCGAGGACAAGCCGGTGTTCTTCCGCATCTCCGCCACCGACTGGCTCCAGGACGGCGGCTGGACCACCGAGGACACCGTCCGCTTCGCCCGCGAGCTGCACGCCCACGGCGTCGACCTCCTCGACGTCTCCACCGGCGGCAACGCCTCCGGCGTGACCATTCCGACCGGGCCCGGCTACCAGGTGCCCTTCGCTGCCCGGGTGAAGGCCGAGACCCCGCTGCCCGTCGCCGCCGTGGGCCTGATCACCGAGGCCGGGCAGGCCGAGAAGATCGTGACGAACGGCGAGGCCGACGCCGTCCTGCTGGGCCGCGAGCTGCTGCGCAACCCGTCCTGGGCCCGGCACGCCGCCCGTGACCTGGGCGGCGCGGTCCGGGTGCCGGACCAGTACCACCGGTCGGTCTGAGCGCCCCGGGCCACGGCTCAGTCCGGCAGCAGCCGGCCGACCGTCTCCTCCAGGCGGGGCAGCACCCGCTGTCCCGCCAGTGCCAGGGCGATCGCCGCCAGGACCCCGGCCCAGGCGACCGGGCCGAGCGGGGTGCAGCCGACGGCGTGGCTGACGCCGGGGATCTGCACCGCCGCGACCAGCGCCGCGGCGGAACCCAGGCAGGTGACCTGCACCAGGCGGCTCTGGCGCCGGTCCAGCCACGTCTGCGCGAGCTGTGTGCCCACCACCCCGCACAGCGCCATCGTGCTGGAGCGGCGCGCGGTGCCGGGTGTGAACCGGCCGATCAGCCAGGCCGTCACCGCGCCCAGGCAGGTGGTCAGCGCCCGGTGCCTTATCTGCCGCAGCAGCGGCGCGCCGAGGACGGCGGAGGCGTCCTCCGGCGATCCGCCGCGGGCGCGCGCGGCGGGATCTTCGTCTGAGGACGGTCCGCCGCGTGGCCGCACCGTGCCGGGCTCGCCCTCCTCCTCGGTCACCGCCACCGCCATCGACGGGAACAGGTCGGTGAAGAGGTTCACCATGAGCATCTGCCGGGTGGACAGCGGTGCCCGGCCGGACAGCAGCGTGCCGAGGATGCCGAACCCGACCTCGCCCGCGTTGCCGCCGATCAGGATGGCGATGGCGTCGGCCACGCTGTGCCACAGCGCCCGGCCCTCGCCGACCGCGTCGATCAGCACCGTGAGGTCGTCGTCCGTGAGCACGATGTCGGCGGCGTTGCGCGCGGCCGCCGAGCCGCGGGCGCTGATGCCGACGCCGATGTCGGCGGCGCGAATGGCCGCGGCGTCGTTGGCGCCGTCGCCGACCATGCCGACGACCCGGCCCGCGTCCCGCAGCGCCTCCACGACCTGGAGTTTCTGCTCGGGCGCCACCCGCGCCACCACGCCCGCGTCCCGCAGCATCCGGGCCCGGGCCGCGCGGTCCGCCGCCGCCAGCTCGTCCCCGGTGACCACGACGGTGTCCTCGGGCCAGCCCAGTTCGGCGGCGATGGCCCGGGCGGTCTGCGGATGGTCCCCGGTGAGCATGACCGGCCGTACGCCCGTCCCGTTCAGCCCCTCCACGAGCGCGGTGGACGTCTCGCGCGGTACGTCGGACAGGGCGAGCAGACCGGTGAACTCCAGCTCCTGCAGCGGCTGTTCGAGGACCTCCTCCGGCTGCTCGGACGCGTCGAGCCGCCGTTCGGCCACCGCCAGCACCCTGAGGCCGTCCCCGGCCAGCGTGTGCGCCGCCTCGGTGGCCTGCGCTGGCAGCCCGGAGCACGCGGGCAGCACGGTCTCGGGGGCGCCCTTGACCACGAGCACCAGCGGACCGTCCCCGCTCCGGCCGACGGCGGCCGCGTATCCGCGAGCCGCCTCGAACGGCAGGTCCGCCGCCTCCGTCCAGTCCGGGTCGGGGCCGGCCGCCGCCAGCACCGCCTCGTCGGTGGCGTGCACCGGCCGCTCGGCACCGTCTCCGTCGGGCGGGCAGGCGTGGGCGGCGGCCCGGACCGTGCCCGCGGAGCCGGGGTCGCCCACCGCGCGTACCGTGCCGTCGGCGTCGGAGGTGCGCACCAGTCGCAGCCGGTTCTCGGTCAGGGTGCCGGTCTTGTCGAAGCAGAAGGTGTCCATGCGGCCCAGCGCCTCCAGGGTGCGCGGGGTGCGCACCAGGACACCGCCGCGGCTCAGCCGCCGGGCGGCCGCGAGCTGCGCGACCGTGGCCACCAACGGCAGCCCCTCCGGTACGGCCGCCACGGCCACCGCCACACCGCCGCTGACGGCGTCCCTGATGGGGGTGCCGCGCAGCAGTGACAGCCCGGTGACCGCGGCACCGCCCGCCAGGGTCAACGGCAGTGCCTTGCGGGTGATCTCCTGCAACTGGGCCTGTACGCCGCCGGCCGGGGGCGTACGGGCGGCGAGGTGGACGGCGCGGGCGGCCTCGGTGCGCTCGCCGGTGTCGACCACGACGGCCCGGGCCTGGCCCGCCACCACGGTCGTCCCCTCGAAGACCATGCAGCGCCGGTCGGCGACCGCGGCGTGCGGGGTCGGGTCCGTCTGCTTCTCCACCGGCAACGACTCACCGGTCAGGGCCGACTCGTCGACCTCCAGGCCGTCCTGCCACAACAGCCGGGCGTCGGCGGGCACCACGTCGTCCCCCTTGAGCTGGATCACGTCGCCCGGATGCAGCGTCCCCGCCTCCACGGTGCGGGTGCCGCCCGTCGGCGCCTCGGCCCTGGGCGGCACGAGCCGCGCCTTCTGCTGCTGGTCAGCGAGCAGTCCGGACAGCGCCCGCTCGGCGCGCAGCCGCTGGACGCCGCCGACCAGGGCGTTCAGATCCAGCGCGCCGACGACGAGCAGGGCGTCCACGACCGAGCCGAGGATCGCCGACGCCGCTGAGCCCACCGCGAGGACGGGGGTGAGCGGGTCCTGCAGTTCCCCGCGTACGGCGCGGCCGAGCCGGTAGGTCAGGCGCGCGGGCGCGGCGAGGGGATGCCCGACGACGCCGGCGGCGGCCTCCCGCACACGGCCGGTCAGCCGTCCGGACGCGGTGCTCTCGACGGCCGGTTCGTGCTCCAGCCGCTCCCGGGTCTGCTCGGGGTCCAGTTCGTGCCAGTGCACGCGCGGACGGGGGTGCGGGGGCCGGGCCACCGCCACGCCGAACGCGGCCCGGCCCCCGGAGAGCAGGGCCGACACGGCGGCGGCGTCCACCGGGGCGTGCCGCAGTCCCGGCAGGGCGGCGAGGCGTCCGCGGCCCCCGCCGGACTCGCCGACGGCCACGAGCAGCCCGGAGAGCGCGGCGCCGGAGCGGGCCAGTGTCTGGGCGTGCCGGCCTACCGTGCGGGCCGCCGGTATCGCGGTCAGCACCCGCCACACGTCGGGCAGCCCGTGCAGGGCCAGGATGTCCGCGCCCCAGACCACGGCGCCCTCGTGGTCGGTGAGGGCGAGGGCGATGTCGGCGGCCCGCAGCCCGGCCAGGACCTCGTGTTCGTCACCCCCTCGTACCCGGGCGACCGCGAGCACCGCGCCCGTGTCACCGCGCGCCTGGTACACCACGTCGTCCAGCGGCCGGCGCGCGTCCACGACCTGGTCGGCGAGACCCGTGAAGTCCTCCAGGGCAGGGTCGTCCACGAGCACCACCCTCAGCCCCGCCCGGCGGGCCGCGTCCAGCACCGGCTCGGCCCACGGATCGGCCTCTCCCTCGTCGGTGCGCAGCACACTGGGGTGCAGGACGACGGTGCCGGTCAGCTCCAGCCGACGCAGCCGGTCAGGGCCGCGGACCAGGACGCCGGTGCGGGCGAGCGCGGCGCTCAGCAGCGCGTGGAAGGCGGCGGGTCCGTAGCGGGCGGCCTTGGGCGAGCCGGCGAGGACCGCCTCGGCCGCCTCGGCGCCGTCGTGCTTGACCAGCAGGGTGGCCGCGGCGCCCAGCACACTGCCCGCGGAGGCGTGCTCGGCGTACTCCTCGGCCGGGGACTCCCGTAGCGGGGGGCGAGCAGCGCCGTCGTCCGGGATGCTGACGCGGCCGGGCGCGCACAGCTGGTCGTGCACCGCGTCGAAGGCGGCGGCACGGGCGACCGTCTCGGCCACCTGGCAGGCGCGCAGCGCACCGTCGAGCACGAGGGACGTGGGGGTCTGCCCGGCGCCGTGGGCGGCGGCGTTCGCACAGGCCAGGAGCAGGTCCATGCGGGAGTTGCCGATCCTGTCCCGCAGCCAGGCCCGAAACGGCGGATTCTCCCGCAGCAGCGTCACCACCGCGGTCACCAGGCGGGGCGAGGGCGGCAGCCGCAGCGCGTACGCGGTGACCGCGACGCCGATGCCGACGGTGTCGGCGGCGAGCGTGGCCACCGCAGCGCGCACGCCGGCCGGGTCCGCCGGATGCGTGGTCTCCTCGACGTCCCCGCAGGACAGCGTCAGTCCGTGCCGCTCGGCCAGGTCGGCGGCCTGTTCCACGATCTTGTCGGTGGCCGCCTCCTCCGTGGCGGTCACCACCAGGCGCGTGAGTCCTTCGTCCCAGTACGCGACGAGCACGTCCGGCCGCTCGGCCAGCGTCTTGGCCACCCGGCGGGCCAGCTGCGCCGTACCGCCCGCGCGCCGCACCCTCTCCCCGTCGACCGGCCGCAGCGCCAGATGGGCGCGCGCGCCGGCCCGCCAGTGGTCACCGGCGCCGGGCAGCGCGTTGCGCGCGACCCGCGCCACCCGTACGGCGGCGTCCGCGCCGCGCACTCCGGCGCGCATCGTTCCCGCGGCCGCGCCGGCGGCCGCCCCGACCGCCGGCGCCAGCAGCCGGCCCGCCGCCGAGGGCGCCGTCAGCAGTCCGAGCACCATGGCCCTCCTCAGAGCGTGGTGCGGTCAGGCCGCGCCGTGGGACCGAGCGGACCGCTCGACGGCTTGGCCGCCGAGCCCTCTTCGGCACGGGCGGTCCGGGCGCTGCCGGCGGTCTTCGGGGTTCCGGTCGAGCCGGTGCCGCCCGTTGTCCGGCTGGTCCGGGATGCACTGCCCGGCGACCCGTTCCCGCCGGCTGCCCGCCCGCTTCCGCGAGTCCTGGGGCCGCCGGACGCCCGGCTCTCTCCGGAAGCCTCGGCGGCGCCGGCGGCCTCGACTCCGGCCTCCGCGGCGCCCGCGTCCCAGGGCCCGCCGGTGGCCTCGGCCTCTGCCGCGGCGTCCGCCCCGCCCGTCCGGGTCCCGCCGTGGCCGGAGCCGAGGGCGGCGGTGCCCAGGTCATGTGCGGGACTCTGTCCGGCTCCGCCGTCCGCCGGTTGCGCGGGCCGGGGCTGGGTCAGCCACGCCACGGCCGCGCCGGTGAGGGCGACGGGCCACTCCACCAGGCCCGCGGCGCCGAGCACGCCGGCCCCGGCGTAGACCGCGATGCGCCGGCCGCGGGGCGAGACCGCGCCGACCTTGTCCAGGGTCTCCGTCGCGGCCCTGCTCACCGTTCCGGCGCCGGGCACCCTGCGCAGCACCGAGGCCGCGCCGCGCAGCGGCGCCGTGAGGGCCGACGACGACTTCTGCTCAGCCATGACTCTCCTCGGGTGAGTTCACCTTGCGTGCCCGCCGAGTGCCCGCCCTCGTGCAGCTCATCCCCGTTTCTCCCGCTGGCTCCTCTCCTCCGCGGTCTGCCACCGACTGCCTTCCTTCCAGGGAACGCCCCGCTCCACTCCCGCGCCACCGGCACCGCGCGAGCACCCCGCCCCGCGCCCGTCCCGACGGCCGCCGCGGAACAGCGCCTCGGGCTCCGCCAGGGCGGGGAGTCCGGCAGCCGCCGAGGGAGCATCCGGTGCCGAGGGGGCGCGTGCCGCCCGGCCCGAATCGATCACCGCGTCGAAGTCGACGGTGGTGCGGACCAGGCTTTCGCCCACTACCGGGAGGCCGCCCGGCAGCCTCGGACGGCCTGAGCGTGGGCGGCGCGGACCACGAGCGGAGCACGATCAGCCGGCGTGCGGCGAACAGTCCGTCGGCGACCGTGCGCTGGGCCTCGTGCGTGGCGTCGGCGGTGGTCGTCGGGCTGGTCGAGGACGGCGCCGTCCGAGGTGTGCGGGCGGCTTCGGAGGCGGTCGGAGAACGGGTCCGGCGGGCGGTCGCCGCCGTGGGTCGTGAGCCGTGCCCGTCGCTGAGCGAGTCGCCCACGACGGCCACCGCACGCGTGTGAGCGGCGCCGGTGCCTTCACACGCCGGGCAGGCGTCGCCGAAGCCGCCGACGGCCGCCCGGGTCCTGCCCCCGCACTCCCGCCGGCCGTGCGGCATCCCGCTCGTCCCGGCCACCGCATGCCGCCCGTCCGGGTCGGTTCAACGCGATGGAAGGATGTGGCGCGAGGGAGGGCGGATGGGGCGCAGGGAGCGGGACGCGGTCGCGCAGGCGGCACGGCTGCACGAGGCGGCACGGTCACTGGCCGACGACCACGGCAAGGCCGTCGAAGCGGTGCGGGCGGCGCTGAGGCCGATGCAGGACGCGGAGGTGGAGCGGGCGCTCGACGCCATACCCGTGGCAAGGCTGCAGGACGCCACGAGCGGCCGGCTGCGGCTGGGCGGTGTCGACCGGAGCGGGCTGCGCACGGTCCGGCAGGTGCTCGAAGCCGGTCCTTACCGGTTGCGGCAGATCCCCGGAGTCGGGCAGCGGACCGCGGACCAGATCGTCGCGGCCGCACGGCAGGTGTCCGAGGCCGTGCACGACAGCGTCGCCGTACACATCGACGTCGACCACCCGGAGCCGCGGACGACCGCGCTGGTCATGGCCCTGCACGTGCTGGTGGAGGCGGGGCCGGAGGCGCGGCGCGCCGTCGACACGGCCGCCGCGCTGGTGAAACGGCTCGGGGCGCTGCTCGCCGACGCCCGGCCCGCCGCGGGGCGCCTGAGCATGCTGGTGGCCGGGCGGGCGAGGAAGGCCCGCGCCCTGGAGGCGGTCGAGGAGATCCGTACGCTCGTGGCGGAGGCGACGCGGGACGGCACCCCCGAGGCGCTCGCGCAGGCGTCGGTGGACCTGCTGCGGGGGACGTCGAGCGACCTCGCGGCCTGGGTGGACTTCGAGTTGCGCTCCGCCGAGTACCACGGCCTGCTCGCCGAGATCTCCGGGCGCGCTCCGGACACGGCCGCCGCCGAGGGTTTCCTGCCCGACGGCATCGCCGAGCGGGTGCGGGGCCAGCAGCTCGACGACTCCCGGCTGCGGGTGTCGCTGCGCGGCTATCAGGCCTTCGGCGCCCGGTTCGCCCTGGCGCAGCGCCGGGTGATCCTCGGCGACGAGATGGGGCTCGGCAAGACCGTGCAGGCCATGGCCGCGCTGACCCATCTGGCCGGCGAAGGACAGAGCCACTTCGTGGTCGTCTGCCCGGCGAGCGTGCTGGTGAACTGGACGCGGGAGATCGAGGCCCGCACCTCGCTCCTCGTCACTCCCCTGCACGGGCCGGACCGGAACGACGCGTTCGCCTCCTGGAAGGGGCGGGGCGGAGTCGCCGTGACGACCTTCGACGCCCTGCGCGGGTTCCCGGTCCCCGGCGGCGGGGAGATCGGGATGCTGGTGGTCGACGAGGCGCACGCCGTGAAGAATCCCAAGGCCCTGCGCTCCCAGGCCGTCACCCGGTGGGCGGCGCACTGCGAACGCGTGCTCTTCATGACGGGCACTCCGATGGAGAACCGGGTCGCCGAGTTCCGCAATCTGGTCCGGATGCTCGACGTGGCCGTGGCGGAGGGCATCGGCGACCATGCCGGACTGCCCGGTTCCGTGGCCTTCCGCAAGGCGGTCGCCCCCGTCTATCTGCGCCGCAACCAGGTGGACGTCCTCACCGAACTGCCCGCTCTGCAGCAGACGGACGAGTGGGAGGAACCGAGCGCCTCGGACGAGGAGGCGTACCGCGAGGCGGTGGGCTCCGGCAACTTCATGGCGATGCGCAGGGCCGCGTACGCGCGCCCGGAGAAGTCCGCCAAGCTCGTCCGGCTCCGCGAGATCGTGCACGAGGCGGGCGAGAACGGGCTGAAGGTGGTGGTGTTCTCCAACTTCCGGGACGTCCTCGGCACGGTGAAGGGGGCGCTCGACGCCGGTCCACGGACCGGCGTCCACGTGGTCGGCCCGCTGACCGGGAGCGTGCCGCCCGAGCGGCGCCAGCAGCTCGTCGACGAGTTCGCGGCCGTTCCCGGTCCGGCGGTACTGGTGGCGCAGATCCAGGCAGGGGGCGTCGGACTCAATCTCCAGGCCGCCTCCGTCGTGATCATCTGCGAGCCCCAGATAAAACCGACCGTGGAGCAGCAGGCGGTGGCCCGGGCCCACCGTATGGGCCAGGTACGGCCGGTCCGGGTGCACCGACTGCTGACTCCGGGCGGGGTCGACGAACGGATGGTGGAGATGCTGAAGAGGAAGGCCGACCTGTTCGACCTCTACGCCCGGCGCAGCGCGGTGGCGGAGGCGACGCCGGACGCGGTCGACGTGTCCGACACGGAGCTGGCCCGCCGGATCGTCGCGGAGGAACAGACGCGTCTGGGCTTCGGAACCGGCGACGTCGACGGGGGTGTCGGTGCCGCCGAGGGCGAAGCCGGCGCTGTCGGCAGCACATCCGGCGGGGTCGACGCCGTAGCCGGCGGCGGCGAGCCCACGAGCGCCCGCCACGCCGACGAACCGCCCGAGCCCACGACCACCCGCCACAGGGGCGGAATCGGTGGGGCGGCGGACGGCTGATCCCCGAGGGGCCGCCACGTGCGAGGCGGCCCGCGGCGGTTCCGTACGTCCACACGGGCGGGGACACCGCGTGCAGCCACGGGTCGCGACGGACGGACGGCCTGGGTGTGCGGCCCTGGCCCTCGTACTGGATGCACCGGGCCCGGGCCCGGTGCGACGAGAGTGCGTCGTGGCGTCGCTGGGCAAGCGGGAGTTCGACGACAGAGCCTACTAGGGGCGCCAGGAGTCGTCGTACCCGGAATGGCCGGCGTACGGCACGGCGAGCAGACGCAGGGTGGTGCAGGGCGAACGGGGAGGTTCTCCCTGGCGGCAGACGCGGCAGCCGCCGTCGTCCCGCGTCCGGTGCTCCGCCAACAGCGCCTGTTTCGCGTCGAGTTCGCGCAGCACCCGGGCCGGATCGTGTCGGGCCACGTGGGTGAGCAGCTTCACCGGGTCCTCGGCACCGAACTGCGCCAGTGGCGTGTGCGTGGTCCTGCCGTCCCGGGAGGTGAGCACCTGCTCGATCTCGTCGGCCATCACGTCCCGGACCGCGCCGGGCGCGGCGGCGATCGCGTCCCGGGCCACCCGTTCCTCCTCCCGCAACCGCCTGTGCAGGAACCGTCCGAGGGCCTCGGCCGTCATGCGGCGCGCTCCCTTCGGCCCACCGATGCGGCCAACTCCCGCTGGTAGCCGGCGTATGCCGTGCGCAGGGCCTCTCCCGGCCAGGCGTCGGGGAGGAGGCCGGTCGGGAGAACGGGGTCGGTGAGCAGGTGGCGCACGGCCGCGGCGTAGGCGGTGAGGCGGTCCGCCGGGCTCCGGGCGGCCCCCGTGCGGGCGAGCAGCGTCCGCGCGACGGCCGCCCAGTCGTCCAGCGGCCAGAGCCGGGTCACCAGATCGAGCGGAGGCCCGTCGGGGCGTGCGGTGAACGTCCGGGCGACGGAGTCCAGCGTGTCCGGCAGGGTGCGGTCGAGGTTGGCCGGGCGCAGCCACACGCCCTCACGGAGTTCGGCCAGGCGCAGGGCGGCCAACCGGGCGCGCAGGTCGGCGCGTTCGGTGGGGCCCCGGCCGGTCGCGGTGATCACCACCATCTCCCAGTCGCCGTCCCACGCGCGCGTGGCGGGCCGCAGCGCAGCGTCCTGGCGCCGCTGGCGCGCCAGCAGCCGGTCGCTGAGCCGGTAGACGGCGTCGGTGCGGCGCAGGTCCCCCGCGGCCACCATCCGGCTCAGCGCGGCCCGGAGCGTGGAGCCGCCGACGCCGAACGGCTCCACGAGCCGCACCAGGTCCCTCACCGGCAGTTCCGCCGGATGCGCGCCGAGGAGCAGGCTCAGCACCACCGACCGCGCGGACAGCGGCCGCAGGTCTGCCTCCTCCGGTCCGGGCGAGACGTTCATGCGCATGGCCACGTACTGTACGTGCCCCTTCCCTGTTGCACTATTGCTACAGTCGCAGGATAAGTGCAACATGCTCTCATGGTCTCTTCTTCCGCGCAGTCGCCGTCACAGCCCCAGTCGCCGTACGCCACGCACGACGTCACCAACCAGGCCCCGCCCCTGGCCCCGTACGACGCCTCCGGCGACAACGCCCTGCTGGAGGGACTGCGCCGGGAGGGCGCCGGGTGGGCCGAGGAGGACATCCGGCGCTTGGGGGCGCGCGCCGGCAGCGCGGAGGCGCAGGAATGGGGTGAGCTGGCGAACCGGTACGAGCCGGTCCTGCGCACCCACGACCGCTACGGCCACCGCGTCGACGAGGTGGACTTCCATCCCAGCTGGCACCACCTGATGCGCACGGCGGTCGCCGAGGGCCTGGCCGGCGCACCCTGGGCGGACGAGCGGCCCGGCGCCCATGTGGCCCGCACCGCGGGCGGTCTGGTGTGGGGGCACACGGAGGCCGGGCACGGCTGCCCGATCTCGATGACCTACGCCGCGGTGCCCGCGCTGCGCGCCCAGCCCGATCTGGCCAAGGTCTACGAACCGCTGCTGACCAGCCGGGAGTACGACCCGGAACTGCGCGTGCCGACCGAGAAGCCGGGGCTGCTCGCGGGGATGGGCATGACGGAGAAGCAGGGCGGGTCGGACGTACGGACGAACACCACCGTGGCCACGCCCACAGGGGAGCCGGGCGTGTACGCGCTGCGCGGTCACAAGTGGTTCACGTCGGCGCCGATGTGCGACGTCTTCCTGGTGCTCGCTCAGGCCCCGGGGGGTCTCACGTGCTTCCTGGTGCCCCGCGTGCTGCCGGACGGCACCCGCAACACCTTCCGCATCCAGCGGCTGAAGGACAAGCTGGGCAACCGCTCCAACGCCTCCTCGGAGCCGGAGTTCGACCGGACCGTGGCCTGGCTGGTGGGACCGGAGGGGCAGGGTGTGAAGACCATCATCGAGATGGTCAACTGCACGCGCCTGGACTGCGTGATGTCCACGGCGACCCTGATGCGCAAGACGCTGGTCGAGGCGGCCCATCACGCCCGGCACCGCAGCGCGTTCGGTTCCCGGCTCGCCGACCAGCCCCTGATGCGCAACGTCCTGGCCGACCTCGCGCTGGAGTCGGAGGCGGCGACGACGCTCACGCTGCGACTGGCCGGCGCGGCCGACCGCGCGGTGCGCGGGGACGCCGGGGAGCGGGCCTTCCGTCGGATCGCCACCGCCGTCGGCAAGTACTGGGTCACCAAGCGGGGCCCGGCGTTCACCGCGGAGGCGCTCGAGTGCCTGGGCGGCAACGGCTACGTCGAGGACTCCGGCATGCCCCGGCACTACCGGGAGGCCCCGCTGCTGTCGATCTGGGAGGGCTCGGGCAACGTCAACGCGCTCGACGTGCTGCGCGCCCTCGGCCGCGAACCGGACAGCGCCGAAGCCCTGTTCGCGGAACTCGCCCTCGCACGCGGGGCCGACGCCCGGCTGGATGCGGCGGTGGCCGCGCTGAAGGACCAGTTGGCCGAAACGGACCAGGTGGGCGCCCGCAGGCTGGTCGAGCGGATGGCGCTCGCCCTGCAGGCCTCCCTGCTGGTCCGGCATGCCCCGCACCCGGTCGCGGACGCCTTCTGCGCGAGCCGGCTGGGCGGTGACTGGGGGCACGCGTTCGGCACGCTGCCCGCGGGGACCGGCCTCGGCGCGATCCTTCAGCGTGCCCTGCCCGGCCTGAACTGACCCTTCACGCCGGGCGAGTACGAGCCACTCCCGCTTGCCCTCCTGGCGTGTGCGCGTCGCTCGCGCCCTGGCCGGTGACAGCCGACGGATCGCACACAGTCAGCGGACGGTTCCGTACCGTTGTCAGTCCCGTGGTGCACACTCGCGATCAGGTGGCACTCGTCTGGGGAGGACAACGTGTTCACGGGGATCGACGAGGTCGACTGGGCCTCGCTGCGGCACGCGTACGGCAGCGCGGAGGACGTGCCCGGATGGTTACGGGCACTGGCGTCCGCGGACACCGTCGAGCGGGCGACCGCGCTCGACGGGCTGTACGACGCGCTGCACCACAAGGGATGTGTGTACGACTCGACACTGGCCTGCGTCCCGTTCCTGCTCTCGCTCGTGGCCCGCGAAGAGGTGCCGGACCGCGGCGGCATCGTGGAACTGCTGGTCGGTATAGGCACGGTATGCGCGGACGGGGACCCTCGTGCACGGGAGGCGGTGTGCGCGGGCGGCGAGGTCTTCGTGCGGCTGGCGGGTGACCCGGACCCGGCGGTCCGCCGGGCGACCGCCGGGGCCCTCGTGCACTTCCTGGATCCACCCGCGCGGGCCCTGGACCTGTTACGGCAGCGGCTGCGGGCCGAGCGGGACGACCGTGTCCTGCTCGCCCTGCCGGAGGCGCTCGGTCTGTTCGTCCGCCGGTACCCCGCGCACGCCGACGCCGCGGTGGACCTCCTGGCCGGGCACAGTGCCCCGCCCTACGCCCCGGGGCTGCGGCTCGCCGCCCTCGGCCAGTTGGCGCTCGTCGCGCCGGCCCGGCTGCCCGCCGACCTGGTTCCGACGACCGTACGGCTGGTCCGGGAGCGTTCCGCCGCTCGCGGCCCGGCCGCCGCGCCCTGCGCCGCCGACACCCTCGTCGGACGCCTGCGGCGGCTGCGCCCGTCCGACGAGGAGGGCTCCCGTCTGCTGCGCACCCTGCACACCGCGCTGGGCGACCGCGTGGACGAGCGGAGCGCGCTCCTTCGCGGGCAGTTGACCAGTCCGGACCCGGTGGACCGGTGCAACGCCGTGTGGCTGGCGGCGGCGCTGCTGCGCGGCTGGCGCGCCGACCACAGCGCGACCGTCGGCCTGCTGGGCGCCCAACTGAGCGGGCCGCAGGACCAGGTGCGGGACGCCGCCGTCGCCGTCCTGTCGGAGCTGTTCACGCTGGCCGCACCCGCGGCGGACGACCTGCACGCACTGGTGTGGGCCCGGCCGGACCTGTGGACGCACCACGTCGAGCGCCGCTCCCCCGCGCTGGGCGGTCCGCTCAAGGCGCTGGCCAGAAACGGCGATCCGCGCGCGCTCCCGGCCCTGGCCCACCTCCTGTCCGGTCCGGCCGCACCGGTCGACCTGGGCTTCGAACTGGCGCACCTGGGCAGGGCCGCGGCCCCGCTCGCGCCCGCGTTACGGCATCGGCTCGGCCGGATCCCGCCGGCCTCTCCCTCCGCCGCCCGGCTGGCCGCCCCGCTGCTGGCGGCGATCGGCGCCATAGGAGACGCGGAGGCGGTTCCGGAGGTGCTGCGGCTGCTGTCGGGCGCTCCCGACGGGCCAGGGGGACTCGACGCGCTCGCGGGACAGGTCATCGCAACGCTGGAGGCACTGGGCGCCGCCGCACAGGCGGAACCGGCCCTCCGCACACTCCTGGACACCCGCCACGCCGCCGCGGCGGCCGGTGCGCTCTGGTCGGTCCGGCAGGACGCCTCCGCCGTACTGCCCGTGCTGCTGCGGGAGTTGCACCAGGGCGATCCGGCGAGCCGGTGCCTGGCCGCCGGGCAGCTCGGCAGACTGGGACCGGCGGCGCGCGCCGCAGCTCCCGCCCTGCGCCGGACGGCCTGCTCGTGGCCGGCGCGGGAGGGGGTGACGGCCGCGTGCGCGCTGTGGAACATAGAGGCGGATCCGGAGCCGGTTCTAGCCGTGTTCCGGACGGCCTGGGCGCGGGACCCGTACACCCGCCGCCCGATCGTCCGGTGCCTCATCGCGATGGGCCCGGCCGCCGCGCCGTTGCGGCACCTGGTGGCGGACGAACTGGCCCGCCCGCGCCGCCACCTGGCGCCCGCGGGCAGGAGCGCCGGCCGGGGCATACCGGAGGACGAGAATCTGCTGAGCGGGTGCCGGGCGGTGCTGGAGGTGGTGTAGGGCCGCCGTCACGGCGGGCACACCCGCCCGGGACGACGACGTCGGGAGATGGCCGTGCACCTCGTAGACGACGGGGCCGTGCCGATTCTCCTGACTCAGGTGACCTGACGGGCGGTCGGGCCCGGAGGCGGGCCGGGCAGACGGCGAGCCGCTCGCCGCCCCGCCCACGCCCGGTCGGGGGTGCTCCCCCACGGCCCGAAGGGGCGGAAGCCCGCAGGCCTGACGGCCCGCTCCGGTGCCCGCACCCCGACCGTGGACCGTGCTCAGACCATCCGCCCCCACTGCGGTCCGAGCCGGGCCCATTCCGTGTCCCAGGCGTGCATGCGGCGGCGTTCCAGACGGCCGCGCAGGGCGAGGCCGCCGACGAAGGGGACGGCCGCCGCGCTCACGCCCACCAGACAGCCGATCAGTGCGCCACGGAAGGCGGCCGCGGAGGACGAGGTGGGGCGGCTGACGAGATGGCCCTGCGGGTCGCTCCAGACGGTGACGGGCGTACCGGCCCTGCTGCCGGGCGCCACACGGATCTGACCGGTGTGGGTGGAGCCGTCCGACACGGTCCAGCGCACCTTGGCCCAGACGCGGTCACCGGCGGACGCCTGACCGCGCACGACGGACGTTCCCGGCGCCCGTCCCACGACGCGGGCCACGACCGGACGCCACGCCGCACGCTCCCTCGCGAGTCCGTGCTCCACCGACCGGGCCGCCACGAGACCGGCCGAGACCCCCGCCAGGACGGTCAGCAGCCAGGCGCCGAGCACCACCCAGGCCTCCACCACGTCGGCCCGGCGTTTGAGCGGATTGCGCCGCCAGCGCCACAGCCACACCTTCGGACCACGGAATGCCTTCAAAGGCATCCTCCTCACGAGCGCACCGACCGGCCGGACCGCCCTCCCATACGCGGGAGATCGCTCCCTTGCTCACGACGAGCCGTCGCTCCGACGGTCGCACGAGACACCCCTCTTGCGCAGGCGCATGCCACAACGGGCCCCGGCCGATCTCCGCCCCATGCCGATGACACCGCTGTGACCTGCGGGAACGTGCAATCCAAGGGGGACTGTCAGTGCCGGGGTGCAGACTGGCCGATAACCGACGACTACCTGTCGCACGACTACCTGGACGAAGGCGTCCCGGAGGTGATCGGCATGACCGAGGTACTGCTGGCAGTGGGCACCCGCAAAGGCCTGTTCATCGGGCGGCGAAAGGGCCGCGGCACCTGGCAGTTCGACGACAGCCCGTATTTCAACGCACAGGCGGTGTACTCGGTCGCCATCGACGCCCGCGGGGACCGGCCGCGGCTGCTGGCGGGCGGTGACAGCGCGCACTGGGGCCCTTCGGTCTTCCACTCCGACGATCTGGGCCGCACCTGGACCGAGCCGTCGCAGCCGGCCGTCAAGTTCCCCAAGGACACCGGCGCTTCCCTGGAGCGGGTCTGGCAGCTGCACCCGGCCGCCGCCGAGCCGGGAGTCGTCTACGCGGGCACGGAACCGGCGGCGCTGTACCGCTCGGAGGACCGCGGCGAGAGCTTCGAGCTGGTCCGACCCCTGTGGGAGCACCCGACCCGCTCCCGGTGGGTGCCGGGCGGCGGCGGTGAGGGCCTGCACACCGTGATCACCGACGCCCGTGATCCCAAGGCGCTGACCGTGGCCGTCTCGACGGCCGGCGTGTTCCGCTCCACCGACGGCGGCGCGAGCTGGACGCCGTCCAACTCCGGTGTGTCCGCGGTGTTCCTGCCGGATCCGAACCCGGAGTTCGGCCAGTGCGTGCACAAGATCGCCAAGGACGCCGGCGACCCGGACCGGCTGTATCTGCAGAATCATTGGGGGGTGTACAGAAGCGACGACGCGGGGACGCACTGGACCGACATCGGCGCGGACCTGCCGTCCACGTTCGGCTTCGCGGTGGCCGCCCATCCGCACCGGGCCGAGACGGCGTACGTCTTCCCGATCAACGCCGACGCCGACCGGGTGCCCGCCGAGCACCGCTGCCGTGTCTTCCGCACCACGGACGCCGGCCGGACCTGGGAGCCGCTGTCCAAGGGCCTGCCGGAGGAGGATCACTACGGCACGGTCCTGCGGGACGCCCTGTGCACCGACGACGCCGACCCGGCCGGCGTGTACTTCGGCAACCGCAACGGCGAGGTGTTCGCCTCCGCCGACGACGGCGACAGCTGGCAGCAGCTGGCCGGTCATCTGCCGGACGTGCTGTGCGTGCGGGCGGCGGTGATCGGCTGAGGCGCGCGGGAGGGGGTGCGGTCGTCTCCGTCGGGCTCCGGCCATCGGTTGATCACCTGCCTGTGCACGGCAGTAGGGTGACGCCCGTGGCACCACGACCCTTGCATGAAATCGTCGAACCGGGCTGGGCGAAGGCCCTGGAACCCGTCGCCGGACGGATCGCCGAGATGGGCGACTTCCTGCGCGCGGAGATCGCCGCGGGACGCACCTACCTCCCGGCCGGACCCAACGTCCTGCGGGCCTTCCAGCAACCGTTCGACGACGTACGGGTCCTGATCGTCGGTCAGGACCCCTATCCGACCCCGGGGCACGCGGTGGGCCTGTCGTTCTCGGTCGCGCCCGAGGTACGCCCGCTGCCGCCCAGTCTGATCAACATCTTCCGCGAGCTGAACACCGACCTGGGGCTGCCCCAGCCCTCCACCGGCGACCTCACGCCGTGGACCCAGCAGGGCGTCCTGCTGCTCAACAGGGCGCTGACCACGGCACCGCGCAGCCCGGGCGCCCACCGGGGCAAGGGCTGGGAGGAGGTCACCGAGCAGGCGATCCGGGCCCTGTCGGCCCGCGGCAAACCACTGGTGTCCATCCTGTGGGGCCGGGACGCCCGCAATCTGCGTCCGCTGCTGGGCAGTCTGCCGGCGGTGGAGTCCGCGCATCCCTCGCCGATGTCGGCCGACCGCGGGTTCTTCGGTTCGCGTCCCTTCAGCCGCGCCAACGACCTGCTGCTCCAGCAGGGCGGCCAGGCGGTGGACTGGCGGCTGCCGTGACCGTCCCCGGCTATCTGGCGGTGGACTCCGGAGGCTCCGGTCTCCGGGTCGCCGTCGGTGTGCCGGGCCGGGCGCCCGCCGCACAGCGGGAGTCAGGGGAACCGGTCCGCACGGGTGCGCGGGGCATCGATCCGGGCCATCTGATGGCCCAACTCGTCCCGCTGGCGCGCGCGTCCGCCGCCGAGGCCGCGCTGGGCACGCTGGACACGGCCGTCGTAGGCGCCGCCGGGTTCGCCACCCTGGGCGACGCGCTGCGCGCCGAACTGCCGGGCGCCCTGGCCCGGGAGCTGGGTGTACGGCAGGTGGCGCTCGCCGCCGACGCCGTCACCGCCTATGTCGGCGCCCTCGGGCCACGGCCCGGCGCGGTGCTCGCCGCGGGCACCGGGCTGATCGCGGTCGGCACCGATCTGCAGGCCTGGCGACGGGCCGACGGCTGGGGTCATCTGCTCGGTGACTGCGGCGGCGGCGCCTGGATCGGACGGGCCGGCCTGGAGGCGGCACTGCGCGCCCACGACGGCCGCGAGGGCGGCTCGGCGCCGCTGCTGGCCTGCGCGGAGGAGCAGTTCGGCCCGGCGTCCGGGCTGCCCGGGCTGCTCTACCCCCGCTCCGACCGGCCCGCGGTACTGGCCTCCTTCGCGCCGCGGGTGGCCACCTGCGCCGCCCACGATCCGGTCGCGGAGGGCATCCTGAGCGCCGCGGCCCGGCACATGGCCGAGTCCGTCGCGGCCGTGTGCCCGGCGGACGGGGAGCCTCGAGTGGCGCTGACCGGCGGCCTGTTCGGTCTGGGCGACCCCCTCCTCGTGCCCCTGCTCGAGGAGCTGACGTCCAGGCTGCCGCACGCCCGGCAGGTGCCGGCCGAGGGCGATCCGCTGCACGGGTCGGTCCGGATCGCGAGCGACCTGGCGGCCGGCCGGCTCACTCTGCCGGGTGAACCGGCCATGCTCCACGTGGTGCCCACCCAAGGCGAATGAAGCCGTCACAAAAGCGGATTGTTCCGTCTTGTCATCCCTTTGTCGGCCCATGCTCCCGGCACGTGCCCGGAACACGTGTCACCGACGCGTAACTCATCAGACAAAAAGGGACGGATACCGCTCACCTGCACCCTCCCCGAACGGAGGAACCCGAGAAGCCAGTAACATGCGGCGCCATGAGCTCCCCCACTGGACCCGAGTCCGGCCTGCCAGTACGAATGCCGCGACCCCGCCAGCCCGGACGGCACCGCCGGCCGGAACCGCTGGTGGCCCCCGAGGGCGCGCCCGCGCTCGCCCTCGCGGTGCCCGGTGCGCCCAGCGCCGCCACGCGCGGCCTCGCCGAGGAGGTCGTGAGCATCGCCCGCTCCGAGCTGCCCGGCCTGGACGCCCGGCTCGGGTACCTGGACGGGGACGACGCCGAGTTCCCCACGCTCCGGTCCGTGCTCGTGCGCGCCGCAGAGGAGCGCCAGGCCCGGTACGAGCAGGCCGTCGCCGCCGGGGTCGAAGGGGTCAAGGAGCCCGACGGCCCGGTCGCCGTCGTCGTCCCGCTGCTGGCCGGTCCGGACAGCGCCCTGCTGCGGCAGATCCGCCAGTCGGTCATGGACAGCCGGGTCGCAGCCGATCTGACCGACGTTCTCGGCCCGCACCCGCTGCTCGCCGAGGCGCTGCACGTACGGCTGTCCGAGTCCGGCCTGGCCCGTGCGGACCGCGCGCGCCTGTTCACCGTGGCCACCGCCGCGGACGGCATCATCCTGGCGTCCGTGGGCGGCGAGGAGGCGGTGCAGGCGGCCGGGATCACCGGCATGCTGCTCGCCGCGCGCCTGGCCGTGCCGGTGATGGCTGCGGCCCTGGACCAGGAGGGCTCCATCGCCTCCGTCGCCGAGCAGCTGCGTTCCTCGGGTTCGCAGCAGCTGGCCCTGGCGCCGTATCTGATCGGCCCGGAGATCGACCCGGCGCTGCTGGCCGCGGCCGCCGAGGAGGCCGGCTGCGCCACGGCCGAGGCGCTCGGCGCGTACCCGGCGATCGGCAAGCTCGCCCTCGCCAAGTACACGACGGCGCTGGGCATCGCCCCGCCGCAGCCGCAGGGCATGCCGGTCCGCTGACCGCGGGGCCGGCACCACACCACGTACGACCCAGGGCCCGTTCCACACCCCGGAGCGGGCCCTTCGTCCTGCTCGGGGCCCCGCCGCGGACGGCCCGGCCGATACGGCGCTCGGGCGGTTCAGCCGAAGACGACGCAGGAGGCGGCGGCGATCCGCACCGAGCCGTGGTAGCAGGGCAGCCCCGTCGCCTCGTCCACGGCGAACCACGTCACGTCGCCGGACCGCTCATTGGCCGAGTAGAGGAAGCCGTCGTACGCGGCGAGCGCACGCGGCCAGTGCCCGCCGCAGGGCACCGTGCCGATGAGCCGGAGCGTCTCGCCCTCGACGGCGAGGACCGACAGGACGTCCTCGCCGCGGGTCGCGGTCCACACGAAACGGCCGTCGGGCGAGACCGCGATCCCGGACGGGTAGGCGTCACCGGCCGGTGCGCCGGACAGCACCGGGACCTCGGTCAGCGGCCTGAGGGAGCCGTTCTCGGGGTCCCAGCGGCACACGGTCACCGTGGGGGTGAGTTCGTTGACGACGTAGGCGAGCGCGCCGTCCGGATGGAAGGCCAGGTGGCGCGGGCCCGAGCCGGGGCGCAGGGCGAACTCGCGGTGCAGGGCCGGGGCGCCGCTCTCGAGGGTGCAGATCCGTACCGAGTCCGTGCCGAGATCGACACTGACGGCCCACCGCCCGGTGGGATCGGGCTGCACCTGGTGGGCGTGCGGGCCGCGCTGGCGCCGGTCGTGCGGGCCGGAGCCGGTGTGCTGGAGCCGCCCGGAGGGCTTGGCCGCGAGAGCGCCGTCCGGGCGCAGGGGGACGGCGGTGACGCTGCCACAGCCGTAGTTGGCGGTCAGCACGTGGCCGGCGTACAGGGCGAGATGGGTGGGTCCGCTGCCGTCCACCGGCACGGGCGGCCCGGCGAGTTCCGGGCGGTCACCGGCGAGGCGGTAGGCGGCGACGGCGCCCTCGGCCGTCTCGCTGACCGCGTAGAGCGTCTCCCCGTCCGGCGCCAGGACCAGGTAGGAGGGGTCGGGTACGTCGTTCACGGCGGCGACGAGGGTGAGGGCGCCGTCCGCAGCGAGCTCGGCGGCCACTACGCCGGGTCCGCCCGCCGCCGTGAACGAACCGATGAACGCCCGGCGCCTGCCGGGCCTGCCGTCCTGTGCCACCGCTGTCCCCTCTCGGTCGAGCCCGTCCGGGCCGACGGTAGCAGCCGATCACGGCGGTCTAGACCAACAGGGCGGGCGTGGTCGCCGGTTCTTTTTCCTCGAGCGCGCCGGGGCCCGCGTATCCGACGGTGCGAGGCCGGAGCGCCCACCGGCGCCCCCCAGCGGCTTCGCCAGGTCGACCGCGCCGCGCTCGGCGAGGCTGGGGACGCCCTCCGGGTAACACGTGTCGAACTCCCCGTACTGTCTGCGGCGGAACGCCGGACGGCTCTGACCTCAGACCCCCGTCCAGTCGCGCCCCGTCGGCAGGGTCGTGCCGACGGACCAGGCGAGCCCGGTCGGCGGCTCCGCCGAATCCCGGCCGCCCACAGCGCGCACGCCGCCCTCGCCCTGCGCGGTCGCGCCCGACCGCACGGGCCTCAGGCCCCCACCAGGCGCGACCCCGTCGGGGCCCGCAGGGGCTCGGCCAGGTCGGCGAGGGCGCGCTCCAGGCCGTGCAGATGAGCCAGGACGGGCTCGGCGGGCGGCTCGGCCGGGCTGCCGACGGGCTCCGGGCGGCCCGCGGTGAGCGCCTCGACGGCAGCCTCGACGCGCCAGCAGGCCGCGGCCAGGCGGGCGTCGTGGGAGGCCTCGGGATCGGCCGCGACCGACACCAGGCCACGGATCTCGCGGGCGCAGTCGTCGAGCAGCGCGAGGACCCGGCGGGCACGACGCTTGCGGGCCGGCATCGGGTTCAGCGGATGCACCAGCGGAGCGAGCGCTAGCCGGACCCGGCCGAGCAGCTGCTCCAGCTCGGCCACGCGGGGCGCCGGGTCTGCGGTCGCGGAGCCGGCGAGCCGGGCCGCAGCCTCGGCCGTGCAGGCGTGCACGCAGTGCAGGGCGCGCCGGATCCAGGCGTCCGTGATGGCGTGGGTGGTGACCGGCAGGACGAACAGCACGGCGAGCGCGGCACCGAGCGCCCCCACGCCGGTCTCGGCCAGGCGCAGGGCGAGCAGGCCGGGGCTGAGGACGCCGAGGAGGCCGTAGAGCGACTCGGCGAGCACGGTCACCCAGAGCATCATCCAGGTGTAGGAGACCGCGGCCGTGTAGAAGATCCCGAAGACGGCGACGGCGACGAGGACGGCCGTCGGGACCGGCGCGCCGCCCACAGGGACGGCGACGAGGAAGCCCAGGCAGATGCCGATCATGGTGCCGAGGACCCGGCGGAAGCCGCGTACCAGCGTCTCACCGCGGGAGGCGGTGTTGACGAAGATCCACCAGGTGGCGCCGACGGCCCAGTACCAGCGCTGCCCGGACACCAGCTGGCCCACGACCAGCGCGAAGCCCGCGCCCGCGGTCGCCTGCACGGCCTGCCGCGTGGTCACCCGGGCCAGGCCGCGGCCGGCGGGCGGCACGGGTAGGGCGGCGGGGGGCAGCCGGCGCTCGTAGCACCAGGCGCCGAAGCGCACCGCGGCCGCGCTGAGCACGGAGAGCAGCACGGCGGCGTACAGCTCGGGCAGCTGCGCCGGGGTGGCGTGCAGGAACTGGGCCACGAAGAAGGTCATGAAGGCGAACACGCCGAGGCTGTGCCCGCGCGGACCCCAGCGCCGCGCGTACACCCCCGCGCCGACCACGGCCAGGAAGGCGAGGTCGCGCGCGACGGGAACGTCGTGCAGTCCGGCCGCGACGGCCAGCACCGGCACGCCCACGGCGGGCAGCAGCGCGGTGGTCACCGCCTGGCCGCGCACGGTCGGGTCGGCCACGGTGAACAGGGCGAGCAGCGCGGCGAGACCGCCGGTCACCGCGCCGACGACGGAGTGACCGGCGAGGAAGCAGACGACGACCGCGAGGCCGATGCCGAGGACGGCCCGCGCGGCGAAGCGCAATCGCGCCCGTCCCGGGTCCGGAGCCACGAACATCCTCTTCAGCACTGCTGCCCTCCCCATGGAACACCGGCACGGAAAAGGCGCCGCGGGACCCGCAGCGCCATCGACGTGCCCATGAGAGCATCACCGAGGTCACTGGCTCAAGCGTCGCCCCAATCACTGAGCCATTGGCCCAGAACCGGGTGTGGACCTCCACCCGGTCGGAATGCCAACGAGCCAGGTCGAGAGGCAGATGCGGCGGCTATGGTGTTGAGCCATTGGTACAGTCGTCCATCATGGCCGTGGACGAACTCGACACCCGCATCCTGCGACTGCTTCTGGAGCAGCCGCGCACCAGTGTGCGCGAGTACGCCCGCGTCCTCGGCGTCGCCCGGGGCACGCTCCAGGCCCGGCTGGACCGTATGGAACGGGACGGTGTGATCACCGGCACCGGTCCCTCCCTCTCCCCCGCCGCCCTGGGCCATCCGGTGCTGGCGTTCGTGCACATCGAGGTCACCCAGGGCCATCTGGACGACGTGGGGGACGCGCTGGCCGCCGTGCCGGAGATCGTGGAGGCGTTCTCGATCACGGGCGGCGGGGATCTGCTCGCCCGGGTGGTGGGCAGGGACAACGCCCATCTGGAGGACGTCATCCAGAAGCTGATCAGCCTGCCGGGCGTGGTGCGTACGCGTACCGAGGTGGCTCTGCGCGAGCGCGTCCCGCACCGACTGCTCCCCCTGGTGGAGTCGATCGGCAGGGCGGCCCGGACCTGAGCCCCGCATGCTGGGCCCCATGAGCGATCTCGGTGCCCTCGCGGTCATCTTCGATCTGGACGGAACGCTGGTGGACAGCGAACCGAACTACTACGAGGCGAGCCGCCAGACCCTGGCCCGGCACGGTGTCCCGGACTTCACCTGGGAGGACAACGAGGCCTACGTCGGCATCGGCAACCAGGACGCGACGCGGCTCTGGAAGGAGCGCTACGGCCTGAGCGTTCCGGCCGAGGACCTGCTCGCCGAGCTGAACCGGCGCTACCTGGAGATTGCCCGCGTCCGTACGCCGGTGTACCCGGAGATGCGCAAGTTCGTGGAGCTCCTGGCCGCCGACGGAGTGCCGACGGCGGTCGCCTCGGGCTCCTCCCCGGAGGCGATCGAGGCGATCCTCACGGGAACGGGCCTGGGCACGTATCTGCGCACGGTGGTGTCCGCCGAGGAGGTACCGCACGGCAAGCCCGCTCCCGACGTGCTGCTGGAGGCGGCCCGGCGACTCGGGGCGGCCCCCGCCGGCTGCGTGGTCCTGGAGGACGCGGCCCCGGGTGCGGCCGCCGCCCACGCGGCCGGCATGCGCTGCATCGCGATCCCGTACGTGGCCGCCCAGGCAGACGCGCCGGAATTCGCCACCGCGACCCTGCTGCTGCGCGGCGGCCAGGCGGAGTTCACGGCGCAGTCGGCGTACGCGTGGCTCCGGGCCACGGCGCGGACCCACTGAGCACCGCCGCACCGATCAGTACCGCTGACGCCCGGGCCCCTCCTGCCGCCTCTTGCCTACTTTGTGGAAATCCGCGCGGGCACCACACCGGGCACTTCCTCACCATGCTGGCACAGGGGTAGGCGAGTACCGGCGAGGAGGTGTTCGCGGCGGAGATCCGCACCATGGCGGGCGCGCCGGCCGAGGCCCGAGTCGCTCCGGCACGGTCCGGCCGTGCTAGGGGGGACGACCGGTTCGTTCCGGCCGTCGAGCAGCCTCGCGGGTCGTACCGGTACGTCTACCTGCCCGGGACCGGATCCGCACCTGCGCCAGGCAGCCCGCGAACACGGGATCGGAGCATCGGTGCGAGCGGCCGAGCCGGGGGTCGGCGAGGTCGCCCGGGGCCGCCGGGATGAGCGTCATGGTGGTGTTCCGGGCGACGTCGTCCGAGGCGTCGCGCACGGCGGGAGACAGATAGCGGGTGGCGTCGCCGGCCGAAGTCGCGACGCGGGCCCGTCCGCGTCGTGCGCGGGCTTCACCCAGGCGGACAGCGTGTCGTGACGGCGCCGGCGCGGCTGCCGGGAGAGGCGGTCCATCCTGCTGGCGGCCTCGACTCCGGCATCGGCGATCCCTCCAGGTCCGGCGGCACCGCGCTCATCGACGCGGTGCGGGCCGGGGCACCCTTCCGGAGCAAGGGGGACACTGCTCGCGCACGTCGGGGACGCGTGGCCGCGTGGGTGGCGGAGGCAGCGCTGGAGCGGCCCGACGGCGCGGTGGTGCCGCGGACGGCGCGGGAGGCGTCGTACGTGGCCTGAGGTGCCCGGGGAGGGTGCGGCGGCGTCTTCCTGCCGTGCGCTGGGCGCGGCGGCTGCCTAGCGTGATCCCATGACCACAGACCGGGCCGGACCGGCCCAGCACGACCGACGGTGGAAAGCGCTCGCCGTCTGTCTGACCGCGGCCTTCATGACCCTGCTGGACACGTCGATCGTGAACGTGGCGCTGCCCTCGGTGGAGCGTGGACTGCACGCCAGCACGGCCGAGTTGTCGTGGGTGATGTCCGGATACGCCCTCACGCTGGGGCTGGCCCTGGTCCCGGCGGGGCGGCTCGGCGACATGCGCGGGCGGCGCCGGACCTTCCTGACCGGGCTCGCGCTGTTCACGCTCGCCTCGGCGGCGTGCGGACTGTCCACCGGCGCGGCGTGGCTGGTGCTGTTCCGGCTGGTCCAGGGAGCGTCGGCGGGGCTGATCGCGCCGCAGACCTCGGCGCTGATCCAGCAGATGTTCCAGGGCGCCGAGCGGGCCCGCGCGTTCGGCATGATGGGCAGCACCATCGGCATCTCCACCGCCGTCGGCCCCCTCGCCGGCGGCGTGCTGATCCAGGCGGCCGGCGGCCCCGACGGCTGGCGCTGGGTGTTCTACGTCAACCTGCCCATCGGCGTGGCCGTCTTCTGCGCGGCGCTGCGGCTGCTGCCCCACGCCCCCGGCGCCCCCGGCAAGCGCGAGTGCTTCGACGTGCCAGGTGTCCTGCTCCTCGGGTCTGGTGTGCTCGCCCTGATGCTGCCGCTGGTCCAGCAAAAGCAGTGGCAGGGGCAGCTGAAGTGGGCCCTGCTCCCGGTCGGCGCCGGGCTGCTGGCCGCGTTCTGGGCGTGGGAGGGGCGCCAGGGGCGGCACGGCCGGGCTCCCCTGGTCGACCTGCGGCTCTTCTCGCTCCGCTCCTTCTCGCTCGGCGCGTTGCTGAGCCTCGTGTACTTCGGTGGCTTCACGACGCTGTTCTTCGTGTACACGCTGTTCCTGCAGAACGGCATGGGCTACGGCGCGCTGGCGGCGGGACTTTCGTCCATGCCCTTCGCGGCGGGCTCGGCGATGGGTGCCGCGGCCGGCGGCCGTCTGGTGGTGCGCTTCGGACGCAAGCTGGTGATCGCCGGGCTGTGCACGGTGGCGGCGGGCATGTTCGGCGTCGTCGCGGCCGTGCACTGGGTGCCGGGGCGGGGAGTGGCCTGGGCGGCCGCGCTGCCGCTGCTCGTCGCCGGCGTCGGCTCCGGCCTGACCATCTCCCCGAACACCACGCTCACCCTGTCCCTCGTGCCGGTGCGGCGGGGCGGAGCGGCGGGAGGGGTGCTGCAGACGGCGCAGCGCATCGGCTCGGCGGCCGGTGTCGCCGTGGTGGGCTCGGTGTACTTCGCCCACCTGGCCGTCCACGGCAGCCCCGCCGGCGCACTGCAGTACGGCCTGCTCACCGCGGTGGGCATCATCCTGCTGGCCCTGTGCCTGGCCTTCGCCGACCTGCGCCAACGCCGGGCCCAGGCCCAGCCGGAGCAGCAGAGGGAGGCTGCCCGGCAGGAGGCGTAGGGGCGGTGGCCGTCGGCACCGGTGCCGACGGCACCGGCCACGCCGCGCCCGTCCCACCGCGCGGCCGTACATCACTGACCGGAGCTGCGCCGGCCGCGCCCACCGGGCGCCGTCGGCGTCCGGGGACCGGCGCCGCCGCGAGCCGCGCCCCGGGCCTCACGACCTCCGGCGAGGCTTGCCGCGCTTCGGCGTCTGCTTGGTGCCCGCCGCGCGTGCGCGTGGGTTGCGGCCCGTGGCCTTCGGCGCCGGCTGCCGGCGGGCGCCGGCCGGTTCGGAACGCTTCTTCTGCTGCTCGGCCGGAGGCTTTGTACGGCCCCGGGTGCTGTTGACGGTGCGGCCGCGGACGATGCCGATGAACTCGTCCACCAGGTCGGTGGTGGCGTCCTCCGGCCAGGACAGGGCGACGCTCGACTGGGGGGCGTCGGTCACCGGGCGGTAGGTGAGGTCCCTGCGGTGGTAGAGGCGGGCCAGGGACTGCGGGACGACCAGCAGGCCGACGTTCGCGGCCACGAGCTCGATCGCGTCCGGTGTCGTCGGGGGGCGCTCGAAGGCGGGCTCGCCGGGCGGCGCGTCCCAGTCGAAGACGTCGTCCAGGGGATGGAGGAGCACCTCGTCGGCGAGGTCGGCGAGGGTCACCTCGTCCACCGCCGTGATCAGGTGATCCTTGGGAACGACGACCACCGAGGTCTCGGTGTACAAGGGGATCGCGCTGAAGAACGTGCGGTCGACGGGGAGCCGCACGAGGCCCGCGTCGGCCTCGCCCGCGCGCAGCACCCCGGCTGCCTCCGCGGCGGGGACCTGGACCAGGGTGAGCGGGATGCCCGGCAGTCGCTCGTTCCAGATGCCCACCCATTTGGCGGGCGTCACTCCGGGTACGTACGCGAGCCGGAACGACGGTGATTCCTCCGAGCCTGTCACCAGGCCAGGTTACCGGCCGTGGCCTGGCCGCCGTCACCGGCCGTGGTCGGCGGCCCGGCGCACGGCCGATACCCTTGACCTCATGAGTTCGCAGCAGAGCACCCAGACGATGAAGCCCGCGACCGCGGCGAAGAAGCTGGGTGTGTACCTCCCCGCCACCCCCGCCTCGTTCCAGGAGGGCGTCGTCTCGCGCGCCGAGCTGAACGAGCTGCAGGCGAACCCGCCGGAGTGGCTGAGCGAGCTGCGGCGCAACGGTCCCCACCCGCGTCCGGTGGTCGCCGCGAAGCTCGGCGTGTCCATCGCCGGTCTCGCGCGCGGCGGCGTCACCGAGGCACTGACGACCGAGCAGATCGATGCGCTCAAGCAGGAGCGGCCGGAGTGGCTGGAGAAGGAGCGCGCCACCCAGGCCGAGGTCCGCAAGGAAGCCGCGCGGATCAAGCAGATGCAGAAGGAGAAGGAGCAGATGCAGAAGGAGCAGCGCGCCGCCGGGCGCGACTGATCGTCCGCCTTCTTCCAGAAGCGTTCTTCCGCAACGCCCTCCGGCCGCCGGGGGGGGGCGTTGTCATTGCCGTGCCCGACGGTTCCCCGTCAGTTGCTGAGGCCCGGTTGCGGGTGGCGGCGGAGGAGGGCTGCCGCGACGTCCTCGGTCCTCTCCCGCCGGTGGCCCGGCCGGTTTCGCCCGCCGGGGGCTTGTACCGGCCCGCTGCACCGAGGAGTTGGACCGCGTGCCGTGCGTCGCGGGCCAGGCGGGGCGCCGGGCGAGTCCCGGTGGAGTGGGGACCCGTGCAGGGACACGGCACCGGGCGGGCCGCCGTTCCCCCGTGTCGGCGGCCCGCCGGTCATGCGTCCGCGAATTCCGGCGTCGCAGGGTTGAAGTGTGCGACAGGCGGCCACCGCAGGGGTATGCGTACAAGTACGTACGGGCGCGGGGACGACGGGCCGCGAGGCGACCGGAGACAACGGGTGGGATCGGACAGGGCCTACGAACGCCTGACGGCCATCGCCGTGGCGGCGCTGCACGAACGGGAGCCCGCGCGTCTGTGGCCGTTGCTCGCCGGCGCGCTGGCCGACCTGTGCGGCGGCGAAGCGGTCATCCTGAAACTGGACGACTGGAGCGAACGCGAGGGCACGATCGGCGCGGCGCCCGACGCCGCCGCCGTCGAACTGGAGCGGCTCGGGGACGCTGACCTCGCTCTGCTCCGCGCGGGCTTTCCCTTCGCCCGGCACTATGCGGACAGCGCCGACCGGGAGCCGGTCACCGCACAACGGGCGGCGGGCCGCGGCTGGCCCGACAGCCCGACGGCGCGGCTGCTCGGCGAGGCACTCGACGTGGACCACGTGCTGGGCCTGCCCCTTCCGGAGAGCACCGCGCCGGTCACCGGTTGCCTCGTCCATCGCGCCGGTACGGATTTCACCGACGACGATCTCGCCATGGCGCAGCGCGCACAGCCGTTACTGACGGCCGTCGAGCGGCAGCGGCAGTTGCTGGAGGAGTGGCGCCGCGCGCTGGGCCGGGACAGGGCGCCGGACGAGCGGGCGGCACAGTGCGCGCTGACGTCGCGCGAGACGACCGTCCTGCTGCTGCTCGCCGACGCCCTCACCGCCGACGCCATCGGCCGGCGCCTGGGCATCTCGGTCCGCACCGCGCACAAGCACGTCGAGAACATCTACCGCAAGCTGGGCACCCGTGATCGTCTGGGCACCGTGCTGCGGGCCCAACGGCTCGGCTTGGTGCCGCCGTCCGCTCCCCCCTCACCCGAGGCCGGCCCGGCGTGATTCCTCACCGCGGAGCGGTCCGCCGGAACCGAGCACCGCGGACCGCGAAGCGCCTGACGGCTGCGGACTCTTCCTCGGGGTCCGGTCGGCCCCGGCGTACCCTCCCGGCCGAGCGAACGCTCGTCGCCGCCACATACCGTCACGTCCGCCGTGCGCGTGCTCGAGGTGCCGCACGCGCTGCCCGCGTCGCCCTCGAGGAAGCCGAGCAGGCGCCGCCCCCAGTCCGCAGCGACACGGTCGGCCGCGCTCTCCTCGTCGCCGCTCTACCGGGGCGACTCCAACTCCGCGGTCAACGAGACCAGTTCACCGTCCGCCCCCGCGCCGGGAGAGCCGGCGGCTCACCCGTCGCCGCACCCGCTTCACCGTCAGTCCGGCGACTGCGGCCGCGCGACCGACGAACGCCGCGGCCACCTGCGCCGCGAGCGACCGCCGTGAACCGGTAGGGCTTGCCCGTGGAACACCGGCGCGGGCGCCGATTCGGGGACGAAGGGTGCGGCGATCGCGCCTACCGGGGCCACGACCTCGTGCCCGCCGGCGGATCGGCCACGAGCAGGACACCGCCGGACGTGTGGTGCTCCGTCATCGGACCCGGCTCTGCCGCAAGCCGGACACGTGGTGGTACAGCCGGGAGGCGCAGGACCGGCTCGCCCAGGTCATCGTTCCGGACGGATCGGTATGGCGTTACCGGTACGACACCCTGGGCCGACGCGTCGGCAAGCAACGAACCGCCGCCAACGGCGTCGGCGATGCCGACGGCCGGCCCGAATGACCAGGTCGGTCCCGTGAGCATCCACCCTCCCGTAATGAGAGCCGACCCTCATTATCAGGGTTGACTTGCTATTCTTGACCCATGCACACGGGCGAACCGAAGACTCCGCAGGCCAGAACGGGCCGAGCGAACCAGAAGCTGCGTACGCGCAGGGCGCTTGTGCAGGCGGCGGTCGAGCTGATGCGCACCGGCCGGGACGTGACGATGCTCGAGGTCGCCACTTCCGCGCTGGTGTCTGAGGCCACGGCCTACCGCCACTTCCCCGACCTGCCGAGTCTTCTCCAGGAGGCCATGGCCGGGCAGATGCCCACCCCGGCCGAAGCGCTGGCGTCGGTCGCGGACTCCCGCGACCCGGTGGAACGCATCGCCGTCGCGACGGAACACCTGTTGCGGCTGGTTCTGACGTACCAGGGAGCGACCCGCGCGATGATCGCTGCCACCATCACCCGTCCCGAGGCGGCCGGCGCCCGCCCGGCCATGCGTTTCGGCCTGATCGACCACGCGCTCGCCCCTCTGGACGACACCCTGGGGGCCACGGACCCGGCTGCCGTGACGCGACTCAAGAACGATCTGGCCGCCGTAGTCAGCGCCGAGGCCCTGTTCTGCCTGACCGACCTGTGCCGACTGGGCCCGGAGGAGGCGATCGCCAGCGTCGTCCGCACCGCGACCACCCTGACCCGAGCCGCACTGAGCGGCGACGAACCCATCGGTGGCCGCCCCGTCGCACAGCACTGACCATGGCGTCACGCCGGTGCTCCGCCACGGGGGACGGGCGCGCCGCTCAGGGCGGGCACGGGGTCGGTCGGGAAGTGTGCGGCGACCCGCGCGGCGGTGGCGGTGGCACGGTTTGTGGTGGTGGCCAGACCTATCGAGGCGATGACCAGCCCGCCTGCGGCCAGGATCCACCAGCCCGGGTGGCCGGCGGTGGCGATTCCGGCATGGCCCGGTACCCGGGTGCGCGCGGTGACGATCGCGCCCAGGACGGCGACGCCGAGGTTGTTGCCGATCTGGCGGCCGGTGGTGGTGATCGCGGCGGAGACCCCCGCCTGGGCACGTGGCATGCCGGCCACGGCCGTGCTGGTGATCGGGGCGTTGACGAGGCCGAATCCGATGCCCAGCAGAACATAGGCAGTGAGCAGGACCGTCCACGGTGTGGTCGCGGTCAGCGTGGTCAGCGTCAGCGCCGCCGCCGCGATCAACAGTCCGGCGGCGACCAGGGGCGGGCGTGGGCCGCGCGTGGCGGTCAGGCGCCCCGACAGTGGTGAGGCGATTGCCGTGGCGGCGGCCATGGGCACGGTCAGCAGGCCGGCGTGCAGCGCGGTGCAGCCGCGTACGTCCTGCAGGTAGAGGGTGTTGAGGAACAGGAAGCCGGACAGGACGAGGAAGGCCGTGACGGCGGCGGCGAAGGAGCCGGTGAACGGGACCGAGCGGAAGAACACCGGGTCGACCAACGGCTGCTCGCGGCGTCTTTCGTAGCCGGGCAGCGCGGCGGTCGCGGCCGCGGACAGGATGAAGAGGGCGACGATGGGGGTGCTGCCGTAGCCCTGGCGGGAGCCTTCGATGATCGCGAAGATCAGCGAAATCAGGATCGTGACGACGAGCACCTGACCGACGGGGTCCGGACGTCGCGGCGCCGCGGCCCTGGACTCGGGCACGAACACCGCGGCCAGGACGAGGGCGGCCAGGCCGATCGGGATGTTGATCCAGAAGATCGAGCGCCAGCCGGCCGAGGCGACCAGCAGGCCGCCGACCACGGGGCCGGCCGCCAGGGACAGGCCGACCGTGGTGCCCCAGAGCCCGATCGCGCGGGCGCGCTCGCGTGGGTCGGGGAAGGCGTGGGTGATGATCGACAGGGCGACCGGGTTGAGCATGCTGGCACCCAGGCCCTGGGCGATACGGAAAACGATCAGCCACCCCTGGGTCGGGGCCAGGGAGCAGGCCAGCGAGCCGGCGGTGAACAGGGCCAGTCCGGTCTGGAACACCCGGCGCCGCCCGACCCGGTCGGCGGTGGAGCCGGCGAGCATCATGAAGGCGGCGACCGCCAGGGTGTACCCGTCGACGGTCCACTGCAGGCCGCTCACCGGAGCGTGCAGATCGCGGCCGACGGCAGGCAGGGCGACATTGACGGCGGTGGTGTCCAGAGCGGTGATCAGCAGGCTCAGGCAGCACACTGCCAGAACCAGACCCCCGCGCCGACGGCCGCCGTCGGCCGGGGTCGTATGCGTCGTCATGTCCATCCTCCTGGGTCGGTGGTGGTGCGGTCCTGACGTGCACCGCGCGGGTTGGGTCGCGAGCGGTGGGCAGGCACCGCTTTGTACTGGTCGCCGTGCTACTCGCCGTCGGGCCTGACCTGGGTGTCGACGAAGTCGCCGATCGCCCCGAAGACCGCCCCGGGTTGCTCGATGTGCGGGAAGTGCCCGGCCTGCGCGATGGGTTGGAAGGTGGCGCGGGGCAAGGAGCCGGCCAGGGTCCGCTCGTACTCCAGCGGGGCTATGCCGTCCTGCTCGCCGGCGATCACCAGGGCCGGGACGGTGACCCGGTGCAGGCGACCCCGCAGCTTCGGGTCGTAGCAGAACGGGTCGCCCGCGTACACGGCCAGGGTGCGCTGGTTGGCGGCCATCGTGGCCAGCTGCTCGGGGGTGAGGGTGGCCGGGTCCGGGCGCAGCCGCGGGTCGTGGAAGGCAAGTTCACCGGTCTTGGCCGGGCCGAGGTCGGCGGGGTTCGCCAGATGCAGCGGGGGCTCGGGGGCGATGCCGGTGGAAGCGAGCAGGGTCAGGCAGGAGATCCGGGCGGCGTTGTCGCGTAGCGCCATCTCGGCGGCGATCCAGCCGCCTACCGAGTTGCCGGCCACCATGACACCGCGCAGGTCGAGCGCGTCGAGCAGGTCGAGGTAGGCGATGGCCAGGTCGGCGACGGTGTCGGTGGATTCCGGGCGGGGCGTGCCGTCGAACCCGGGGTGGGTGGGCACGACCACGTAGGCGTGCTGCGCCATGGCGGCGGCGAAGCCTGCCATCGAGCGCGGTCCGGCACCACCGTGCAGCATGAGCACGCCGGTGCCCCCGGTGTTCCGGCCGAACTCCACAAGGGTGACGGCAAGGCCGCCCGGAAGGTCGACGGTGCGGGTGGTGGCGGTGGGAGCGGAGACGGTCATGATGATGGTTTTCCTCGGGCGTGGAGACAGGTCATGGCATGGCTGTGGATCTTGCGGCGGGCCGCATCGCCCTGGCGCCGTGGTCGAACGTCCAGGGGCGGCATCGATCGGGTGTGTCCGGTCGACGGGGATTTCGTCGAGCTGGACGAGGCGCCGGGGCCGCCGGGGCTGGGCGCGGGTGGCGGGGATCAAGCGATGGACGTGTTCGGTGTGGAGGCGGGTGTCACACGCGGCGGCGCCGCTGGAGACCTCGTAGCGGTAGAAGCGTCCGGGGACATCGGGCGCCTCGCAGGCGGTGAGGGTGCCGCAGCCGGGTACACGGCGGACCTCGCGGACGCGTTCCTCGCGGTGAGGAAGTCCTCTTCGCCGCTGCTACGGGTCACAGCTCCACTCTGATACCGGGTTCGACGATGCGGACGCTGGTGTCGGGGCCAGGTCGCGTGAGGCGTCCTGACAGCGCAGCGGGTTCCTGTCGCTGTGGGTGATCAGCCGGTCTCCCAGGGAGCCCTTGGTGAACGCGTGGTGGTGCGGGACGGCCGGCTCGTGCTCGAGGATGGCGGTCAGCTACGCCGTCTCGTCGGCGTTCATGACGACCTGCATGTTGTTCGCGGGCCGGATGCGCAGGCCGTTGGCGGGCAGCAGCGCGAACGAGATGTGCCCCAACCGCTCGGAGATCTGGACCAGTTCGGGGATGAGCATGGTGTCCCCGGCGAAGTACACCGCCTCGCACCCGGCGCGCGGGACGAAGGTGACCTCGTACGCGCCGTGGCATGGTCGGGTCTCCATGGGTGACGGTGGCCGGCCGCTGGTCGCCGCTCAGTGCGCGGAGGCGGAGAAGTGGGTGGCGGCGCTGTCCCGGATCGCGTGCAGCACCTGGTCCGGGGTCTCCAGTTGCGGGGCGTGGCCGGTGTCGGTCAGCAGTTGGAACCGGGCCAGGGGGATGGCTGCGGCGTAGGCGCGACCGTAGGCGACGTCCACGATCCGGTCGCTGTCACCCCACAGCACCAGGGCCGGGACCTCCAGCGTCCCCAGGCGTCCGGCCAGGGTCGGATCGGTCATCGCGGTGCCGGCGTAGGCAGCGATGGCGGCACGGTTGCCGGCCGCAACGGCCTGCGCCGCAGGGGGCAGTGTGGCGGGGTCGATGCGGAACGGTTCGGGGTTGTGGAAGCTGAGCGCGAAGACCTGATCCATGGTCAGGGAGAAGAACTCGGCCACCGGGTGGCCGGGCACCTCGATGCCGACCGCGTCGATCAGGACGATGCCGCTGACCCTAGGCGACTTCAGCAGCGCGATCTCGGCGGTGATCCACCCGCCGATCGAGTTGCCGATGACGGTGACGTCGCTCAGATCCAACTGGTCCAGCAGCGCCTGGTAGAGCGCAGCCAGGCCGGCGACAGAGTCCAGGGCCTCGGGGCGTTCGGTGCCGTCGAACCCGGGGTGGGTCGGGGCGAGCACACGCACCTGATGCGCGGCGGCGAACTTCTCGGCGAAGCCGGTCACCGACGCCGGTCCGGCCCCGCCGTGCAGCAGCAGGAACGGCTGTCCGGACCCGTACTCGGCGACCGGTACCCCGATCGAGCCGGTCCCGGGGAGGTCCACGTCGTGGGTCACGATGGTCATGCCTGTCTCCTTGGTCGTCTGGGTCGTCTTGGTCGTCGCTGGTGGCGGGCGCCGAACGGGCAGCCCGGGGTGGACTGCTGAAACACACTGCAGGTGCGTGTGGTCAGGCGAAGTCGGTGGCCGGTTCGGTGGAATACCGGCTCATCGCCTCGATCGTGGACTCGGGGGTGAGCGGCCGACCCTCGGCGATCATGTCGCGCAGATCCCGGAAGTAGTTGACGTACAGGTCCGGCGTGAACGTGTTGAGCAGGACCGTGGTGCCGTCGGTCGGGTTGGCGAAGGTGTGCGGGGCGCCGGGCGGGATCATGACCAGCGTTCCGGCGGGCGCGTCGTACACGGTCTCGCCAACGGTGAACCGGGCCGCGCCGGACACCACGTAGAAGCCCTCGTCGTGCCGTGCGTGGCGGTGTTGCGGCGGCCCGTCGGTGTGGGGGGCGAGCGTGATCTCCCCGACGCCCAGGCGGTGCCCGGTCGTGCTGCCGTCCTCCAGGATCCGCATCCGCGTCGGGCCGAGCTGGATCGACTCACCGGCGTCCGGGCCGACCACCGAGACATCTGCCATCTGAACCTCCACCAGAAAGAGGGCACCCTCACCATGAGGGTTGACTCTCATAAAGGTACGCAGCCCACTCGTCTTATGCAAGTGGTCTCTCATAACGAGGGTCAACCTTCCATGTTCTTTCACTGTGCGTGGGGGCCTCGCGCACCGACCCGCTCGGCCCTGGAAGAAAGTGCGGAACAGGCCGACCACCGCGTCGCCGACGGCCCAGTGCTCGACCAGCGGCCCGTCGCGGTAGCGGACCAGGTCCATCACCCTGAACTCGACCTGGCTGTGGTTCCGGAAGTCGGGACGGACGAGCTCGTCGATCAGACCAAGGCGGCCTTTCTCCTGCACCTGTTCGACGAAGTACCGCATGCCGGCCCCGTAGGTCTCCATGCCCCTCACGCTGCTACCGCCTCTCTGCACAAGGCCGTCAGCGGCCGTGCTCCGCCCGCGGTGACCGTCAGCTGACGGTCTTGTAGAGGTCGGCCTGACCGTCCGAGGCCGTCAGGCCGCCGTCTACGGGTATGTGCACTCCGTTGAGATACCCGGCGTCGCGGCCTGCGAGGAACGCGATGACGGCGGCGACCTCGGCCGACTCGCCCGGCCGGCCCATCGGCACGCGGTCCACGAAGCGCTCGTACAGCGACGTCCCCTCGGCGAGCGCATCGCGCACGTGCTGCCTGCTGAGCGTCGCGCCGGGGTGTACGGCGTTGACCCGGATCTCCCGGCCGTGGTCCAGCGCCATGGAGTTCGTCAGGTTGACCAGCGCGCCCTTGGTCATGTTGTAGACGGCCTGGTTCCATTCACCGCGCAGCCCGGCCACGGATCCGACGTTCACGATGCATCCCCGTACCACCCTCAGGTGGGGCAGCGCGGCTCGCGACGCGAAGAAGGCGCCCTCGACGTTGGTGCGCACCATCGTCCGGTAGCTGTCCAGGTCGATCCCGTCGACGGTGCCGGGAATCGCCACCCCCGCGTTGTTGACCAGCACGTCCAGGCGCCCGAACCGCTCGGCCGCACCGTCGATGGCCGCGGTCACGGCACCGAGGTCCGACACGTCCGCGACCCAGGGGTGCAGCTCCGCGCCCTCCGGGCCCTCCTTCGCGGTCTGCCGGAGGGTCGCTTCGGTGCGGCCCACCAGCACCACGGTGTACCCGTCCGCGGCGAACCGGTGCGCGGTCGCGGCCCCGATGCCGGTACCGGCACCCGTGATGACGGCCACGCGGGCGGACTCGTGTTGGTTCATGAGGTTCTCCTCTTGTGTATCTGCCAGGCCGAAGCGGAGGGTTGTCACTGGTACTGAAGCCTAGGAAGATCGGCACAACGCAGGCTTGAACCACAGCGCCATCCGGGCAGAACAGATGCGCCAGACAGCGCGGAGCGACGAACGCGGGGCGAGCGGTGACGAACAGCACCGGTGTGAAAGCCGACGGGTCAGGCGCGGCGCCCTCCGGGGACTTCGGACTCCCCGGTGCAGCACCAGGAGCGTTCGATGCCTTCCGCAGCGGTTGGGAGACGGAGATAGGCGACGGCTTCCCACTGCCGACCTTCAGCCCGGCCACGACCCGGGACTTCCGGGTCAGGAGCCGTGCCACCAAGGTGGGCGACGTGGCCATCACCGATCTCCACGGCGCGTCGGCCATCCGGACCGAGGGCGCTCTCAACGGCGTCGAGGATCAGGTACGGATGTACGTTGTGCAGCGCGGCTGCTGGACCCTGGGTGCCCCGCTCGCTCGCAGCGAACAGACCGTGCCGGCCGGGCAGTTCCTGCTGCGCCACATCGGACGGCCACTGCACTTCGAGACGGTTCCGGACACGACGGCGAAAGTCCTCGTCCTGCCCGCTGCCACCCTCAAACCGCTGCTCGGCGGTCGGCAGAGCGTCAGCGGGCCGCTCGCGTCCGCCGAGGTGCGCCTTCTGGTGGCCCACTCGAACATGATCTACGAAACGGCCGCGGACCTCGGGCCGGCGGGAGTGCGGGCCGCCCACGGCACGCTCATCGAATTGGCCAAGGCGGTGGCAAGAGGTCAGGTCGATGACGTGGAACCGCAGTTGGCGCCCGCACTCGCGCAGGCTGCGAAGGATCTGGTGGACAGCCACCTGGCCGACCCCGAGCTCTCCGGGACGATGCTGGCACGTGAACTCAACGTCTCCGTCCGCAACCTGCAGCGTGCATTTGCCGCAGGAGGGGAGTCGGTGACCGGTTACATCCGGCGGCGAAGGCTGGAAGAGGCACGGCTGGCCCTCACCGCGCCCTCCGGTCGGCTGAGCGTCTCGGAACTCGCCGCCCACTGGCAGTTCGCCGACAGCAGCCATTTCATCCGATCCTTCAAGAAGCACTACGGCCGGACGCCCACCGAGTACGCCCGCTCGACCGACCCGGCGGGGCACTGAACTGAGCAGCGCATCGACTCGACAGCAGCGGCGCGCCTCCATTCCTCCTGCCGGTGGCAAGGACCTGGGCGTTCGCCAGGGAACTGCCGGCGTCACAGGCCAAGACCGCCGTCCAGTCGAAGCGTGTGCTGATGTAGGCCTTCGGGTCGTGGCTGCGCGCCGAACGGGGCATCCGGGGAAAAGCGCGGTGGGTGAACGGGGCGCCGGCAGTGGTGATGAGGTGCCCGACACGGCGTGCCTGCTCGTCGGAGATCGCGCCCGTCAGTGCTCCGGTCGCCGGGTCGATCTGCCGGAAGTGGTGGGTGAACGGGATCGCACCTTGACGTGGCTGAGCATGGTCTCGTGGTCCAAGGCCAGCGCATCGCCCCGGGCGGCTCGCGTGGCATGGCGTGGCGCATGGACTCGGTCGCCCATGGACCTCTGGTTGCCGAGCCACTTGCTCCGAAGCGTGGACATCGGGCCGACGCCCTGTCGGATCGAGGGACCGCAGCCTGGATTCGCCTCGGAGGCGAACAGCGGGGCGTCCTCGTAGACGGCGGCGCTTTCCTGCTTGGATTGCGGCCCCCGACCTGCGAAGGCGTCGCGCGCGCGACGCGAGACCGCGCACATCGTGCTCACCACGGCACGGGGCGCCGCGCCAACCGCTGCGGCGCCGTCCCGCTCACAGATCGTGTTCGTCCATCAGGCGCATCAGGTTCCGCTTGCGCTTCTGGGTGGTGCGCAGGGCGGTGACGTACGCAGTGAACTCGTCCGGGGTGCCCAGGCGGCGATGGCAGTCGCGGATGCTCTGCAGCAGGCCTACCAGCTGCTCGTACACAGCGTTGCCGGTCTGCTTGGTCAGCGACTCGGCCAGGCGCAGGTAGACGCCGAGCGAGTCGGCGGGGCGGGTGGCGCGCCCCTGGTCGGCGAGGGTGAGCCACTGCCTGTCGTCGGCGCCGGTTTCGGTAGCCGTACGCCAGGCGGCGTCGACGTCCTTGTCGTCGAGCAGCACGTCGACCAGGACCTGTCCGCCGTACCAGCCCACGTGCCGCCGCCCCGCTTCGGCACGCAGCACGGCCAGCGCTCCCTCCCGCACCGTCGACCAGCAGTCGGCGGCGCGCGCGGCGGCGCGCAGTTGCTGGTACGCGAGCAGCGAGCAGCGGGCCCCGAAGTGGTCACGCCGCACGGCAACGGCATCGGACAGCCGTCCCGCCTGGGCATAGCGGTCGCAGAGGTAGTCGACAAGGGCGGTGTCGACGATGCTGAGGTCCCCGGCTTCCAGCATTCCGCGTTCCGCCCAGCGCAGGGCCTCGTCGGGGCGCCGGGCGTTGTCCAGTTCACGTGCGACGACCAGGTGCGTGTGGCCGTTGGGTGCGAGATCGGCCGCGTGCACGGCGATGATCGTGTCGATGTCGCCGCCTGCCTTGGCCAGACGTTCCATCAGGTCTTTCTCGGCCCAGCCGGTGCGATTGCACCGCCATGCCTCGATCGCCAGCTTCCGAAGGGCACTCATCCCCCGTTCACCGAGGACGTCCTCGTAGTCGAGTGGATCGACGCCGGTGAGGTCGTCGAGGTCGCCGAGCACGTGACCGACCAGCCACCGGGCGAGCCCCTCCGGGGCGGGGCGCTCCGTGCGGCAGGCGTCCAGATGGGCGTCGGCGAGGGCGGAACCGACCTGTCCGAGCCATCCGTCGGAGTCGTCGACACTCTCCACCGCCTCGGCCAGCAGCTTCATCGCACTTCGTGCCAGGGTGATCGCGTCGGCGGCCCGTCCCGAGCGGGTGAGCGCGCCGATCGCGGACACCGCCTGCCCGGCCTGGTCGGCGTAGGCGCGTGCATCGGCGTACTCGACGCACCCGCACCGCGCGAACGGGCCGATGTCGAGCAGTTCGTGGATGCGGGCCCGGACCCCGGCGAGGTCATCGCGCGCACACGCGGCCCGCAGCTCCAGACGGCGCCGCAACTGCCGGTCGTCAGCGATCTGTTCCCGCAGCAGAGCGAGCAACTCGTCCTTGGACAGGGCGGACAGCCAGGCGTCGAGGTCCTGGACGCGGTCTTGGGCCGCCTTGCGCTGTCGCGGCAGACTCTCGCGCTGGGCGAGCACGGTCAGGCCCAGGGCGACCAGGTGCTTGCAGAAGTTGCCCTCCAGGCCGTAGGGGCAGTCGCACTCGCCGGACAGCCCGCCAGGCCCGTGCAGGGTCAGCTCAACCTCGTACCGTTCCGTACCGTGGACGGTGGCCGTGACCCAGCCGTCACCGATCTCGACCCCGGACACCGCGTCGAGGTATCCGAGCCCCCGCTCGAAGGAACGGACACCGGACAGACTCTTCAGGTTCGCCTCAGTGAGACCGCCCATGGTCACTCCGTCCTGCTCTGGTCCTTCACCTGCTGTGGCGTGAGCTTAGGGGGACACGGCAGGCGGGCCGAACGCCCAGTCGTTCAGGCCGGCAGCGGCTGCCGGTGTGGCGTCGACCGCTCGCCCGAGGCCTTCCAGGAGTGCAAGGAACGCCGATCACCGTGTGCCCCCCGGCCGGCCTGACTCCTTCGGAGACTGATCCTTGCGCACTCCACGTTGTTCCCGTTCTCTTCGAACTGACCCTGGATGTTGCTGCGCTGCCCGCAAGCCACAGGGTACGGCGCGGGCTCGGCCTTGAGCGGACTGCCCCACCGCACCGATCCGGTCGACGACGTCTCCCATTACGCGTACGCCGCAGCGGACTGCCTCGTTTCGGCAACCGGCTTCGACTGGCGCACCATCAGTTACTGCTGGGGCCTGGCCAGCAGCTGACAGCCCGGACCGACGCGCTCGATCAGGTGACCCCGCGGGGGTGCCGCACACGTAGACGCTGGCCGATCCACCGAGTAGGACGCGGTCGTCGCGGGGTGGGGAGAAGCAAGACGACAAGAGGTTGTTCACACTCAGCCATCACGCTTGGGCCTCCAATGCGGTGACCCACAGGAAGGCGGAGCCCCCCATCGCGGCGGCGACCAGACGACTTCCGTCCGTCGACAAGGCCACGACCCACACCGCCGTTCCGTCGCCTTCTGGCACGCAGCGAGGCAGTCCGGTCGCCGAATCCCACAGCAGCCCGTAGTCGTCGTACCCCCGCCGGTGCCCAGGTGCCGGCCGTCGGGTGACCAGGACACCGCACCGGTCGAACCGACGTGGCCGTCCCACTCCCGCACCGTCCCCCTGGGCCGACTGGACTCGTTGAGATGAACGACGCGCAGTTCCATGGACGTGGTGGCCGCAGCCGATTGTCACCGGCCCGGTCCCAGCGCCAGGTTGCCACTTGCACCAGGTTGACACTTGCAGTCACCCGAAATGGCGCCGACCGCTGCCTGTCCGCCGTCCGCCACAGCAGCACGTCTCTGTGGTCCCGGGCGCCCACCCAGAGGCCGTCGGGGCTCCAGACGACGGCTCGCGCAGGTCATCACTCCTGACGGCACGGTGTGGCGGTACCAGTACGACGCCCTGGGCCGGCGCATCGGCAAGCAGCGCATGGCGGAGAACGGCGTCGACGTGCTGGAGCACGTGGACTTCGCCTGGGACGGCGTCTCGCTGTGCGAGCAGACGACCAGGTGGGGGGAGACGAGTGACTCGGGGACCCTGACGTGGCATCTCCATGGCGCCGAAGCGGTTGCTCAGAGCGAGCGCAGGACCATGGCCACGGCGTCGCAGGACGAGATCGACGCTCGTTTCTTCGCCATCGTTTCCGATCTTTCGGGGTCTCCCTGCGAACTGATCGACGAGTCCGGAGAAATCGCCTGGCAGGCCCAGGCCACGAACTGGGGAAAACTGTCCTGGCCGGTTCGGAGTCAGGCCTACACGCCGCTCCGTTTTCCGGGGCAGTATTTCGACTCCGAGACGGGCCTCAACTACAACTACCTCAGGCATTACGACCCCGAAGTAGGCCAGTACGTCAGCCTGGACCCCCTCGGTCTCGCCCCCGCAGCCAACCCTGTCGGGTATGTGGACCGTCCTCCCGTCTCCTGCGATCCGCTTGGGCTTGCTCCGCAGAAGTCACCCATCCCGCCGCTGGACACTCCGGTGCCCGCACTCGCCGCATCCGCAGGACAGGCCTCGTCCGCCGGCCCGCAGGCAGGCCGTCGCGTCAGCCGATGGGTGCCGGCATCGGCTGGACCACGTAATCGAGGCTGATGCTGTCCCCGGTGACGGGGTCGCCCAGTTCCACGCTCCAGCCATCAGCGAACTGGTCGACACCGGGAGCCATGGGAATGGTGCCCGAGATCAGGACCGTGCCGGGGGTGAGTGCGCCTCGTGAGCGCAGAACCTCCACCCAGTAGGCGGGTGCGAGGAGTTCGGCGAGAGTGCCGTGCTGAATCTCGGTCCTGGTGTCGCCCTGGGCGACCCAGGCGGTAAGGGTGAGTTCATCGATGCGGGACTCCACGTCGGCCAGGCGCCAGGCACGGCGTGCCAGGACGTCGGGACCGGCGTTCTTGCTCCAGGCCACGCCGTGCACCTCCAGGTCCCGGTCGGTGTGATCGCAGGCAGCCGTGAGCAGCAGCTCTCCGCCGTCCGCCACCACCAGTGCCCACTCCGCCTCGCCGGAGGTGCGCGCGTGCTGCGCCTGGACCCGGTCGGTCTGCTGGGCGAGGTAGGCAGACACGGGGTAGAGGGCCGGCGTCACGGAGGGGCCTGGGACGCCCAGCTCGGCGAGTTCCGCGACGTGCGCGGCGACATCCTTCTGGCTGCGCCCGGCATAGCCGGCGTTGAGGACCTGGATGACGTCGACCTCGCGCGTCGAGCCGTCGGGCAGCTCAAAGGTCAGCACGGCCATGAAGACACTCCTAGAGATCGGATGATGGACCACGGGGGATCTCTCCGCGGTCAAGTTCTGGCGCAGGGCTTGCGCATACGACCTGTATACAAGAAGTATGCCGGAAGGTCGATGTCCCCGAGCAAGGATGGGAACCATGCACGACACCTCGCAGGACGACGAGCAGGCGTCCGACAGGCGCGCCGACGTCGGCCGGGCCTTCGTCGCGAGCCTGACCGGCACGGCCCTGGAGTGGTACGACTTCGCCGTCTACTCCGCCGCAGCCGCCCTGGTCTTCGGCAAGCTGTTCTTCCCCTCGGAGGACCCGCTCACCGGCACGCTCCTGGCCTTCTCCACCTACGCGGTCGGCTACGTGTCGCGTCCGCTGGGCGGGATGGTCTTCGGGCGCCTCGGTGATGTGATAGGCCGCAAGAAAGTGCTGATGGCCACGCTGATCATCATCGGTACGGCCACCTTCCTGATCGGCGTCCTGCCCGCGTACTCGACGGCCGGTGTGGCCGCTCCGATCGCTCTGGTCGCGCTGCGCTTCGCCCAGGGCGTCGGTGTCGGCGGTGAGTGGGGCGGCGCCGTCCTGCTGTCCAGTGAGTTCGGGGACCCGCGCCGCCGCGGCTTCTACGCGTCCGCCGCGCAGGTCGGGCCGCCCGCCGGCAACCTGCTGGCCAATGGCGTCCTGGCCGCCCTCGGCGCGTTGCTGACCGACGCGCAGTTCGAGTCGTGGGGCTGGCGCGTCGCCTTTCTGCTCTCCGGGGTGCTCGTCGGGTTCGGGCTGTGGATCCGGGCGAAGCTCGAGGAGACCCCGGTGTTCCAGGCGATGCGGGCCGAGCACTCCCGCCCCGAGGCGCCGGTCCGCGAGGTCCTGACCACCCAGCCGCGAGCCCTGCTGGCCGCGATCCTTTGCCGCGTCGGCCCCGACGTGCTCTACGCCATGTTCACGGTGTTCGTCCTGACCTACGCCACCGAAAAGCTCGGCATGTCGCGCGGCTCTGCCCTCGCGGCCGTCCTCACCGGCTCCGCGCTCCAGGTCTTTCTCATGCCGCTCGCCGGCGCCCTCTCCGACCGGGTCGACCGCCGCCTGCTGTACGGCTGCGCCGCGGTGGCAGCCGGTGTGTGGCCCTTCGTCTTCTTCCCGATGATCCACGGGGGCACCTGGGTGCTGCTCACCACCGGCGTCGTCGTGGGACTCGTGATCCACTGCTGCCTGTACGGCCCACAGGCCGCCTTCATCGCCGAACAGTTCTCGCCCCGGCTGCGCTACACCGGCTCCTCCCTGGCCTACACACTGGCCGGGATCATCGGCGGGGCCGTCGCACCACTGCTCTTCACCAGCCTGCTCAGCGCCTACGACAGCTGGGTTCCGCTGGCCGCGTACATCGGTCTGGCCTCGGCCGTCTCCCTCACCGGGGTCTGCCTGGGACGCGGCCCCGAGGCCGCCGTCGACGAGGACACCCGCCTCGCCCAGCCGAAGGCGCCGGCCACGGCCGACGCGGCCCGGACCCGTTGACCCTGTCCAGATCTCCAATACTTCCGAGGAGGAACCGCGCCATGCGGATCGCTCTGAGCCAGCTCACCACCGGCCCCGACCCCGACAAGAACCTCCGGCTCATCGAGGAATGGACGCAGCGCGCCGCGGACTCCGGAGCCCGCGTCGTCGTCTTCCCGGAGGCGTCGATGGCCTGCTTCGGCACCCCGCTGGCACCGCTCGCCGAGCCGCTGGACGGTCCCTGGGCCGACGAGGTGCGGCGCATCGCCCGGACCACCGGCACGGTCGTCGTGGCCGGCATGTTCACCCCGGCTCCCGAGGGCAGGGTCGCCAACACACTGCTGGCCACCGGCCCCGAGGTCGAGGCGTCCTACGACAAGATCCACCTCTACGACGCGTTCGGGTACCGCGAGTCCGACACCGTCGCCGCAGGCACGGCCCCGAGGGTCATCAACGTTGACGGCGTACGGCTGGGCCTCGCCACCTGCTACGACGTCCGCTTCCCGGAAATGTTCCGGGCCCACGCCGACGCCGGAGCCGTCGCCACGCTACTGGCCGCCTCCTGGGGCGCCGGGCCCGGCAAGCTCCAGCAGTGGGAGCTGCTGGTGAGGGCCCGCGCGCTGGACGCCACTCTATGGATCGCTGCCGTCGACCAGGCCGCCCCCGGCAGCGAACCGGCCTCCGCGCCGACAGGCATCGGGCACAGCCGCGTCGCCGGGCCGGACGGAACGGTCCGGCACGCGCTGGGCGCCGAGCCCGAGCTGCTGGTGGCCGACCTGGACGTCGACGAGGTCGCCGAGGTCCGGCAGAAGACCTCCGTGCTGGCCAACCGGCGACCGGGGGTGTGGCGGTGAGCAAGCCCGAGCTGGAGTTCCACCTCCCCGACGGACCGTGGACCACCCCGGTCGGCGCCGCCCCCGGCGTGGAGGAGCGGGTCCTGGCCCATGACCCCGAGCGCGGATGCCGTACGACGCTGGTCCGCTGGGCGCCAGGCACCGACACGTCAACGCAGGGTGTGGCCCGCCACGACTTCTGGGAGGAGGTCTACCTCTTCGAGGGAGCACTGCACGACCTGACGCTCGGCCAGACCTTCACTGCCGGCATGTACGCGTGCCGCCCGCCCGGGATGCCGCACGGTCCCTGGACCTCGCAGGACGGTGTGACCATGCTGGTGATCACCTATCCCCAGCTCGGCCGGCAGTGACCGAAGCGGTCAAGGGGACAGCGCCGGCCCCGTGAGGCCAGAGGAAGGCCCATGACCCATGTCGGAGCCGCCCCGAAATGGTCCGGCCCGGCGCCACTGAGGTGGTCCTGTGGCAGGGTCGGATCCGCTTCGCACGGGGGCCGGCCGTTCCACCACATGCCGGTCGAGTGGCGAGACCTGCAAGCGTTCCGCGGCCCGCCGCAGGGGCCAGTTGTCGTCGACGACGCAGCGGGCCAGGCGCAGCCGGCCGGTCTCGGTCGGGGGTCCATCGGTGGACCACGAGGTCCTTCCTGCCGTAGGCGCGGACGTCGCATTCCACACCGCGCCAGAAGGCCCTCACCCGTTTCAAGATCCGACAGCCGAGACCCGGATCACCTGTCCACAACCTCGCCGGACAGAACACCTAGCCCGCCAGCAGTACCTTGAGTGTCGACTGCAGATGGTGATCGATGGCAGCACACGCGGCCTCCGCGTCACCGGCGGCGAGGGCGTCCAGGATGGCCTCGTGTTCCTCCAGCACGGCGTCCTGGCGTCCGTGCTGGTTGAAGAGGGCTACCACTCCGGCACGGACCTGGCGGCTTCGCAAGCCGTCGTAGTGCCGGTCCAGGAGGGCGTTGCCGACGGCGGACACCAGTGCCGCGTGGAATTGGTGATCCACGGCGATGAATTCCCGGGCGTCGGCGACTCCGGCGAGTTCGCGCTGCCGTTCGAGCAGGGACCGCAGCTGCGTCACCTGCGCTCCGTTGACAGAGACGAGCCGATGGGCGGCGTACCGCTCGACGATTCCCCGTAGCTCCATCAGCTCGCGGATCTCCCGCCCTGTCAGCGGTGCCACCCGGGCTCCCCGCTTGGGCACGAGCTCGACCAGTTCCTCGGCCGCGAGCTGTAGCAGCGCCTCCCGGATCGGCGTGCGGGAGACACCGATGCGGTCGGCGAGGTCCTGCTCCGAGAGGAAGACCCCCTGCATCTCGGGATCCGTCAGCACTGTGTCCTTGAGATACGCGTACGCCTTCTCCCGACCGGACGCCACGGTAACCCCCAGATCTCGCATACAGTTTGTATACAAAAGCTACCACGCGTACCCGTGGGTACGTTCAAGCAGGCGCTTCCCCGGCCGTGCCGACCCAAAAGGGTCAGGCCGATCAGAGCGCCGACGACCGGTTCCAGGTTGGTGAGCACGCCGACCACGCGGGGAGGGAGGCGGCGCAGGGCTTCCAGGTGGCAGGTGCCGGGCAAGACGCTGGAGAGAACCGCGACGCCTGCGGCGAGGGCCGGCGTTCCCGGTGCAAGGAGGCGGGTACCGGCCTGCACAACGCCGTACGGCAGGCTCAGCAGGGCGCCCCAGGCAACGGCCAGGGCGAGGCCTCGGCTGTCCGGGAAGCGCTCGGCCAGCCGCTTGCCCACCAGGATGTACCCGCCCCGGCAACACCCCGCGACGGCGGCACAGACGGCCCCGCCAGCGTCCAGGGCGGTGCCTGAGTGGCTGAGCAGGACGACACCGGTTGCAGCGAGGCTTGCCCACAACAGGTCGGAGGCGCGCCCTGAGCCGCACAGGGCGATGACGAAGGGGCCGAGGACCTCCAGGGGCGTGGCTGCGCCGGGCGGCAGGCGGTCGACCGCTTCGTAGTAGGCGAGGTGATGCAGCGCGAGGAGGGTGCCCGCGGCGGCGGTGCTGCCACTGCCGCCACCAACTGCGCGCCTCGGCCACCAGATCACCGCCACCGGCAACGCGCCCAACCGGTCGCAAAGACGACGCTTACCTATGCCCGGGGCCGAGCCGGCAGTCCCAGGCCCTTGCCGGCCACCTGCCCGGGCCGGCACCCGCCCTCTCCCCGGGGGGCTCAACCACCTTCACCCCAACCATCGCGGCCCCGACCTGCCACCGTCGTGGGATGAGGCGCAGCATCCGCGCCCGGGAACGACGATCACATGACCAGCCGGGGCCCGGCCGGCGCGGTCTTAGCCGGCATTCATGGCGGCAGCCGCACCACGGATGTCAAGCCAGCCCGGAGCTACGCCGGCCCCGGCGTGAGTGTCCGGCTGCGTGACGACATCGACGCACAGCCGCGGACACGGAGTCCTGGCCGGCCACGGTCGTTGGGCGGGGCCGGACCTCACCGATCCAGTCCACCGAAGCGAATCCCTAGCCGAAGAAGCTCAGCCGTACCTGACGCTCGGGGTTGTCCCTGTTCGTATCGACCAGGCACACCGACTGCCAGGTGCCCAGCTCCAGGCGGCCACCGATGACGGGGAGCGTGGCGTGGGGCGGGACGATGGCCGGCAGGACGTGGTCGCGGCCGTGGCCTGCGCTGCCGTGCCGGTGCTGCCAGCGGTCGTCGGCCGGAAGCAGGGTGTGCAGGGCGGCGAGGAGGTCGTCGTCGCTGCCGGCGCCCGTCTCGATGACGGCGATTCCGGCGGTTGCGTGCGGGACGAAGAGATTGAGCAGGCCGTCGCGGCCGTCCGCGGCCTCCCGCAGGAAGTCCTCGCAGTCGCCGGTGAGGTCGACGACGCGTTCCCGGGAGCCGGTGGAGATGTGCAGCATGCGGGTGGTGAAGGCTTCTGGCATGGCCCCATCCTGACCCATACGCCGGGTTTCACACTTCGTGGCGCGGTCGTTCACCGAGAGGCGGGGTCCACGAACCGGGACACCGTTGCCCCCGGCTCGGCCGTCTGACCAGGCTCCGCCGGGACAGCCGGCAACAGCGGTGCGCAGCCGGCGCTGTCCAAGGGATACGGGGTGCATCGGCGTCTGTTGCGTGAGGCGCCGGCGTCGTCGGTTCCGGCGTCGCGACGCGACGGCTCCTCGACGGTGGCCGGCAGGCGTCGGCAGCCACGCCGGAATAGTCATCGACGGCCGCTCACATGACCGAGGCCGTGTGCGGCGGTTGGACGGTGCCGTCCCGGTCGACGGCGGTGGTGAGCAGCCGGACCCAGATGAAGCGGCCGGCCCGTCGGTAGGCGTCACCGGAGGGCGACCGACCGGATGCCCTGTTCCGCCTTGAGCCGCCCGGCGGCGCTGGGCGCCCCAGCGTCGTGGGCCGCCGTGCGGCGCCGTGAACATCGTGGCCAAGTCATCGCGCACCACGGACCGGAGCTGGTCCCGGCCGCGCGGAGAGCTCTCGGCGTCCCCGTGCTCACCCCCGAGGATCTCACCGATGAACTCCTCCGCGAGCCGGCAGACCTCGGTCAGGGGGCGGCCGACCAGTTCGACGACCCGGTCGCCGGCCCCCGGCTGCGTGGTCGGACGCGCGGTGGAGCCCGGGGCGACTTCGGCGGCGCAGCCTCGCCTTCCCACGGCGCCTGCCTGGGGCCGTAACCCGTGGTGCACGGTGGGATCACCGGCGGCGTGTTCGCACCGAGGCCGCACCCATGGGCGTGTGCACAAGACGTGGCGGATCGAAGGACATCACGTGAGACCTGCGACCGCGTCGTCATCGGGGCGAATGAGGTGCTCCGCAGGTCTTGCCGGTGATCGCGACCAGGGAGATCCTCAAGCGGGTACAGGGACGGGAAGCACCGCAAGGGACCGCGGTCGAAGCGGTCAGTGCGCGCCGCTGGGAGGACAGTTGACGGACATGGAAATCCCCTCTGCGAGACGGGGGCAAGAACCCGCGGCGGTCGGGTTGGGGCGGCGGAGGTTCCTCGGTTATGTGCTGGCCGCCTCGACGCTGACCGTGGCCGCCGAACTCGGTGAGGCGGTGCTCGCGCCGGACGAGGCGGCGGCCGTCGTCCCGTCCGTGCCAGGTCCGGCGGAGATCTACGACCTCAACGACATGCTCACCCATGCGACGCTGCCGACGGCCAACCTGATCACGATCCGGATCGACACCGACGGCACGGCCTCCTTCGCGCTGCCCCGGGCGGAGGTCGGGCAGGGCATCACGACGTCCAGTGCCATGCTGATCGCCGAGGAGCTGGACCTGCCGCTGGACCGGATCCGGGTCACGCTCGCGGACGCGCGGCCGGAGCTGCTGTTCAACCAGCTCACCGGAGGCTCCAACACCACGATCTCGACCTTCACGCCGATCCGCGTCGCCGCCGCCGTGGCCCGTGGCCGGCTGCTGAAGGCGGCCTCCCTGGAACTCGGCGAGGCCCTGGACACCCTGACGGCGAAGGCCGGTGTCATCACCTCCTCGGCCACCGGCCGCAGCCTCACCTATGGTGAACTGGCCGAGAAGGCAGCAGCGGTGACGACTGACCGGGTCTCGGTAGGGCTCAAGGAGACGGCGGAGTTCAAGGTCATCGGCACCGCCCAGGGGCGTGTCGACGCGATCGAAGCGGTGACCGGACGCAAGAAGTACGCCATGGACCTGCACGTCCCCGACGCCCTGCCGACGATGGTGTGCCGACCGCCGACGATCAACGGCACCGTGCGCTCGGTGGAAAACCTCGCCGACGTGCGGGCCATGCCCGGCATCACGGATGTCGTGACCGTCTCCACCGGGGTCGCCGTCCGCGGCCGTACCTTCGGCCAGTGCATCGACGCCGTGCGCGCGCTGAAGGTCTCCTGGGGGCCGGGAAGTGCCGAGGGCGTCTCCGACACCACGATCCGCGACGAGCTGAGAAGGGCCGAACTGCCGCTTCCGGCGTTGGACTTGCTGACCAAGTCGGTCGACGCCCGATTCACCTTCCACTTCGCGAGCAACAGCGCGTTGGAGACCAACTGCGCCATCGCCGACGTACGGGAGGACTCGGCCGAGATCTGGGGGAGCATGAAGTCCCCGATCGTCGCCCAGGAGCAGATCGCGCTGAAGCTGGGGCTGCCCGTCTCGGCGGTGACGGTCCATGTCACCGAGGGCGGCGGCTCCTTCGGGCGGAAGCTCTTCCACGACGCCGCCGCCGAGGCCGCCGAGGTCTCGAAGGCGATGGGTAAGCCGGTCAAGCTGATGTGGCACCGCACCGACGACTTCCGGCAGGGCCGTACCCACCCGATGGCCACCTCGCGGGTGCGCGCCACCTATGCGCTCGGCCAGGTGCTCACGTACGACCAGCGGCACACCTCCGTCGCCACCGACTTCGGCCACGGCGTGGGCGAGATCATCACCTCCGAGGCCGCGCGGCTGCCGGTCGGCGATCTGACCTTCTCCGAGACGATCTTCGCCCTCAGCCAGCAGACGCCGTACAACTTCGGCGTCGTCACCCAGTTGCTCAGCGAGACCGACAAGGGCTTCAACACCGGCTCCATGCGGAACATCTACTCGCCCAACGTGCGCTGTGCGCAGGAGCTGGTCGTGGACGAGCTGGCCTCGCAGATGGGCAAGGACCCGTACCGGTTCCGCCGTGAGTTCGTGAAGGACGAACGGGTGCGGGCCGTCCTCGACAAGGTGGCCGACGTCGGGAACTGGGGCCGGAGCATGCCAGCCGGCACGGCGCAGGGCATCGCGCTGCATCCCGAGTACCACGCCTGCGTCGCCGTTCTCGCCGAGATCGACTGCCGTCCGCAGACGACCGGCCGCAAGGTCCCTGACGCCTACACCGGTCCCCGGGTCACCAAGGTCGTGTGCGCCGTCGACGTGGGCCTGGCGGTCAACCCGCAGGGTCTGCAGGCACAGATGATGGGCGGCGTCATGGACGGCATCGCGATCACCCTCAGCTCCGGCCTCCATCTCGACGACGGGCACTTCCTGGAAGGCAGTTGGGACAACTACTTCTACACCCGGCAATGGAACGCCCCGCCCGAGCTGGAGATCGTCGTCATGCCGACGACCACCGGGCAGCCCGGCGGCGCCGGGGAACTGGCCGTGGCGGCTGCGGCGGCCGCCACGGCGTGCGCCTACGGCCGCGCCACCGGCACCATGCCGACGAGCTTCCCGATCAACCACGCCGGACCGCTCGGCTTCGAGCCGCTGCCCACCACCCCGCCGATCCCCGCGTCCCCGACCGACGGACTCAACCGCGCCTTCTAGGAGTTGCCGTGCCCGAACACACCTTCATCCTCAACGGCGAGCGGGTGACCGTCGACATCGAGGACGATGTCCGGCTGCTGTGGGTGCTCAGAGACGTCCTCGGGGTCACCGGACCGAAGTACGGCTGCGGGCTGGGTGTCTGCCAGGCCTGCACCAGCCACATCAACGGCAAGGCGTTCAATCCCTGTTCGGTGCCGGTCGGCGCGGTCGGACCGGACGACGAGGTCACCACGATCGAGGGCCTGCCCGCCACCGTCGGCAAGGATCTGCACCCCATGCAGGAGGCCTGGCTGGAGCACGACGTGGCGCAGTGCGGCTACTGCCAGCCCGGTCAGATCATGACCGCCGTGGCCAAGGTCCGCCAGGCCCGCGAGGAGGGCCGGGAGATCACCGAGGCCGACCTCGACGAGATCCGCAACGTCTGCCGGTGCGGCACGTACCACCGCATCCGGGAGGCGATCGTGGCCGGCGCGAAGAAGTACTGAGGCGCCGTGCTGGAATTCGCCGCGCAGTTCACCCGGGCTCTGCGCGGCGATCGCCGACCGGCTCACCTGCAACGGCGCCGTCGTCGAGACCGGCGCCCAGCCCTGCCGCTCGCCCACACCAAGGCCCGCCAAGAGCTCAACGCCGTGCGCTGACGACCGTCGAGGGCGAACCGGCAGGCGGGTGACGCACGGGCCCGGAGCCCGAGACGCCCGTACGGCCGGTTCGCGGCCTGCCGCGAAGGACGTGAGGTGAGATCCACGGTGCGGGGCACCCCCGCTCGGCCAGACGCCGCGCCTCTTCGGTCAACGTCGCACCGGCCCCATGGCCGCTCGCTGCCTCGCCGACCACCACATCCTCGATGCGAGCACGGGCGCAGCACGAGGAAGCAGAGGGACACGCGTCTCAGTCCCTTGATCCCGTCACGGGTCATCGCCGACGGGAGAGGGACACGCGGAATGCGGGCCTGCAGCTGAACGGCCGGGAAGATCCGCAACCCGCTCCTGGTTGGTGGAAGCGTGAACGAATTGCGTGAGGTCGAGGTCGTCGTCATCGGCGCTGGTCAGGCGGGGCTGTCCAGCGCCTACCACCTGCGACGCACCGGTTTCGAGCCGGACCGCGACTTCGTGGTCCTCGACCACTCCCCCGCGCCGGGCGGCGCCTGGCAGTTCCGGTGGCCCTCGCTGACGTACGGCAAGGTGCACGGGATGCACGCGCTGCCCGGCATGGAGCTGACGGACGCCGATCCCGCGCGCCCCTCGGCGGATGTGATCGGCGAGTACTTCGACCGGTACGAGCGCACCTTCGGCCTGCGCGTGCGACGCCCCGTCGACGTGCGGACCGTTCGGGACGGGGGCGGCGGGCGGCTGCTCGTGGAGACCTCGGACGGCGACTGGTGGACACGGGCGCTGATCAACGCGACCGGCACCTGGGACCGGCCCTTCTGGCCGCGCTATCCCGGTCAGGAGACCTTCCGGGGGCGGCAGCTGCACACGGCGCAGTACGCCGGTCCCGAGGAGTTCGCCGGGCAGCGGGTCGTGGTCGTCGGAGGCGGGGCCTCGGGCACCCAGCATCTGCTGGAGCTGGCCCCGTACGCGGCAGCGACCACCTGGGTCACCCGGCGGCCTCCGGTGTTCCGCGAGGGCCCGTTCGACCAGGACGCCGGCCGGTCGGCGGTGGCGCTGGTGGAGGAGCGGGTGCGTCAGGGGCTGCCGCCGCGCAGTGTGGTCTCGGTCACCGGGCTGCCCCTCAACGACACGATTCGGCAGGGGCTCGCGAACGGGATCCTGGACCGACAGCCGATGTTCGACCGCATCACCCCGGACGGCGTGGAGTGGGACGACGGACGGCACGTCGCCGCCGATGTGATTCTCTGGGCGACCGGCTTCCGGGCGGCGCTGGACCATCTCCGTCCGCTGCGGCTGCGCGAGCCGGGAGGCGGGATCCGGGTCGAGGGCACCCGGGCGGTGGCCGATCCACGCGTCCACCTCGTCGGCTACGGTCCCTCGGCCAGCACCATCGGCGCCAACCGAGCCGGCCGCGCGGCCGTCCGTGACATCAGGCGGCTGCTGGCCGGGGAACGGCCGGTCGCCGCATGACCTCCCGCCGCCTCAGCGGAGCGAACCCCGCGGGGAGACGGACCCAGCCGGGCTCTGGCTCGGGGTCCGCCCCTGCGCCGCGCCCTCGTGCAGGGCGTTGAAGTCCGCCACATTGCGCATGTGCGTCGCGTAGTCGGAGGTGAAGCGGGTGTCTCCCGGCTTGACCGTGACGAAGTACAGCCAGTCACCCGGCGGCGGGTTGAGCGCGGCACGCATCGCGACCTCGCCGGGGCTGTCGATCGGCGTCGGCGGCAGGCCCATGCGCTGGTAGGAGTTGTAGGGGTTCTCGATACGTGTGTCGCCCTGGCTGGTGTGGAGGCTCGTGCGGTTCAGCGCGTAGTTGAGGGTCGAGTCCATCTGCAGCGGCATCCCGCGGTCCAGCCGGTTGAAGACGACCCGGGCGACCTTGCCCATGTCCTCCTTCGTCGCCGCCTCGGCCTGAACGATGCTGGCGATGGTGACGACCTGGTACCCGTCCACGGCGCTGCGTTGCGCCCCGGCCGCGCGCGGCGCCGCGCCGAACCTGTTGCTGGCGGCCTCGACCATGGAGCGCAGCAGCGACTCGGGGGTCGCTCCCCGCTGAACGGGATACGTCGCCGGGAACAGATAGCCCTCCGGGTTGCCCCTGGCGTCGGCCGGCAGCTTCAGCCCGGCCCTACGGGCGGACTGACGCGTGCTCCCGGGAGGGAGCTTGAGGGCCTTGTCGATCGCGTCGTACACCTGGCTCGCCCGCCAGCCCTCCGGGACGACCAGCGTGGCGGGCGGTGTCTCGTCGAGATCGCTGTTCAGCGTCAGCAGCGGCACCGCCATGGCGGCGCCGGCCACGACGACGCCGGCCACGACGAGGACGAACCTGCCCCGTCGTGTCAGTCGAATCCTGCTCCGTGGCGGATTGCGCGTCTGCATGCGGGAACGGTAATACGCATATCACCTCAAACCCGGCATATGTTCACTTTGTCGGTCGCAGCGTCAGCTCGTCGGTTCCAGCTGCGCGTCCCGGCGCACCAGTGCGGCGTAGCGCCCGTCCGTCTCCAACAGCTCTTCGTGACTGCCGCGCTCGGCGACCCGACCGGACTCGAGGACCACGATCTGGTCGGCGTCACGGATCGTGGACAGGCGGTGCGCGATGGTGATCGTCGTCCGGTCGGCCGACAGGGCGTCGATCGCCTCCTGGACGGCGGCCTCCGTGCGGGTGTCGAGCGCGCTGGTCGCCTCGTCGAGGATGAGGACCGGGGGATCGCGCAGGATCGTGCGGGCAATCGCGAGGCGCTGCTTCTCACCACCGGAGAAGCGGTGGCCGCGCTCGCCGACGACCGTGTCGTAGCCGTCGGGCAGCGCGGCTATGTGGTCGTGAATCTGCGCGGCCTTGGCCGCCGCGTGCAGTTCCTCGTCCGTGGCGTCCGGCTTGGCGAAGCGGAGGTTCTCGGCGACCGAGGCGTGGAAGAGGTACGTCTCCTGTGAGACGACTCCGACTGCGCGGGCGAGGGTGTCGAAGTCGAGGTCCCTGACGTCGACGCCGTCCAGGGTGACGCGTCCGCCGGTGACGTCGTAGAGGCGGGGCACCAGATAGCCGAGTGTGGACTTGCCGGCGCCGGTGGGGCCGACGACGGCGAGGCTGCCGCCCGCGGGCACGGTGACGTCGATGCCGTCGAGAACGGGACGGGTTCTGTCGTCGGTGTCGTAGCGGAACTCGACGCCCTCGAAGCGGACTTCGCCCTTGACCTGGTCGAGGTGGAGGGGGTGCTCGCGCTCGGTGATGTCGACCGGCAGGTCCAGATACTCGAAGATGCGCTGGAAGAGCGCGAGGGAGGTCTGGATCTGGACGCCGGTCGCGAGCAGGCTCACGGCCGGGCGGAACAGTCCCTGCTGGAGCGAGACGAAGGCGACGATGGTGCCGAGCGAGACCTTGGGGCCGCCGAACTGCAGGGCCAGGCCTGCCGTCCAGTAGATGACGGCGGGCATCGCGGCCATGACGATCGTGATCACCGCCATGCGCCAGCGCCCGGCCATGTTCGACCTCACCTCCAGGTCCACCAAGCGCTCGGACTCCTCGGCGAAGGATGCGGTGAGCGAGTCGGAGCGGCCCATGGTGCGACCGAGCAGGATGCCGCTGACCGAGAGCGACTCGGTGACGGTGGCCGCCATCGCGGCCATCTGCTTCTGCCGCTGCGTGGTGATCCTCTTGCGTTCGTTGCCGACGCGGCGGCTGATCCACACGAACGCCGGCAGCAGGAGCAGCGAGACGATCGTCAGCCGCCAGTCGAGAGCGATCATCGCGACGATCGTGGCCACCACGCTGGTGGCGTTGGAGACCAGGGAGGTGGCGGTGGAGGTGACGGTGGCCTGCATACCGCCGATGTCGTTGGCGATACGGGACTGCACCTCGCCGGTACGGGTGCGTGTGAAGAAGGCGAGCGACATGCGCTGCAGACGGCCGTAGACGGCGGTGCGCAGGTCGTGCATGACGCGCTGGCCGACGGTGGTGGAGATCAGCGTCTGGAGCACGCCGAAGACGCTGGAGAGGACCGCGCTGAGGATCATGCCGAGCGCGAGCAGGCTGAGCAGGCCGGTGCGGCCCCTGGGGATCGCGACGTCCAGGGTCTCCTTGAGCAGGAACGGCGTGGCCACCGAGACCAGCGAGGAGGCGCCGACCAGCAGGCCGACGATCGCGAGCCGCCCGCGATAGGGACGGAAGAGCTTCAGGATGCGGCGCACCTGCCGGGGCTGTTCCTTGGCGTCGGCAGGTGGGGTCCAGGACGTTTCACGGTCGGGATGCATGGGCTCCTACGGAGGTGAGGGGCGCCGGCCGGAGGTCGGACGACGATGACGAACGGATCATAGCTCATTGTTACCTATACTCACAATGAACGGCATCCTGATATTGTTCCCGCATGACCACCCCAGATCCCGACGGCCTGCTCGCCGAGCAGTTGCTGCGGCTGACCCGCCGGGTGCACCGCATCCAGAAACGCCATCTGGAACGGCACGACCTGGGCGTCACCCCGGCCCAGTCCCGGCTGCTGCGCACCCTCGCGCACTACACCTCGCCGCCTCGCATGGCAGACCTCGCCGAGCGCCTGGAGGTGGTGCCGCGCGCGGTGACCACGCTGGTCGACGGGCTGGAGGCGAGCGGGAAGGTACTGCGGGTGCCGGATCCGGCGAACCGGCGGGTGACCCGGATCGAGCTGACGGACGAGGGGCGCACGACCCTGCGCGAGCTGCGCGGCGCACGCCGCTCGGCGGCCGAGGAGATCCTGGCCCCGTTGACCGAGAAGGAGCGTCAGGTGCTCGGCCTGCTGCTGGACACCCTGATCGAAGGGGACGGCGACAAGCGCTGCTGACCCGGCGTCCGCAGGACCGGATCGCTCGGCGGGGTAGGGCGGGCAACGAGCCTCGGCGCGCAGCAGGGCGGCCCGGTCGGCGGATCCTGGCCCACGGCAAGGCGGGCCACGCACCGGACCCGGCTCCGCCTCCGAGCCCTGATCAGGCGCACGGAACCGTCGCCTCGCGGCTGGACGGCCGCGGCTGACCCCGGCCGGCTCGCCGACGACGATGCCGAGCACGAGGGCGCGGGCGACCTGCCCGAAGCGGCAGGTACTGCGGTATGCGTGCGACGCGTCGCGGCAGGACCGATACGGACTGCGGCACGGGCACTCGCGGGAACGTCCTGCAGAAACGAGACAGGACGCCTGCGATGCGGAAGGCGGCTTCCCCGGTGATCGCTCTGGAGATGCTGCCGATCCCCGCCGAGACGCCCGTGTCACAGCCGTGTACCTCACTCCGCGGGCGGCGCAGCCCACGTCACCGTGCTCAACAGCGCTCGCGGTCCTCCGTCAGCAGTCCCTGAACCGTGGTCAGCGAACGGTCGTAGCAGCCGTCGGAGCCGTACAGCCGATAGCGCTCGCTCGACGTGCCGACCGCATGCCGCTGGTCACGCGGGACGTTGATCGTGTACGTCGCGTCACCGCTGTAGGTGTCGTCGAGCCGCGACCAGGCGGTGCGCCGGCCGCCGCGCAGTGCCTCCGCCGACGCGCGGTCGCCGAGCGTCAGCACGGTACGCAGCCGGTTGTCGGTGCCGATGGTCGTCGCGCCGTTCATCGTGTACGTCCGGTGCGTGTGCGTGGTCCGCGCGGGTCCGACTCCCCCGACGGTGGTCGTCTGGTCGTCCGTCCAGGTCGCGTCCAGTCCGTCGGTGTTCTCGCCGTCGGTCCAGCGATGGACGGAGGTGTTGGCGAGTGTCCGGGTGACGGTGGTGGTCACGCGGCCGTGCGAGGTGTCGAGGTATCCGGACACGGTGAGCCCGTGCCCTGCCCGGGTGTCCACGCGGTTCTCCGAACCGGGTGTGAAGATGGAGGAGTTGGCGATGTCCGTCGCCTTGTCAGCCGTGAGCGCTCCGGCGACGTGGGCGCTGTGGGCGTCCTGCCAGACCAGGACGTTCACCGGCGCGCTCCAGCCCGACTGACCGGCGGGCACGCCGACGACGGAGACCTCGACGCGGTGCGGACGGCCGTCGTTGAGCAGGCCCGCGAAGGGTGTGAGGTCGTACTCGATCGGCCGGACGTCGAAGGCGCCCGGCGCCGGAAGCACGTACCACAGGAAGGGGTTGGACCAGCCGCCGGTCCAGACGTTCGGGAACGGCGCGGCGATCCCGGCGAGTTGGCCGTCGACCTTGACCTGCACCTCGCGGTAGGGGCCGTGATCGGCCTTGCAGGAGTACGACGCCGGGTCGGCCACGGTCAGATACCAGAACTCCTCGCAGCCGCCGCCCGAGCCGGTCGCGTAGACCTCGGCGACGATCCGCTCGCTGTTGCGCGGGGTGGTGAGGGTCGTGCCCCGGGGCGTGTCGGCGAGGGTGAGGACACGGTCGGGGGTCCGCTCGGCGGGACGGCCCGCGTAGAAGGTCAGCGTGACGTGCACGTCGATGACGCCGGTTTAGGTGTCGTCCACGACGTTGCCGATCAGCATCTCGACATCCCGCGCGCTGCGGAAGGTGTCGCTGTAGCGCGTGACGTCCTTCTCCACGTGCCAGGCGATGCCGTCGGGCGAGGGCTCCGGTGTCGAGGTGCGCAGGATCTCGACCCCACCGACGTGCAGATAGCCGAGGCGGTCGTACTGGCGGCCCTTCACCTTGCCGTCGAGGCGCAGGACGACCTTGCTCCAGCGGTCGCCACAGCCCCGGGGCGGGGTGTACGCGCCCCGGTACGGCGTGAAATCGCGGAACTGGGCGTCGGCGAGGGTGACCTGGCACGACTTGCTGTGCGGTCGCTCGACGGGCGGCGCCGCGGTGATCGGGTCGTGCCAGTCGGTGCCGAACTCGGCCGGCACGTCGGCGGCTTGGGCGATCGCGGCCCCGGTGCCGAAGAGCGCACTCACCAGGAGGGCCGCTCCGACAATCATGGACATGACTATCCGTCTTCTCATGGCCGGTGTTCTACGGCGAGTCGGGGCCGACCCGCAATGACGCCTCGAGGAGAACGACGCGATCGGGCCCGGGGAGCTGCGTTTGCCGGCGGCGGCGGTCGTCCCCGCGCAACTGCGGGCAGCGTCCGCCGGGAGGCAGCCCGGCGCACACCGGCCAGCGACTGCGCCCCGCGCCGACTCAGTGACGGCCACGACCCGTTGGCGGTGCCGTGGCCGGACCTGGCGGCACCGCCGGACGGCGCGCGCCGGCGCGTCAGGCGCTCAGTTCCGCCCTGTCCCCCATCACCGTCACCGGATGCCGGGTCGGGTCGAGCGTGCGCAGCAGGAACTCCATCGCCTCCTCGGGGAGGCTGACACAGGCGCTCGTGCCGTCGCCGTGATCGAGGTGCAGCCAGATGCCGCCCCCCTTGTCGTCACCTTCGGGACGCGTGGGGTCGTGCGGTGGAGTACCCGGCAGACGGTTGTAGTCGATGGCGATGACGTAGTCGAAGACGTGGTCGTACGCCGCGTCGTCGACCGTCGGCGCGTAGGCGTACCTGTTCTGGTCGTACGGCAGCATGCTGCCGGGATCATCGAGCACGCCGCCCGCGTCCGAGAGGCCGAACACGCCGATGGGGCTGCGGTTGTCACCCGAGTGATGGTCCTCGGTCCAGCCGTTCCGGCCGTTGTGGGCGGCCCAGCGCGCCACCGGCCGCCACTCCGGGCCCTCCTTGGTGTACAGCACGGCCGTGGAGTCGGCCGAATCCCGGTCCTCGCCGTAGACCGCCAGGACCTGACCGGAGTCGGCGGGGATCTGCCGGTGCAGGCGGTCGCCGATCCCGGGAAGACGGGCCGGGTCGATTTCGGGGAGGGCCGACACGGCCGGACTGCGTACGGCCGGTCCGCGAGGACCCAGCGCCCCGCCGGCACGAGCCGAACCGGACATGTCGGTGCCGCACGCCGACAGCGACGCCAGGAGAGTTCCAAGAGCCGTCACCGCGACAGTCATTCGCCGCACCCTGGGGATCTTCACATGACCATCGTTGCATCACGTTCCGGTCGATAGTGCGATCTTCTGGACATTCGGGTGACGAGACCGAGCACGCGGTCGACCGGCTGGGCGCCTGACGGGGATGAGGGCCTGCCGGGGCACTCCCGCCGGCGCCGGGCACGGCCGGCCACCGGCCGTAAGCCGGTGGACTTCGCTGCTGCACCAGGAAAACCGCTTGAAATTCACCACTCGGTGACGCGAACCTTTCACGGCCCGTCACCGCCTTTCGCCGTCTCCCCTTCCCTCCTGACACGAGCCACTGGGACGTCATGCAGATTCAAGACCTTCCGTACTCCGATCCGGGCGTCCCGGACGCACGTTCGGGCCCCCGATTCCTGTGGTGGCTCTGGCGGAACCAGCTGGATGGACAGCTGAAGTCCCTCGCCTGGGGCCTTCTGCACTTCGTCTCCGTGTCCGCCCTTCCCTTCTGCGTGGGCCTGGCCGTCCAGGCGGTCGTGGACCACTCCGGCACCCGGCTCGCCCTGACGGGTGGTCTGATGCTGCTGTGCGGCACGGGCATCGCCGTCGGCGACACCTTCCTGCACCGGGCCGCCGTCACCAACTGGATCACGGCCGCCGCCCGCGTCCAGCAACTGCTGGCACGCCAGGCCGCCCAGCTGGGATCCGCCCTGACCCGGCGGGTCGCCGCCGGTGAGGTGGTGGCGGTCTCCACCGGCGACGTCGAGAAGATCGGCTGGTTCGTCGAGGCCGTCTCCCGGTTCACCGCGGCCGCGCTCACGGTCGTCGTGGTCTGCGTCGGCCTCCTCGTCTATCAGCCCGCCCTGGGTGTCGTCGTGGCCGTCGGGCTGCCCGTCGTGGCCCTCGCGGTGCTGCCGCTGCTGCCCCGGGCCACGCGCCGCGCCGATGTGCAGCGCGAGAAGGCGGGCCGGGCCACCGAGCTGGCCTCCGACACGGTCGCCGGACTGCGTGTACTGCGCGGCATCGGCGGCGAGGAGCTGTTCCTGAACCGCTACCGCCGCGCCTCGCAGGAGGTACGGCACGCCGCGGTGCGCAGCGCCCGAATGTGGTCGCTGATCTCCGCCATCCAGGTGCTGCTGCCCGGACTGCTGCTCATCGCCGTCGTATGGCACGGCGTCCACCTGGCCCGCGCGGGCCGGATCACCGTCGGCGAACTCGTCACCGTCTACAGCGCGGTGATGATCCTCAACTACCCGCTGCGGCACTTCGAGGAGATCGCGATGGCGTACTCCTTCTCGCGCCCGTCGGCCAAACGGGCGGCCCGTGTGCTGTCGCTGGAACGGTCCACGGCCACCGAAGGCACCCGGGAGGCCGGGGTGCCGAGCGGTGACCTGTACGACCCCGGCACCGGTCTGCTGGCTCCCGCCGGGCGTCTCACCGCCGTGGTCTGCGGCGACCCCGACGCGGCGGGCAGGCTCGCGGAGCGGCTGGGCGGACATCCCACCGAACCGGGCCGCTCGGTGCTGCTCGGCGGGATCGCCCTGGACGAGCTCCCCCTGGACAGCGCCCGCACCGCGGTACTGGTCCAGGACAAGGACCCGGTGCTGCTGTCCGGCACGCTGCGCGAACTGCTCGACGTACCCGCCTCGGGGACCGTACGGGCCGCGGACGCGCTGGCCGCCGCGCAGTGCGACGACGTGCTGGACGCGCTCGTCCAGGGATCGCTGGACGCCGCCGACCCGATGGACGCCCGCATCACCGAGCGCGGACGGTCCCTGTCCGGCGGCCAGCGCCAGCGGCTCGCGCTGGCCCGGTCGCTGATCACCGACCCCGAGGTGCTGGTGCTGGACGAGCCGACCTCCGCCGTGGACTCGCACACCGAGGCGCGGATCGCGGACGGACTGCGCCGGCTGCGCTCGGGGCGCACGACCGTGGTGTTCACCTCCTCGCCGCTGCTGCTCGACCGCGCGGACCGCGTGTCCCTCGTCCATGAGGGTGAGGTCGTGGCGGTCGGGGTGCACCGCGAACTGATCGACAGCGAGCCGCGGTACCGGGCCGTGGTCACCCGGGAGACGGACGACGAACTGGCCACGGCAGACGCGGGTGCCCTCGTGGGCGCGCGCCAGGAACGGGAAGAGATCGAGGAGAGCGCATGATCGGCGTTGCACCGCCGGCGTACGACCCGGCGGCCCCGACGACCGCCACTACCCTGCCCGTCGGCGCGGCCGCGACCGTGCGCGCCTACGTCACAGAGCTGTTCCGCCGGCACCGCCGGGCGTTCCTGCTGCTCATCGGCGTCAACACGGTGGCCGTGATCGCCTCCATGGTGGGTCCGTACCTGCTCGGCGGCCTCGTCGAGCAGGTGTCCGACCGGTCGCGGGAACTTCATCTGGGCCTTGCCGCCGGGCTGTTCGTGCTCGCGCTGGCCGTGCAGGCCGTGTTCACCCGGCAGGTGCGGCTGCGGGGCGCGATGCTCGGCGAGCGGATGCTGGCCGACCTGCGCGAGGACTTCCTCGTCCGGTCGGTCGGGCTGCCGCCGGGCGTGCTGGAACGGGCCGGAACCGGCGACCTGCTCTCCCGCATCACCACCGACATCGACCGCCTGGCCAACGCGATGCGGGAGGCCGTGCCGCAACTGGCCATCGGTGTCGTGTGGGCCCTGCTGCTGCTCGGCGGGCTCGTCGTGACGGCTCCCCCGCTCGCGGCCGCCGTGCTGCTCGCGGTCCCGGTGCTGGTGGCCGGGTGCCGCTGGTACTTCAAGCGGGCACCGTCCGGCTACCGCTCCGAGGCCGCCGGCTACGCGGCCGTCGCCGCCGCGCTCGCCGAGACGGTGGACGCGGGCCACACCGTCGAGGCGCACCGGCTCGGCGCCCGCCGCGTCACCCTGTCGGAGCGGCGGATCAAGGAGTGGACGGCTTGGGAACGGTACACACTGTGGCTGCGGTCCGTGCTCTTCCCGGTCATCAACGCGGTCCACATCATCGTGCTCGGTTCGGTCCTCATGGTAGGCGGGGTGTTCGTGCTGAGCGGCTGGATCGGGGTGGGGCAGCTGACCACGGGCGCCCTCATCGCCCAGATGCTCGTCGATCCGGTGAACCTGATCCTTCGCTGGTACGACGAGGTACAGGTAGCCCAGGTGTCGCTGGCCCGTCTGGTCGGTGTGCGGGACATCGAGCCGGACGCCGGGGACGCCGCGCTGGCGCCGGACGGGCGGGACGTGCACGCCGACCGGGTGCACTTCGGCTACCGCGAGGGCGTCGACGTGCTGCGCAAGGTGTCCCTGGAGGTCGCCCCCGGGACCCGGCTGGCCCTGGTCGGTCCCTCGGGCGCGGGCAAGTCCACGCTGGGCAGGCTGCTCGCCGGTATCTACGCTCCCCGCGACGGCCGGATCACCCTCGGCGGCGCGGAGCTGTCCCGGATGTCGGCCGAACGCGTCCGCTCGCACGTCGCCCTCGTCAACCAGGAGCACCACGTCTTCGTAGGGTCCCTGCGCGACAACCTCCTGCTGGCGCGCACCGACGCCACGGACGCCGAGCTGTGGGCGGCGCTGGGCGCGGTCGACGCCGACGGCTGGGCGCGGGCACTGGACGACGGCCTCGACAGCGAGGTCGGTTCCGGCGGTCTCGCTCTCACCCCGGCGCAGGCCCAGCAGATCGCGCTGGCCCGGCTGGTGCTCGCCGATCCGCACACGCTGGTCCTGGACGAGGCGACCTCGCTGCTCGACCCGCGCGCCGCCCGCCACCTGGAACGTTCCCTGGCCCGCGTCCTGGACGGCCGCACCGTGGTCGCCATCGCCCACCGCCTGCACACCGCCCATGACGCCGACGTGATCGCCGTCGTGGAGAACGGCCGCATCAGCGAGATGGGCAGCCACGACGAGCTGGTCGCGGCGGACGGCGCGTACGCGGCGCTGTGGCGGTCCTGGCACGGGTGAGGTCCCGGCGAGCCGGCGGGCGACCAGTGCTGCGGCGCAGCGCCCGCCGACGGTGCCGGCCACCGCGGCAGCATCACCGGCACCGGCACCGGCACCGATCAGGAGCCTCGCCGAAGGGAGCCGTGGCCCCGGCTGCCGGCATTCGCCGGGAGCCGGCCCGCCGGGTGTCAGCGTGACGGCTGCCGGCCCGCGGGGCGTCCGGGCCGTGGCGGATCGGGGCGCGGTGACATGCGCGGTGAAGGCTGACGTCGGTGGGGACGGCAGGACACGCCGGCACCGGCGTGTGGTGCGGTCCGCCGACGCTGTCGGCAGCCAGGTCGCGGTGGGCCGGCGTCCAGAAGGGTCCGCTGACGCCGGACGCCGGCAGTGCGCGGCTCGGCGGCGGGCCGTGGGGTCCGCCCGGTGGCGGTTCACGTCTGTCGGCCATGACCGGCGCCCGTGCCGTTGCGCAGTCCCGAGCAGGGGTGGAAGGCTGGAGAACGGCACCGGTGCGGGGAACGCCACGGAAGCACCCGGTTCGCGGCGTGTGACATCCGTACCGCGCGTGTCGGCGGCCCGCCATCCGTTGCGGTGGCACACGGCCGTCCTCACCACCTGGAGGTACTCGTGGACAGCGACGACGGCTGGGGGGACGATGTCTACCAGCCCGATCCCTCGGAGATCCGGGAGGACTCGGGTGTCCTCGACGTCGAGGACACACTGGATTTCGACGGCGTCGAAGACCCGCTCGACCGTGGCTGGTCCCCTCCCGAGCGCCCCTGGGCGGTGGAGCACGCAGGGGTGACGGCTGCCGAACGGCAGACGGGTGAGACGCTCGACCAGCGGCTCGCCGAGGAGCAGCCCGACATGGCCCCGGTCGACGGCGACGGCCTCGGCGACTGCTCCGGAACCGACGGGGAACTCCTGGACAACGAGGTCGGCAACTCCCGCTCCGGCCGGCTGGTGGCTCCGGACGAGGGAGCGCACGAGGACGAGGAGGCCGCCCTCGTCGCCACCGACGTCGGCATCGACGGCGCCGCAGCCTCCGCCGAGGAGGCCGCGGTGCACATCGTCGACGAGGAGTCCCTGTCCGGCTGACCCGCACGACGCCTGCCCGACCGCCCCGCTCGAGGAGCCGCCATGCAGCAGGACAAGCACCCCGACTATCACCCCGTGGTCTTCCGTGACCGTGCCGCCGGCTACGCGTTCCTGACCCGGTCCACCGCGCACAGCGAGCAGACCATCGAGTGGGACGACGGGCAGACCTACCCGGTGATCGACGTGGAGATCTCCTCCGAGAGCCACCCCTTCTACACGGGCAAGGCCCGCACGGTCGACACCGAAGGCCGCATCGCCCGTTTCCAGCGCCGGTACGGCGGGGCGGATGCCGACGAGGCGACCTGAGCCCGAGGGGTGCCCCGGGTCGGGTGCCGGACCGCGCGCAGGCGAGGGCTGCCTCAGATCACGTTGAGAGCCGCCGCGCAGCCCACCCCGCCGAGCAGCATGAACACCGGCATCAGCACCTTCAGCTCCACCCAGCTTCCGGCGCGGAACCGCATCCCCTTCGGCGGCCCCAGGGGATACCAGCGCTTGCGGCCCACGGGGATCGGCCACAGGATCGGGCAGCCGGACACCGTCAGCGCGTCCCCGATGTCGTGCACCAGCGCGCCGAGCACGATCGGCAGCCCGAGCCAGAGATACTCCTGGCCGGGCGCGGTGAACAGCCAGTCGGAGCCATTGCCCGGCTTGTCCAGGACGCCCGCGAGAATCCACGCGGTGGTCGCCGCCAGCAGCCATACCAGGACATCGCTGCTGGAGCCCCGTGCCGCCCGCCACAGCAGGCCTTCGATCGCCAGCACCATGTGCACGAACAGGATCGCCAGCACCGCCCACCGGCCCCCCGCGATCGCCGCCGCCGAGCAGCCGGCCCCGATCAGGACCGCCCACAGCCAGGTGTGCGTCAGCGTGCGGTGACCTCCGGAGCGGCGTGGGTCGCCCTTCATCCTGGTCGCCTTGTAGACGGCGTACGACAGCTTGTCGACGATCTCGCAGATCCAGCGTGAGATAGGCCCGAAGGCTCGCGAGATCGTGGCCGCCTTGTGGTCGAGGTCCGGGGCGAGCGCGGCGCCGGCGCAGATCAGGGCGCCGCAAAGGAGGACCGGCCAGGGCATCGGATGCCCAGCCGCGGCGGCGGCCGCCCCGACGCCGAGCCAGGCCGCGGCCCCCGACAGTGAGTGTGCTGGTCCCATCATGGCCGCTTTCCGCCCCATTCCTCGTGTGCCGCTGTCCAGTTGACCTGGTGCGCTGACGTTCCGTCGGCGCCACAGCGTAGCGGCCGTGATCTTCGTGCCCGCAGCCGATTCCCCTCTCGGGGAGAAGGCCAGGCAAGATGGGGGCGTGACCCTCATCGATCAGCTGCCGCCGACCGCCGACCCCGACGCCCTGTACGAAGCCTTCGAGTCGTGGGCGCAGGAGCGCGGCCTCACCCTCTACCCCCACCAGGAGGAGGCGCTGATCGAGGTGGTCTCCGGGGCGAACGTGATCGTCTCGACGCCCACCGGCTCCGGCAAGAGCATGATCGCCGCGGGCGCCCACTTCGCAGCGCTGGCCCGCGACGAGGTCACCTTCTACACGGCACCGATCAAGGCGCTGGTGTCGGAGAAGTTCTTCGAGCTGTGCAAGCTGTTCGGTACCGAGAACGTCGGCATGCTCACCGGCGACGCCTCCGTGAACGCCGACGCCCCCGTGATCTGCTGCACCGCCGAGGTGCTGGCGTCGATCGCCCTGCGCGACGGCAAGAACGCGGACGTCGGCCAGGTCGTCATGGACGAGTTCCATTTCTACGCCGAGGGCGACCGCGGCTGGGCCTGGCAGATCCCGCTGCTGGAACTCCCTCAGGCGCAGTTCATCTTGATGTCGGCCACTTTGGGGGATATGTCCTTCTTCGAGAAGGACCTCAGCCGCCGCACCGGCCGTCCCACGTCGGTGGTCCGCTCGGCGACCCGCCCGGTGCCCCTCTCCTACGAGTACGAGCTCACCCCGCTGACCGAAACACTCACCGACCTGCTGGAGAGCAAGCAGGCGCCGGTGTACATCGTGCACTTCACGCAGGCGCAGGCCGTGGAGCGGGCGCAGGCGCTGATGAGTATCAACATGTGCTCCCGTGAGGAGAAGGACCAGATCGCCGAGCTGATCGGCAACTTTCGCTTCACCACCAAGTTCGGCCGCAACCTCTCGCGTTACGTGCGCCATGGCATCGGCGTCCACCACGCCGGCATGCTGCCCAAGTACCGGCGCCTGGTGGAGAAGCTCGCCCAGGCCGGTCTCCTGAAGGTCATCTGCGGCACGGACACGCTCGGCGTGGGCGTCAACGTGCCCATTCGCACGGTGCTGTTCACGGCCCTCACCAAGTACGACGGCAGCAGGGTGCGTACCTTGCGGGCTCGGGAGTTCCACCAGATCGCGGGCCGGGCCGGCCGGGCCGGTTTCGACACGGCGGGACTCGTCGTGGCGCAGGCGCCGGAGCATGTCATCGAGAACGAGAAGGCGCTGGCGAAGGCGGGCGACGACCCGAAAAAGCGGCGCAAAGTGGTGCGCAAGAAAGCGCCGGAGGGCTTCGTCGGCTGGACGGAGAACACCTTCCAGAAGCTGATCGAGTCGGAGCCGGAGCCGCTGACCTCGCGTTTCCGGGTGACGCACACAATGCTGCTGTCGGTGATCGCCCGCCCGGGCAACGCCTTCGAGGCCATGCGACACCTCCTGGAGGACAACCACGAGCCGCGCAGGCAGCAGCTCAGGCACATTCGCCGGGCGATCGCGATCTACCGCTCGCTGCTCGACGGCGGCATCGTGGAGAAGCTCGACCAACCCGACGCCGAGGGCCGTATCGTCCGGCTCACGGTCGACCTGCAGCAGGACTTCGCGCTCAACCAGCCCCTGTCCACCTTCGCGCTCGCCGCGTTCGAACTGCTCGACCCCGAGTCGCCGTCCTACGCCCTCGACATGGTGTCCGTGGTCGAGTCCACCCTGGACGATCCGCGGCAGATCCTCGTCGCCCAGCAGAACAAGGCCCGCGGCGAGGCCGTGGCCGCGATGAAGGCGGACGGCGTCGAGTACGAGGAGCGCATGGAGCGCCTCCAGGACGTCACCTATCCGAAGCCGCTGGAAGAACTGCTCTTCCACGCGTACAACACCTACCGCAAGAGTCACCCGTGGGTCGGCGATCATCCGTTGTCGCCGAAGTCCGTCATCCGGGACATGTACGAACGGGCGCTGTCCTTCACCGAGTTGGTGTCGTTCTACGAGCTGGCCCGCACCGAGGGCATCGTGCTGCGCTACCTTGCCAGCGCCTACAAGACCCTCGACCACACCATCCCGGACGACCTGAAGTCCGAGGACCTGCAGGACCTGATCGAGTGGCTCGGCGAGATGGTGCGCCAGGTGGACTCCAGCCTGCTGGACGAGTGGGAGCAGCTCGCGAACCCGGAGGAGATGACCGCCGAGGAGGCCCGGGAGAAGGCCGACGAGGTCAAGCCGGTCACGACGAACGCGCGCGCCTTCCGGGTCCTGGTCCGCAATGCCATGTTCCGCCGCGTGGAACTGGCCGCGCTCGACCAGGTCGAGGAACTCGGCGAGATGGACGCCGAGTCCGGCTGGGACGCCGACGCCTGGGGCGAGGCGATGGACAGGTACTGGGACGAGTACGAGGACCTCGGCACCGGCCCCAACGCCCGCGGCCCCAAGCTGCTGGTCATCAACGAGGAGCCGGAGAACGGCCTCTGGCGGGTCCGCCAGATCTTCGACGATCCGAACGGCGACCACGACTGGGGCATCAGCGCGGAGATCGACCTCTCGGCCTCGGATACCGAGGGCCGTGCGGTCGTCCGCGTCACCGATGTCGGCCAGCTGTGAGCCGCTGCCGAGCCTGTGCGAGTCCTCGCCGACCAGTTGTGAGCCAAGGAGAATCCCACCGATGACCAACCCGGCCGAGAGACTGGTCGACCTGCTCGACCTGGAGCAGATCGAGGTGAACATCTTCCGCGGCCGCAGCCCGCAGGAGTCCCTGCAACGGGTCTTCGGAGGCCAGGTGGCGGGCCAGGCACTGGTCGCCGCCGGTCGCACCACGGACGGCGACCGCCCGGTGCACTCGCTGCACGCGTACTTCCTGCGCCCGGGCCGTCCCGGGGTGCCGATCGTGTACCAGGTGGAGCGGGTCCGCGACGGCCGGTCGTTCACCACGCGCCGGGTCACGGCCGTGCAGCAGGGCCGCACGATCTTCAATCTGACCGCCTCCTTTCACAAGCCTGAGGAAGGACCGTTCGAGCACCAGCTGCCGCCGGCCCGCGAGGTGCCGGACCCGGAGTCGCTGCCGACGGTCGCCGAGGAGATACGCAAGCACCTGGGGGCGCTGCCGGAGCAGTTGGAGCGGATGGCACGCCGCCAGCCCTTCGACATCCGGTATGTCGACCGCCTGCGCTGGAACGCCGAGGAAACCGAGGGAGCCGAGCCGCGCAGCGCTGTGTGGATGCGCGCGGTCGGTCCGCTCGGTGACGACCCGCTCGTCCACACCTGCGCGCTCACCTACGCCAGTGACATGACTCTCCTGGACGCGGTCCGCATACCGGTCGAACCCCTGTGGGGTCCGCGGAACTACGACATGGCCTCGTTGGACCATGCCATGTGGTTCCACCGGCCGTTCCGCGCGGACGAGTGGTTCCTGTACGACCAGGAGTCGCCGATCGCCACCGGCGGGCGTGGTCTGGCCCGCGGGCGCATCTACGATCTGCAGGGCCGTCTGCTCGTCTCGGTGGTTCAGGAGGGCCTGTTCAGGTCCCTGTGACCCGCCGACGACAAGGCCCCGCAGCCTGGTGGCTCAGGCCCGCGCAGGGCGGGGGCTTCCCCGCCGCAGCCAGGCACGCAGGCCTCGCTCGGGCCGTGCGGGGCCCTGTTCGGCTCGGCGTTGACCGCTGCGGACCGACTTCGGTGCGGCCGGGCGCGCCACCGTCGTGCCGGGCCACTCGAATGCCCGCACCACGGGCTCTTCTTGCGGCCCGGGCGGCCCCGGCAGTCGTCCACCGTGCGGCCCGGACGCCCGCGTCGCCGGAGCGCGCTTCGGCTCGGGAGGTCCGAGCAGCGGCTCGGGCGCCTGCGCCAGGGCCCGCTCCGCCCCGGGCTCCGACGGTGTGGGCACGGTCGGCTCCGCAGATCGCGTGACCGTGCGGGCCATGGGCGGGATGGGCCGTGCGACCGCCCCCAAGGTGGGCGCAGCACGGCGGGCGGCCGGGCGCGGGGCCGGTGAGCAGGCGCGGGCCTCCTGGAGCACCTGGGCCAGGTCGCTGCGCAGCCACTCGATCTCGTCCGCGTCCTGCGCCGTCGCGATCCGCTCGGCCAGCTGCGCTGAGGGCCCTCCCGGAGTGGTGTGCGCAGGTGGTGCGGGCCGGAACCGGTGCAGATAGGCACGCTCATACGGATCCCTGACGACGTCGGCGATCTCGATGGGCGGGAGGAAGGCCGCCACGGCCCCGGCCCGGGCCCAGGGCTCTTCCTCGGCCCGGCGCAGCAAGAAACCGAGGTGGCGTCCTCGCCAGTTACGGGCGCGCAGGTCCACCCCGGCCGCCAACTGGCCGCGCAGGGTCTCGGGCGTACGCCCCTTGAGCAGGTGTGCGTTGGCGGTCTCCGAGGCGAAAGCCCGCAGTTCTTCGGCCAGATAGAGCCAGACCACGGCGCGATAGCGGTTCAGGTACCACTTCACCGGCACGAGCACGCCCAGGCGAGCAAGGCGGGTGAACCGGCCGGGCGGGATCTCCATGAGGGCGGCGCCCTCGGAGGTGCCCACCACCCGCACCCTTCGGCGCAGGGTTTCCGCGCAGCCCTCCCGCGCGTTCACACGGTCGATCTCCGCGCGCTCCACCCTGCGGCCTCCTCCACCGCCCTCGTCGGGCACGGTCCGGATGTGGCCGAGGTGTACGGCGAGGTCGAACTCGCCTCGCTTGAGGTCCAGTTCCCGAGCGGCCTGGCTCGGGCTGCACGTGGCGGGCCGAGGTGGACTGAAGGTGCTTGCCGACATGGTCGTACTCCCCCGCGGAGTCGTTGGCTCACGCCCTGCGCGTTCGCCGTGCACACACCGTAGCCAATGCGGCGCGGACCGTGGCGACCCTGTGGATAACTGTGCGAAGGAAGGAAAAGCCGCAGGTCAGACGTCTGTGATAGGGGTTCGCTCGGGTTGCCTGGCGTCGACGCCGAGATGTTCGCCGACTCGGTTCACGAGCAGGGTCATCTCATAGGCGATCTGCCCGATGTCGGCCTCCGCGCCGCTGAGCACGCACAGGCAGCTACCGGTACCGGCCGCAGTCACGAACAGCACGGCGTCGTCGTACTCGATCATGGTCTGGCGTACCCCGCCCGCGCCGAAGTGGCGCCCCGAACCCTTGGCGAGGCTGTGCAGCCCGGACGCCACGGCGGCCAGATGCTCGGCGTCCTCACGGCGCAGCCCCGTGCTCGCACCCGTGACGAGTCCGTCGTTCGACAGGACCAGCGCGTGCCGCACATGGTCCACCCGCTCGGTCAGATCGTCCAGGAGCCAGCCGAGTCCCTGGTTCTGCCCCATCTCCGTCTCCCCGTGTGATGTCTCCCCCTGGCTGGAGGAACTCCCCGCCAGCCTTCCCCACGACTGGCGTCCGGGCAAGCAGGATGGGCGCATGGCACAGAAGATGACCGACGAGGAATGGCGGGCGTTCGTCACGGACGGTACCCGCACCGGCAAGCTCTCCACCGTCCGCGCCGATGGGAGCCCTCATGTGGCCCCGATCTGGTTTCTGCTGGACGGCGACGACCTGGTCTTCAACACCGGTAAAGACACCGTGAAGGGGCGCAATCTCGCCCGTGACGGACGGATCGCCCTCTGTGTGGACGACGATCGGCCGCCGTTCCACTTCGTGGTGCTGAACGGTCACGCCCGGCTGTCGGAGGATCTGGATCAGGTGCGTCACTGGGCCACCCGCATCGCCGCCCGGTACATGGGCGAGGACCGCGCCGAGGAGTACGGCGCCCGCAACGGCGTTCCGGGTGAGCTGCTGGTCCGGGTCGCCATCGACCGAGTGGTGGCCGTGAAGGACCTGGCGGCCTGAACGGCGCGCTCAGCCGACCGAGTCCAGGAGCCGGGCGGTGTGCATCCGCCCGGCGTACTCGACGAGCCGGATCAGGACTTCCTTGCCGGAGTCCCGGTCGCGCGCGTCGCACAGGACCACGGGTGTGCCACGGTCGAGATCGAGGGCACGGCATACGTCGTGTGCGCCGTAAGTGCGGGCTCCGGCGAAGCAGTTGACGGCGACCACGAACGGGATGCGCCGGTGCTCGAAATAGTCGACCGCGGGGAAGCAGTCCTCCAGTCGCCTGGTGTCCGCGAGGACGACGGCACCGAGGGCCCCCTGGGACAGCTCGTCCCAGAGGAACCAGAAGCGGTCCTGTCCCGGTGTGCCGAAGAGGTACAGGGACAGGCCGGAGCGGATGGTGATGCGTCCGAAGTCCATGGCGACGGTGGTGGTGACCTTCTGGTCCACTCCGCCGGTGTCGTCCACCAACTGTCCAGCCTCGCTGAGGAGTTCCTCGGTGCGTAGCGGCCGGATCTCGCTGACGGCCCCCACCAGGGTCGTCTTGCCGACGCCGAACCCACCGGCGACCAGTATTTTCAGCGCCAGGGCGGAGGTGTCGCCGGCGGCGTCGGATTGCTCGGTGACCATGATCACTTCTCTCGAGTGGGCCGGCTGCGGTCGGCGTCCGCCTGCTGCGGGGATGAAGTCAGCATCATGACAACGGAACCGCGTTTCCGGGCGGTTGGACCGAAGTACACCTGATGTGACCGACTTGCGCCCGGTCGGAGACGCGACACGTGCGGATCGGACTGCGGCGCGTGCGCATCGGCGAGCGGCGCGTACGGATCGGCGAGCGGCGCGTACGGATCGGCAGGGGACTCGGCGTACCGCGCCTTCGGAACGTTCATCTACAGCGCTCGCAATCCCGCGATGACCTCGCGCAGAATCCGCTCGTCGGGCAGGTGCGCCGGGGGCACGGGACGGCTGATGACCACACAGCCGAGTTCCAGGAGGTCGCCGAGGAGCACCCTGACGACGCCGACGGGAAGGTCGGCGTCCGCCGCGAGTTCGGCGACGGACTGTGTCTCCGTGCGACACAGCTCGATCAGGGTGCGGTGTTCCGGGCCGAGCGGGACGTCCTCGAGCGCCGGTGCCCCGGGGTCGAGCGTGACCAGGGCGATCAGGTCGAAGCGCACCCCGGTGGGCCCCGGCTGGGTGCGCCCGCCCGTCATCGCGTAGGGGCGTACCAGCGGCCCGGCCTCGCCGTCGTACCACTGGCTCCCCGGCTCCCATGGGCCGCCGCTGTCGTACTCGGTCATCGGTGCCGCCTCTTCGGGGTCATCCGGCCGCGGGTGGCTGGGCGGCTACACGCGGCGGTGTGTAGAGGTGTTCACCGACCCGCTTGACCAGGCGCGCCATCTCGTAGGCGACCAGTCCGATGTCGGCGGTGACAGAGGTGAGGACGGCGAGGCAGGAACCGTCGCCGGCGGCGGCCACGAAGAGGAACGCCTCGTCCATCTCGACCATGGTCTGGCGCACGCCACCCGCTCCGAAGTGCCGTCCCGCACCCTTGGCGAGGCTGTTGAAGCCGGAGGCGACGGCTGCGAGGTGCTCGGCGTCCTCCCGCGCCAGATCGGTCGAGGAGCCGACGGCCAGTCCGTCATTGGAGAGCACGACGGCGTGCCGTACTTCGCTCACGCGCAACACCAGGTCGTCGAGCAACCAGTCCAGTTCGCCGGAGCGCTGGCCGGCCCTCGTGTTCGGGTCCTGGATCATGCCGGGTCTCCTTCGTTGCTGTCATAGCCCGTATCGCGTTCCGGGGCGGCGCCGTGGCCGGGCTGTCTGCCACCGCCGCGAGCCCAGCCCGCGCGGTAGGCCGCCATGCGGTCCCGTACCAGTTCGGGGGTGCGTCGTTCATCGCTGTGCCGTGCGGTCTCCGTTTCCGGAGCCGCGGGGCGCTGTTGCCGGAGCTGGGGGGCGAGGCTCGCCTGACGCACGCGGCGGGGAAGGGCGTCGGACGTCTCGGAGTCGTCCGGCGGCCGGTGCAGTCTCAGGGCGGTGACTCCGGTGGGCGGGGTGTCGTCGACGGTTCCGTGCGGGCCCGGCTCGTCCGCGGCACCATGCGAGCCGGGCGCGGTGGCCGCGAGAGCGGGCCGGTCCGACCGCGCGGCCACGGTCTCCTGGTGCCGGCTGTGGCCCGGCACACGCGCGTAGGCGCGTTCCTGCTCGTGCCGGGCTTGCTCAACCTCGTTTGAGGCGCGTTCCGGCGCGCCGCTGTGCAGCAGTGCGGTGGGCAGCAGGACGACGGCTGTGGTGCCTCCGTAGGGGGAGGTCCGCAGGTGCACCTTGACGTCGTGCCGGGAGGCGAGCCGGCTGACCACGAAGAGCCCGAGCCGGTCGCTGTCGAACAGGTCGAGAGCCTCGGACTGCTGGATGCGGCGGTTGGCCTTCGCCAGGGGCTCCGCGCCCATGCCGAGGCCCCGGTCCTCGATCTCCAGGGCGTAACCGTTGCCGACGGGTTCCCCGGTCACCCGCACGCGCGTGTGGGGCGGTGAGAACTGAGCGGCGTTCTCCACGAGTTCGGCCAGCAGGTGGGTGAGGTCGGCGACGGCGGCGCCGATGACCTGCGCCTCGGGGAGCTGGCGTACCTCCACACGCGCGTAGTCCTCGACTTCGGACACGGCTGCGCGTACCACGTTGGTCAGGGACACCGGCATGCGCCAGGCCCGGCCGGGTGCGGCGCCGGAGAGGATGATCAGGCTCTCGGCGTGCCTTCGCATGCGCGTGGTGAGGTGGTCCAGGCGGAACAGGTCGCTCAGTTCGTTGGGGTCGTCCGAGCGGCGTTCCATGCTGTCCAGGAGGCTGAGCTGACGGTGGACCAGCACCTGGCTGCGGCGGGCCAGGTTGACGAAGACGCCGGAGATGCCGCTGGCGAGTTCGGCGCGTTCCACGGCGGCGTGCAGGGCTGCGCGGTGGACCGTGGTGAGGGCCTCCGAGACCTGGGCTGTCTCGTCGTCGGCGGGTGCTCCGGCGGGCGCCTCCGCCTGGATGTCGATCTCCTCGCCTGCGCGCAGTCTGCGCATCGCTTCGGGGAGTTTGCGACGGGCGATCTCCAGGGCGTCGTTGCGCAGGCTCACGAGTTCGACCACGAGACCGCGGCCGATGCGGACGGAGATGACGAGGGACGCGGCGACGGCGGCCAGGCCGAGGAGTACGGCCGCGCCCGCGGGACTGAGCAGGCCGCGCGTGACCGGGTCGGCATGGCCTGCGACGGCCCGGCCCGTATCGGTCGCGATGCCCTCCATGCCGTCCTGCACGCGCGCGTGGGCGGCGTTCCAGGCGCCTTGCGGCGCCGCGTCGGCCGGCTTGGCGCCGGGTACGGCAGCGAGGATCTTGTCCTCGGCGGCTCCGACAGCGGTGTAGGAGTCGCTGTGGGCCAGGTCCCGCCAGGCGGCCCGCTGAGCGGTCGGCAGATCGGCGACGGCGGCCTCGGTGAGGGTTCGGCGCGCACCGACGGCGGCGCCGAACAGCCTTATGCGCTGGCCCTGCAGCTGCCCGGCGGTCCGCGCGCCGCCGAGGAGGGTGTCCTCCTGGGCCAGTGCCTCGGCGGCCCGGCTGAATTCGAGCAGCACGCGTGCGTCGGAGCCGACGTCGGCCTGCTGGATGCCGGCGAGGGCGCCGTCCACGGAGAAGGCCGTGCCGATGGTCCTCGTGTACTGCGTGTACACCGTGTTCCAGCCGGCCCTGTGGTTCAGCACGGCCGTACGCAGTGCGCGCAGACGCTCGGCACCGGTGACGAAGACGGCGAGGCGCTCGGAGACGCCGGCAGGCAGTTCCTCGCTGTCGGCGACGGTGTTGTTGCCGCCCAGCCGCAGCTTGCCCACGGCCCGGTCGGTGCGCGCGGCCAGGCTCTGCAGGTCGCTGCCGTCGCCCGTGCCCGGCGCGGTGGCATAGCGCACAGCTGCGGTGCGCTCGGCCTGGAGGGCGGTGACGGCCGCGGCCACCGGGGTGCGCAGTTCGGCGTCGACCCGCTGGGACTGCCGTAGCCGGGCGACGTCCTGGGCGGTGGTGACGGTGGCGTACGCCCACAGGGCGAGCAAGGAGACGACGGGCACCATCAGCAGGCTGACCACCTTGGCGCGCACGGTCCGGGGGCGCAGGTAACGCCGGTTGGCACGCGTGCGTGCCGTGACCGGTGGTGTGCCGAGCGGGCGCTCGGCGCGCTCGTCGGGGGGAGGTGCGGCGTGTGCGCGGCGACCGCGCGGCGGGCGCGCCGGGGTGCCGGCTTTCGGGGTCGTACGGGGTGGGCGCATGGCCTCCTCGCTCGGGACGTGGGTCGGGGCGCTCGGGCCGGCTCCCGCTAGCGGGCGATGCTCTCGACGGGCCGCTGGGCGGAGGCGGATGCCGCTCGCTCGTCGGCGGTGGGTGAGAGGGCGACGAAGGCCGAGGTGATGAACAGGTAGGACCCGAGGCCGATGGCGAGGGGGAAGATGAACTGCATCGCCGTGGCCCCGGGCAGGCTCTCGCCGGAGGGGTCCACCCGCACGCTCACCGCGAACATCCCGGTGTAGTGCATGCTGCTGACGGCCGCTCCCATGACCAGGGAGGCGACGGTGACCGCAAGAGGTGACCTGATGTTGAGGCCGGCCCACAGGGCCGCGGTCGCCGCAACGACGGCGATCAGCACCGACACCCCGACGAGGACGGGGTCGTAGCTGATGTCGCCGTGCAGCCGGACCGCCGCCATGCCCAGGTAGTGCATGCTGGCGACGCCCAGCCCGGTGGTCAGTCCGCCGAGGAGGAGCGCCCGGTTGCGGTCACGGCTGTAGCCGACGGCGAAGACGCCGGCGCACACCACGACCATGGCGACGAGGAGACTGAGGATGGTCAGCGGCACGTCGTAGCGGATGTCGGTGCCGGTGACGCGGAAGCCGAGCATGGCCACGAAGTGCATGGTCCAGATGCCCGTTCCGATGGCGGAGGCCGCGGTGATGAGCCAGTTGCGGCGTGAGCGCCCGGTGGTGCAGAGCGCGCGGACGGTGCAGCGCAGTCCGAGCGCGGCGCCTATGCAGGCCATGACGTACGACAGCGCGGGGGTCAGCCAGCCGAAGGCGGCGTGGTCCAGGTGTCCCATGGCCAAGGGACGCTAGGGGGGCACGGGCGCACAAAGGGGGCGCATTTCGAAAGCTGTTGGAATATGACACCCGGATGCGACGGAACGATCGGGTCCGGGCCGAACATGTGCGCCTACATATCCCCCGTGACGGTGAGGAATCATGCGGAACATGAGCGACGACCACACACACGTCCAGGAGTTCTTCACCGCCCGTGCGGCCGACTGGGACAGCCGGTTCCCCGACGACGGTCCCGCCTACGCGGCGGCTGTGACCGATCTGGGGCTGCGGCCGGGCGACCGGGTGCTGGACGCGGGCTGCGGCACGGGACGCGCCCTGCCACCGCTGCGGGCCGCCGTGGGCGCGTCCGGGGTGGTGCTGGGCGCCGATCTGACACCGGCGATGCTCCAGGCGGCCGTACGGGCGGGCCGGGACCGGCAGGGCCGGCTGCTGCTCGCGGACGCTGCGGCTCTGCCACTGCGGTCCGGAACCCTGGACGCGGTGTTCGCGGCCGGTCTGATCGCCCATCTTCCGCACCCCGGGCGGAATCTGCGGGAGCTGGCGCGCGTGGTTCGGCCCGGCGGCACGCTCGCGCTGTTCCATCCCATCGGCCGCGCGGCCCTGGCGGCACGTCAGGGCCGCCGGACCACCCCCGACGACCTGCGTGCGGAGGCCAACCTCGGTCCGTTGCTGGCACGTTCGGGATGGAACATGTCGTCGTACGTCGACGAGGACGGTCGATTCCTCGCCCTCGCGGCGCGCGAGGGCTGATCGCGCAGCTCTGAAGGCCGGTCGGGTCAGCCCGTTCCGGCGACGGCCGCCGCGAAGGCGTCGGGGTTGTCGAACATGACGTTGTGCCCGGCGCCGGGCACGGTCACCACCCGCACCCCGGCGGCTTCCAGGCTTTCGCGGCCCGCCAGTTCGCCGCTGAGCTCGCCCTGAAGGTAGACCCGGTCGACGGGCAGCTCTTCCAGGATCGTGCGCATCACAGGATCCGAGCCCCGGCGCAGGCCGACGGCGCTGCGGTGCAGGGCGCGCGGGTCGGCCAGCCGCATGGTGGCCGCCCAGAGGGGGCCGACGCTCTCCAGCACGCGCGCGTGGTGCTCGTCGACGAATTCGTCCTCTCCGTAGGCGGCGATTCCACTGCTGGCGGCGGTGAGCGGCGGGAACGCATCCAGGTTGGCCTCCGTGAGGACCAGCCTGGAGACGAGGTCGGGCCGCCGGTGGGCAAGGACGACGGCCACGGCGCCGCCCATGCTGTGGGCGATGAATTCGACGCCGCGGACATCGGCTTCGTCCAGCGCGGCGGCCACCGCGCCGGCATGCTCCTCGAGCGTGTACCCGAAGCTCCCGGGCCGGTCGCTGATGCCGTGTCCCGGCAGGTCGATGAACAGACTGCGACGGCCCGCGAGTTCGGTCCGGGCCGCGATGTGCGCGTGGTAGACGGCTGACATCGAGCCGAGTCCGTGCAGATACACCCGCGCCCGCTCCGCCCCCGGTACCTCGGTCCAGCGGATCCGGCTTCCCTCGTTGTCGAACACGGCCTGCTTCACGGTGCCCTCCCTGGCGTCCTGCAGCGGTCAGGACTATACATCGGTAGCGAGGTATAGCAGCAAGAGAGTATCAAGATGGCGATGTACAGCGTCCTAAGCAACAATGCGGCTGTGCTCGAACTCGCCATCCTCGGTTTCCTCTACGACGCCCCGTTGCACGGATACGTCCTGCGCCGACACATCGCCGCCCTCACCGGTCATGTGCGGCCCGTCGCCGAGAGCACGCTGTACCCGGCGATCAAACGGCTGGAGAGGGCGGGCCTGCTGGTCAGGGCCACTGAGCCCGGCGCCGTGGCGGCGCCGCGCCACGTGCTGAGGCTGACCGAGGAGGGCGGGCGCGAGCTGAAGCGCCGCCTCGCCGAGCCCGCGCAGCGCGAGATCACCGACGAGAACAACTGGTTCACGCTGCTCGCGTTCCTGCGGCATCTGCAGGACCCCGCCGCCCAGGCGGCCGTACTGCGACGCAGGCTGGCCTTCCTGGAGGAGCCAACGAGTTTCTTCTACGACGGCGACCGGCCGCTGCGGGCGGAGGAGCTGGACGACCCGTTCCGGCGCGGCGTCCTCACCATCGCGCGTGCCACCAGCCGGGCCGAACTGTCCTGGCTGCGCGACACCCTCGCATCCCTCGACCGCCCCACCCACTGAGGTGTCCCGCTGGGCCGCGTACGGCCCTGTGGCGCGACGGAGCGAGACTCGCAGCGCTTCACCGGGTCTTCCCTCTTCTGTCGCGGGAAGTCCAACTCTACGTTGGGAAAGACCAGATGAGCGGTCGGTGACGATGCCGCTCCGGAGGGAGGATGGTCCGCGTGTTCGGCCGGATACGCACGTACGCCGCCAGGCGCCGCACGTCGACACCCGCACCGCCGGTGGGCGCCCGGGAGAAACGTGCGCACAATTTGTTCGAAGCGGCAGCCACGTATGTCGTGGCCCGCGCGGAGGACGATCAGGACCGGATCGAGGAGGCTGCCGCCTGGGTGTCGCCTGAGGCGCTGTCGTTCGGGGTGAGCGAACTCGCCTGCCGTGCGGTCCTCGCGCTGGCGCGGGAGCGCGAGGAGTCACCCGCGGCAGTGGCCCGCGACCTCCTCGGGCTGCCCACGGGTTGAGGAGACCTTGCGTTCGTCGTGGTCGTTTCGCCCCCGTCCAGGTGGAAACCTGCAGGTCCGCCTGGTGTGCGGAGTCGTGACAAGCGGCTTGCGCTCGCACTAGGGTGCGCGCCGTTGGACGAACCACTGGGGAGGCAGGGATGGCCAGATCCGACGAGGAGGCCGTCGCCGCCGCGGACGATGCGCTGTACGTACTGACGGCGGTGTTGCTGACGCCGGCACAGTTTCCGAGCGTTCTGGGCGACGACTATCTGGAGGCGTGCTCGACGCTGGGACTCGCGCCCGTCGCCGACGGGTACGGCCTGGTGCTGGGCCAGGACGGCGACGGCGCCCGCTGGACGGTCGTCATCGACGACGTCTCGCTGGTCGCCGTGGCGATCGCGTCCTGGGACTGCGGCATGGAGTACGAGCTGTCGCCGGACGAGCGCGCGGTCGTGACCGCTCTGCCGGGCTGGCCGCTGGCCGTCGCCGTCGCGGCTCCGGGTGTCCCCGCCCCGCACGACCCGGCCCCCGAACTGGCGGACCGGCCTGCGCTGAGCCCGCCCGACACCAGTTCCTGGGGGCCGGCCCAGCGGCGCCTGGGTGCGGACGAGATAGCGCTGCAGTGGGCGGCCTGGCGGGAGCAGATCGACGACGAGGAATTCTCGGCGCGGGATGCGCGGGAGCGGCCGAACGGGCACGAGAAGGCCGAGGACTCGTCACCGCAGGGCGAGGAGGACGTGCCTCAGGGCCGCCACCGGGGAGTCAGGCGGGTCCTCGCGGAGGCGCGTGCCTATGTCGACACGCCGCCGCCGCTCGGCCGGGTGCGCTCGTCGTTCGCCCCGGGTGACGCCCGTACGCTGCGCGCCGACGGTCCCGGCTGGTCGATCGTGGCCCGCACCGACGACATCGCCTTTGTCCTGCTCGACGAGGAGCCCGGCGAGGTCCTGCCGGTGGGCCGGGGGCCGGAGCTGCCGGGCCTGCTGAAGGCACTCGACAACATGGCCGTACGTCCCCTCTGAACAGGGCCGTACGGCCCGTGCGAGGCCGGCCGGCGCCAGGGGCGGCTCATGGGGCCGGCCGGCGACGCACGGCCCGCGGAGCCCGGGTCGGGATCCGCCGGCCGACGACACGTGGCCCGGGGCCCGGACCGGGACCGCCGCCCGGGCCGGACGCGCCGCAACGGCCCCCGTGGCCTGCCTGTGGCATCCACTCCGCCCTCAGCGGCCGAGCTCCTTGCGAGTGACCCTGCGGAGCCTGCGCCGCTGTGCGGGGTCCAGGGCCAGATACGCGGCCACCGGGACCCCGACCACGATCAGGAACGCCACCCACCAGGGCAGCCAGATCAGCAGGATCAGCCCGACCGCCACACCCCCGACGGCGATCTTCGCGTTGTTGGACATGAGCGTCGCCTCCTTCGCGGCCACTGCCGCTCTCTGCTGTGAGAACGGCCCCCCGCGCCCCGCGGTTCCGGGCCCCACCCCTGAGACATCCCTGAGGCACGCCCCCTAATGGACCGGCGCGGCGGATTCGCCCGCGCAGCACAAGACCGTGATAGCACTCCCCACGCACCGCGAACCATGGCCACGACTCGAACAGATTGTGAAGTGGCCTGATCACGACAACGACTTCGGGATGACCCACGGCGCGCGCCTTCGACGCGCAGGGTCGAGTTGTCGTCAGAGGGGTCAGGACGACCGTCGTCCACGTCCGGCTGGCCGAGCACCTGTGACACACCTGCGGTGGGCCGTCCGGAAAGTGGGCTGACGGAGGGCCGGGAGAGCGGCGCATGCCGTGCCCGGCCCTCCTCGCGTTCAGCCCCGCGCCCCCAGCAGGTGGTCCATGGCGAGCTGGTCGAGACGCTCGAAGGCCATCCCGCGCGCGGCGGCCACCTCCACGTCGAAGTCCTCGAAGGCCGTGCGGTCGGCGAGCAGGGCCTGCAGGCCGTCGCCGACGGTGGGCTGGGCCAGCTGGTCCAGGCGCGAGGCGCGCAGGGCTTCCTGGACCTCCGGGTCGGCGCGGAAGGCCGCCGCGCGCTCCTTGAGGATGAGGTAGTTGCGCATGCAGCCCGCGGCCGACGCCCACACGCCGTCGAGGTCCTCGGTCCGCGGCGGCTTGAAGTCGAAGTGGCGGGGGCCGTCGTAGCCTGCGCTCTCGAGCAGGTCGACCAGCCAGAACGCCGCCCGCAGGTCACCGGCACCGAACCGCAGATCCTGGTCGTACTTGATGCCGGACTGGCCGTTGAGGTCGATGTGGAACAGCTTGCCCGCCCAGAGCGCCTGCGCGATGCCGTGCGGGAAGTTCAGGCCCGCCATCTGCTCGTGACCCACCTCCGGGTTCACGCCGTACAGCTCCGGGCGTTCCAGGCGCTCGATGAAGGCCAGCGCGTGGCCCACGGTGGGCAGCAGGATGTCGCCGCGCGGCTCGTTCGGCTTGGGCTCGATGGCGAAGCGGATGTCGTAGCCCTGGGCGGTGACGTACTCGCCGAGCAGGTCGAAGGCCTCCTTCATGCGGTCCAGGGCGGCCCGTACGTCCTTCGCGGCGCCGGACTCCGCGCCCTCGCGGCCGCCCCACGCGACGTACGTCCTGGCACCCAGCTCGACCGCCAGGTCGATGTTGCGGATGGTCTTGCGCAGCGCGTAGCGGCGCACGTCACGGTCGTTGGCGGTGAACGCGCCATCCTTGAAGACCGGGTGCGTGAACAGGTTGGTGGTGGCCATCGGGACGGTCATGCCGGTGGCGTCCAGGGCCTGCCGGAACCGCTTGATGTGCGACTCGCGCTCGGTGTCCGAAGAGCCGAAGGGGATGAGGTCGTCGTCGTGGAAGGTCACCCCGTGGGCGCCCAGCTCGGCCAGGCGCCGCACCGTCTCGACCGGGTCGAGGGCACGGCGGGTGGCGTCGCCGAACGGGTCCCTTCCCTGCCAGCCGACGGTCCACAGGCCGAAGGTGAACCTGTCCTCGGGGGTGGGCTGGTAGCTCATGCCGCCGCTCCTTGCGTTCGTACGACTATTTCGTCATGGCCGTTTACAAATTAGTATGCGCTCGCACCGCTGGGAAGAGACAAGATGTCTTTGTCCCGCAAAGTCGCGAAGACCGCGGAAAAGGGAGAGCCCGATGTCAGCAGCCGAGGGTCCGCTCGTCGTCGGCGTGGACACATCCACCCAGTCCACGAAGGCACTGGTCGTCGACGCGGCCACCGGCCAGGTGGTGGCGAGCGGCCAGGCGCCGCACACCGTGTCCTCCGGCGCGGGCCGCGAAAGCGATCCGCGTCAGTGGTGGAACGCGTTGTGCGAGGCGCTCGGCCAGTGCGGTGACGCGGCGCACGAGGCGGCGGCGGTGTCGATCGGCGGCCAGCAGCACGGCCTGGTCACCCTGGACGAGCGGGGCGCGCCGGTGCGTCCGGCACTGCTGTGGAACGACGTCCGCTCGGCCCCGCAGGCCCGGCGGCTGGTGGAGGAACTGGGCGGGCCGAAGGCCTGGGCGGAGCGCACCGGCAGCGTGCCCGGCGCGTCGTTCACGGTCACGAAGTGGGCGTGGCTGGCCGAGCACGAGCCGGAGTCGGTCCGCGCGACGAAGGCGGTACGGCTCCCCCACGACTACCTCACCGAGCGGCTGACCGGGCAGGGCACGACCGACCGGGGCGACGCCTCCGGCACCGGCTGGTGGGCGTCCGGGACGGAGACGTACGACGCGGAGACGCTCGTGCACGTCGGTCTCGACCCGGCGCTGCTGCCCCGGGTGGTGCGGCCCGGCGAGGTGGCCGGCACTGTGCGCGACAGCCATGACCTGCCGTTCTCCAAGGGCACGCTGGTCGCCCCCGGCACCGGCGACAACGCGGCGGCGGCCCTGGGCCTGGGCCTGCGGGCCGGCACCCCGGTGCTCAGCCTCGGCACGTCCGGCACGGTGTACGCCGTCTCCAGGCACCGCCCGGCCGATCCGACCGGCACGGTGGCGGGGTTCGCCGACGCGCACGGCGACTGGCTGCCCCTGGCCTGCACGCTGAACTGCACGCTCGCCGTCGACCGCGTCGCGGCGCTGCTCGGGCTGGACCGGGAGGCGGTGGAGTCCGGCGGTTCGGCGACCCTGCTGCCGTACCTGGACGGCGAGCGCACTCCGAACCTGCCGAACGCCTCAGGTCTGCTGCACGGCCTGCGCCACGACACCACCGCGGGCCAGTTGCTGCAGGCAGCGTACGACGGCGCCGTGCACGCCCTGCTGGGCGCGCTCGACCTGGTCCTGGACGAGGACGCGGACCGCAGCGGCCCCCTGCTGCTCATCGGCGGCGGGGCACAGGGAACGGCCTGGCAGCAGACGGTACGGCGGCTGTCGGGGCGGCCGGTCCAGGTGCCGAAGGCCAGGGAGCTGGTCGCCCTCGGGGCGGCCGCCCAGGCCGCCGGACTGCTCACCGGCGAGGACCCGGCCGCGGTGGCCCGCCGCTGGAACACGGCCGCGGGCCCGGTGCTGGAGGCCGTGGAGCGGGACCAGGAGACGCTGGATCGGATCACCGGGGTACTCTCCGACGCGGCCCCGCTGCTGGAGCGGGGGACGCAGACCACACCGCGCGCATGAGCCGGGCGGCAGACATCGAGGATCGACTTCAGGCATGACCGCACCGCTGCACGAGGTCCGCCCGCCGGGCGCCGGCCGGGCCCTGCCGGACACCCAGCAGGGCATGCGCCGGCGGAACCTGGCACGCGTGATGCACGCCGTCAGCGCGGAGGGTTCGCTGTCGCGGGCCGCGGTCGCCTCGCGCATCGGGCTGACGCGGGCCGCCGTGTCGACGCTGGTGGACGAGCTGATCCGGTGGGGTCTGCTGGAGGAGCTGGGCCCGGAACGGCCCGGCCGGGTGGGCCGGCCCGGGTCGGCGCTCGCGGTGAGCGGCCGTGGTCCGGCCGGGATCGGCGCCGAGATCGGCGTCGACCACCTCGCGGTGTGCGCGGTCGACCTGCGTGGCGTGGTCCGTGCGCGGGCCGTGCGGCACGGGGTGAACCGGGGGCGCGCGCCCGGACCGGTGGTCGAGGAACTGACGGAGCTGGTGGGCCGCGTCGTCGCGGAGGCGGAAGGGGAGGAACTGTGGCCCGCCGGGCTCGCGGTTGCCGTGCCCGGACTCGTGGCACGGGACGGCCGAACGGTCGCACGCGCTCCCAACCTCGAATGGCACGACACCGACCTCGGTGCGCTCCTGCCCGGCGACTGGCCGCTGTCCGTGGACAACGAGGCCAACTTCGGTGCGCTCGCGGAGCTGTGGCTCGGCGAGGGCGCGCCGCGTGACTTCCTGCACGTGTCGGCCGAGATCGGCATCGGCGCCGCGGTTGTCGTGGACGGCGGACTGCTGCGCGGCACCCGGGGCTTCGCCGGCGAGCTGGGCCATGTCCCCGTACGGCCGGACGGCCCGCGCTGCCCGTGCGGCGGCCGGGGCTGCCTGGAGCAGTACGCCGGGGAGGAGGCGGTGCTGCGCGCGGCGGGGCTGGAGCCGGGCGAGGATCTCGTGGGCCTGCTCGCGGATCACGCCGAGCGGGGCGACGAGGGCGTACGGGCAGCCCTGCGGGACGCCGGTACGGCACTCGGTATCGCCCTGACCGGAGCGGTGAACCTCCTCGACCCCGAGACGGTGATCCTCGGCGGCGCGCTGGCCGGCCTCTCCCCCTGGCTGCTGCCGTCTCTGGAGGGGGAGCTGACGGGCCGCACCGCGGGGCCGCCCTGCCCGGTGACGGTGTCGCGACTGGGCCCGCAGGGCCCGCTGCTCGGCGCGGCGCACTCGGTCGTGCGAGGCGTACTGGACGATCCGGCGGTGGTGGCGGAACGATCCTGACGTCCCCTGTGGATGGTGACGGGAGGCCGGGTGACGGACTGGGTGCCGCGAGCGGAATGGGTCAGGACACAGCCGCGGGCGCTGCTCGCCTCGTGCGTGCTGATGCTCGACCCGCAGGCCCGCATCCTGCTGCTGCGCTACGGGCCGGGCCACCCGAACCCGGGGGTCGTGGTGGCTGCCGGGCGGCATGCTGGACCACGGGGAGGACCCCTGGGCCGCGGCATGCCGGGAGATGCGTGAGGAGACCGGCATCGAGATCGGCCCGGAGCCGGTGCTGGTCGGCATCGACCACCGGGTGGACGTCCTCGGCACCGGGTCGGTGCTCGACTGCTTCTTCGACGGCGGCACCCTGACGGAGGACACCCCCGTGCGGCTGAGCCCGGAGCACGACCGGCACCGGCTGTTCTCGCTCGACGAGCTGGACGGAGTGCGGCTCACGGCCCGGCGGGCCACATTGACGGCGCTGCACGCGGCGGCGCGGGCCGGGAGCGTGGTGTGCCTGCGGGAGGGTCTGCCGCTCTGCTGAGCCGGGCTCGCACGGCCCGGCCACCGTCTGCGCTCACCCGATGGGCTGAGCGGGTTTTCCACAAGTGGAGGCTTCGTCCACGGAACCGGTGCGCGCTCTTCTGCCCAACCTGCCCGCGCCGTACCGTGATTCACGCGAGGCACAGCCGACGGCACGTCAAGGTCGGCACCGGCGCGGCGTTTGACGGCAATTCACACATATCGGGTGGCAGTGCGCTGACGGGTATCGGGGGACGGGCATGCACGAGGAGACGACCGGGGGGCTGCGGCGCGACGCCATCGGGTTGCGCGAGGTGCTGTTCCAGAGCGTCACGGCGATGGCGCCGGCCGCAGCCGTGGCCGCGTCGATTCCGGCCGGTGCCGCGTTCGCGGGCGGCAGCCTGCCGCTGGCGGTGCTGATCGCCCTGGTGGCGTGCCTGTTCACCGCGTCGTGCGTGGCCGAGCTGGCCCGCGAACTACCCGCGGCGGGGTCCGTGGCCACCTATGCGGCGCGCGGCCTGCATCCCGCCGTCGGCTTTCTCGTCGGCTGGGGTTACGTCTTCGTGGAGATGCTGGTCCCACCGCTGCTGCTCCTGCAGCTGGGCTTCACGGCAGCGGGCACGCTGCACGAGGAGTGGTCGTCGTATCCGGCGGATCTGTGGTGGCCGTGGTCCCTGGCGGGAGCCGGCGTCATCGCCGTCGCCGGTTACCTGGGCGTCCGTGCCTCGGCCCGCTTCGGCACCGTCCTCGGCGTCTTCGAGATCCTCGTCTTCCTGGTGTTCGCGGTCCTGCTCATCGGCAAGGCGGGCGGTGCCAACACCCTGTCCGTGTTCGGCACCTCGCACACCGCCGACGGCTACGCCGGGATCAGCGGGGTGTTCGCCGGGTCCGTGTACACGGTGCTGGCGTTCGCGGGGTTCGAGGCGGCGGCGCCGCTCGCCGAGGAGACTCGCGACCCCCGGCGCACGATGCACCGCGCGGTTCTCGGAGCGGCCCTGGGCATCGGGCTGTTCTACGTGATCACGACCTATGCGATGACCGTCTACTTCGGCCCGGACCGCTTCGCGAAGTTCGGCGCCTCGGGCGGGGCCTCCTGGGACGGTGTCGCCCGGGCCTCCTTCGGCCTCTTCTGGGTGCTGGTGTTCCTGGCGGTGATCAACTCCACGATCGCCAACGCCAACGCGTGCGCCAACGTCTCGACCCGCACGGCGTTCGCCCTGGCCCGCATCCGGGTGCTGCCCCGGCTGCTCGCCACGCTCCACCCCCGGCATCGCTCACCTGTGGCCGGCATCGTGCTGCAGACCCTCGTGGCGGTGGGGGCGGTACTGGGGCTCGGTTTCGGCTACGACCCGGTGACCGCGTTCCTGCTGCTCGCCACGGTGATCGTCACGGTCGTCGTCGGTGTCTACATCGTGGTGAACCTCGCCTGCGCCGGCTACTTCCTGCGGGCCGGACGGGCCGCCCTCAAACCGGTGCGGCATCTGCTGTTCCCGGTGCTCGGCATCGCGGCCTTCGTGCCCGCCCTGCTGACGTCCGCCGGACTCCCGGTCTTCGACTTCGTCACCGAACTGACGGCCCCGGTCTCCTACGCCGGCCCGATCGTCGGCGTCTGGATGGCGACGGGCGTGGTGGCGCTGCTCCTGCTGATACGGCGTCACCCCGAGCGCATAGCCGAGACCGCGCGAGTGCACCTCGAGGCGTACGACCCGGCCGGGCAGCGGCAGGACGGGACCGTGCCCGGCTGACCTGTCGGCACCCGCCACACCCACCCGCCGACGAGCCGACTCTCCGCAGAAGCCCACCCGCCGCAAGCGCGGCCACCCGGGCAAGCCGTTCCGGCGCAAGCCGCGTCCCACGGCCGCCCCGTCAGAAGGGACCCTTTCCGCGATGACCGACCCCCGGATCCTCACCGTGCGCCCGGAGCCGGACGAGTACGCCTGGACGTTCGGCGGAGCGCCGCCCGTGGCGCGGATCGCACCCGGCACCGTTCTCGACCTTTACACGGAGGACTGTTTCGGCGGGCGGGTGCGCTCCGAGAAGGACCTCGTCTCCGAGGTCTGCGAGTTCCCGTTCCTCAATCCGCAGACGGGCCCCTTCCACATCGAGGGCGCCGAGCCCGGCGACACCTTGGCGGTGCACTTCGTGTCGATCGAACCGGCCCGCGACTGGGCGGCGTCGACGACCGTCCCGCTCTTCGGCGCGCTCACCTCCACGCACACCACGGCCACGCTGCAGCCCCCGCTGCCGGAGCGCGTCTGGATCTGGCAGCTGGACCGCGCGCGGCGCACCGCCCTGTTCCAGGCGCGGGACAGCGACATCCAGGCGGAGCTGCCCCTGGACCCCATGCACGGCACGGTCGGCGTGGCGCCCGCGAATTTGGAGGTGCGCGCGGCTCTGGTCCCTGACGCGCACGGCGGGAACATGGACACGCCCGAGATGCGGGCCGGGGTCACCTGCTATCTGGGGGTCAACGTCGAGGGCGCCCTGCTCAGCCTCGGCGACGGGCACGCCCGGCAGGGTGAGGGCGAGACCTGCGGAGTGGCCGTGGAGTGTGCGATGAACACCGTGGTGGTCGTCGATCTCCTCAAGGACGTCGCCACGCCGTGGCCTCGGCTGGAGTCGGACACCCACATCATCTCGACAGGCTCGGCACGGCCGCTGGAGGACGCGTTCCGGATATCGCAGCTCGACCTGGTCCAATGGCTGGTGCGCGACTACGGGTTCAGTGCGCCGGACGCGTACCAATTCGCAACCCAGGCGGTCGAATCACCGTTGGCCAACGTGTGCGACACGAACTACACCTGCGTCGCCAAGCTCCGCAAGGAGTGGCTGCCGGCCCGCGAGACGTACCGCGGCGTGCACGCGCGGCTGCGGGAGACCGCACGAGCGGTGCGGGGCTGACGCCGCAGACGTCCGTGGAGACACCTCTCCCGCGTTCGGCAAACCCACCCCCCACGACTCCTGACGCCCCCCATATCCGTGAAAGGCACCCGCCGATGGACATGGACCCGGCCGGCCCGGCGCAGTCGAGAGAGCCGGCACCACCAGCGAGCCCGGCACATCCGCACCTAGCAGACGGCGGCTGCTGAAGGGCGCGGCGCTCGCCGCCGTCGCCTACGCACTGCTCCCCGCCCCTCCCGGGCCGGGGCGCGTCCCGAGGCCGTCTACTGCCCGCCGGCCGAGTGGCAGCCGGCGAGCACCTCCAACTACACCGCGTCCGACCGCCCGGGCGACTACGTCATCGAACGGGTGATCATCCACATCACGCAGGAGACGTATGCCAACATGCTGACGATCTTCGGCAACCCACAGAAGAAGGTGTCCGCGCACTCTCTGGTCCGCTCGGCGGACGGTCACGTGGCCCAGTGCGTGCACGAGGCCGACATCGCGTGGCACGCCGGCAACTGGGACTACAACACCCGCAGCATCGGCATCGAGCACGAAGGGTGGGTGGACCAGCCCGCCTACTTCCCCAACGCCCTCTACGAGCAGTCCGCGAAGCTCACGGCGGCGGTCTGCGACACGTACGGCATCCCGAAAGACTGGGAGCACATCATCGGCCACTACCAGGTGCCCGGCACCGACCACACCGACCCGGGCCCCGACTGGCACCGGGTCCGCTACCTGAGACTGGTCAACTTCGCCCAGCCGGACGACGATGGTCGCAGGACCGACGTGAGCCGTTCACCGTCCGGGGAGGCCGAGTTGACCGATCCGTGGGTGGCCCTGGAACCGGGGGCCGACCCCGCCGAGCGAGTCCGTGCACTGCGCAGGGCGCACGAGACGTTCACCACCGCGGGCACGGTGCCGCGCCCGGTGCGGTCGGTGGTCGCGGAGTCGTGGCGGCGCAGCGCGCGGGCCGGTGTGGGGCCCGACGGCACCGCGAGCGTGGAGCTGTCCGACGGCGACCTCGGCGCGTACCGGGCGGAGCACCCGCTGGCCCGGGTGATGCCGCTGTTCCGGGAGTTGATGGGCACGTTCGCCGCCGACGGCGAGCACCTGCTGGCGGTGTGCGACGCGCACGGCAGGCTGCTGTGGGTCGAGGGGCATCGGGCGACCCGGCGCCGGGCGGACGGGATGAACTTCGTGCCGGGGGCGGGCTGGTCGGAGAGCGCAGTCGGCACCAACGCGCCGGGCACCGCCGTCGCCGTGGACCGGCCGGTGCAGGTGTTCGCCGCGGAGCACTTCATACGGCGGGTCCAGCCCTGGACGTGCGCGGCGGCGCCCGTGCACGATCCGCGTACCGGCCGGGTCCTGGGCGCCGTGGACATCACCGGCGGGGACGGACTGGCGCATCCGCACAGCCTCGGCTTCGTGCGGGCGGTGGCGCGGGCCGCCGAAGCGCAGCTCGCGCTGCTCGCGCCGCCCCCGACGGCCCCGGACGCACCGCTGCTCGATGCGCTGGGCCGGGACGAAGCCGAGCTCGTCCTGAACGGCCGACGGGTCCGGCTCAGCCGCCGGCACAGCGAGATCCTCGTCCTGCTCTCCCAGCATCCCGAGGGGCTCAGCGGAGACGAGCTGCTGTGCGCGATGTACGCGGACGAGTCGGTGACCCCCGTGACGCTGCGGGCCGAACTCGCCCGGCTGCGCAGACTGTTGGGTCCCGGAGTGCTCGCCTCGCGGCCGTACCGGCTCGCTGCCGCGGTCGAGTCGGACGCCACGGTGGTGGAGCGGCGGCTTCGGGCGGGAGCGGTCACGGCGGCGGCGGAGGCGTACACCGGTCCGCTGCTGCCCGGTTCGCAGGCGCCGGCGATCGTACGGCTCCGGGAGCGCCTCGCCGACGGGCTGCGGGCGGCCTTGATCGCGCACCGGGACCCGGATCTGCTGGCGGACTGGGCGCGCGCGCCGTGGGGCGAGGACGACCTCACGGTGTGGCGGGCGCTCGCCGCGGTGCGGCCCACGGCTGCGGTGCGGGCCCGGCTCGCCGCGCTGGAGGCCGAGCTGACGGCGCCGGCCGGCCGGGCAGCGGGACGGGCCGGCGGCGCAACGTGGTTGCAACGTCCGCCCGCCTAGCCTCACGCCGGGAGCTGCCCAACGGCGGGCAGCGCTGCACCGGGAGGCAGACCAGCATGACTCGTTACGCGGCGCCGGGCACCGAAGGCGCGATCGTCTCCTACCAGGCGCGTTACGACCACTTCATCGGCGGGCAGTACGTGCCGCCGCTGCGCGGGCAGTACTTCGAGAATCCGTCGCCGGTCAACGGCCGGCCGTTCACCGAGATCGCGCGCGGCACCGCGGAGGACGTCGAGCGGGCCCTGGACGCGGCGCACGAGGCCGCGCCGGGGTGGGGCCGTACGTCGGTGGCGGAGCGCAGCGACATCCTGCTGAAGATCGCCGACCGCATGGCGGCCCATCTGGAGCCCCTGGCGGTGGCCGAGAGCTGGGAGAACGGCAAGCCGGTGCGTGAGACGCTCGCCGCCGACATCCCGCTGGCGATCGACCACTTCCGGTACTTCGCGGGGGCGATCCGGGCGCAGGAGGGGTCGCTCGGCGAGATCGACGACGACACGGTGGCGTACCACTTCCACGAGCCGCTCGGGGTGGTCGCACAGATCATCCCGTGGAACTTCCCGATCCTGATGGCGGCGTGGAAGCTCGCACCGGCGCTCGCCGCGGGCAACGCGGTCGTCCTCAAGCCGGCCGAGCAGACCCCGGCCTCCATCCACTACTGGGTCGGCCTGATCGCGGACCTGCTGCCACCCGGGGTGCTGAACATCGTCAACGGCTTCGGTGTGGAGGCGGGCAAGCCGCTGGCGTCCAGCCCGCGGGTGGCGAAGGTCGCGTTCACCGGAGAGACCACGACCGGGCGGCTGATCATGCAGTACGCCTCCGAGAACATCAAGCCCGTCACACTCGAACTCGGCGGCAAGTCGCCGAACATCTTCTTCGACGACGTGTGGGCCCAGGACGACGACTTCCGCGACAAGGCGCTCGAGGGCTTCACCATGTTCGCCCTCAACCAGGGCGAGGTCTGCACCTGCCCGTCCCGGGCGCTGGTCCAGCGCGGCCACTACGCGGAGTTCCTCGAGGCGGCGGTCGAACGCACCCGGATGATCAAGCCGGGCCACCCCCTCGACACCGACACGATGATCGGCGCCCAGGCCTCCAACGACCAGCTGGAGAAGATCCTCTCCTACCTGGACATCGGCCGACAGGAGGGTGCGAAGGTCCTGACCGGCGGCGAACGCGTCGAGTACGACGGCGAGTTGAAGGGCGGCTACTACGTCCAGCCGACCATCTTCGAGGGCGACAACCGGATGCGGATCTTCCAGGAGGAGATCTTCGGCCCGGTCGTCTCGGTGACCTCCTTCGACGACTTCGACGACGCGATCAAGATCGCCAACGACACGCTGTACGGGCTCGGTGCGGGCGTATGGACCCGGGACGCCACCACCGCCTACCGCGCGGGCCGCGCGATCCAGGCGGGCCGCGTCTGGACGAACTGTTACCACGCCTACCCGGCGCACGCGGCGTTCGGCGGCTACAAGCAGTCCGGGATCGGCCGCGAGACGCACAAGATGATGCTGGAGCACTACCAGCAGACGAAGAACCTGCTCGTGTCGTACTCGCCGAAGAAACTGGGCTTCTTCTAGAAGCCCCACACCGGGCGCCTGACCAGGGCAGATACCCGAGCGCCTCGTCGCGGAATCGGCATGATGCCGGCGGACCCCGCGGTTCAGGTATTGCAGCCGTCCTCGGCCACTTGGACGAAGCTGCGGACCAGCGGGCTCCGCCCGGTCTTCGGCCAGGCCACGACGAGGTCGCTCGGCGGTCGATCGCTGAACGGGACGGCGACCAGCCCGGCGGGCAGCGGTTGGTCGACGGGGGCGAGGGCTGATGTTCCGTTCCAGAGGGCTGCTTGCAGGCACTCCTGAATCGTTCGCATGACCGGCGTGGTGTCGTCGTGGCCGCCGCCCGTCCAGTACGCGGTCCACACGGGATCGGTGCCGTACGGCAGTCGGACCCACCTGCGGCCGGCGAGGTCGGCCGAGGAGACGGAAGCGCGATGGGCGAGCAGATCGTCGTCACGCATGACCACGCCGACGGGTACCGAGCGCAGGATGTGCGTGCTGATGCCGGTGTCGTCGAACGGAGTTCGGGTCATCGCCACGTCGACGAGCCCGACGAGCCCGGCGCGGAGCCCGGCTGTCGGGTCGCCGAGGTCCGATTCGTGGACGGTGACGTTCACGTGCGGATGTCGTGCCCGGAAGAGCGGGACCAGCCGGCCGCCGACGTGTTCCGCCGCGTCTGCCAGCGTCCCGACGGACAGGGTCGCCGCGCCCGCCGCGTCGGCCACCCGGGTGCGGATCCGTTCGGCCTGCGCCAGCAATGCCTGCGTTTCGTCGTACAGAACCGTTCCAGCGGGCGTGAGGGCGACGCCCTTGGGTGTGCGCTCGAGCAGGGCGACGCCGAGTTCGTCCTCGAGCTGCCGGATCGCACGGCTGAGCGGCGGCTGTGTCATGTGCAGCCGGTTCGCTGCCCGGCCGATGTGGCGTTCCTCGGCGACGGCGACGAAGTACCGGAGCGAGCGGAGGTCCACACCAGCACGATACCCGTGCGGTATCGGGCGTACCGAGATGGTCTTGGACAGCAGATCCCGCGTCGGCCAACGATGGGAGGCGGTGGAGCTGCCAAGGAGGGATGTTCATGACCAACCCCGCTCTCACGGTCGGGTGCTTCCGGTACGACACGACGCGGGCGCTGTTCGACGGGTCCGTCAGGGAAGACGGCATCGACGTCACGATGGAGACCGCCGCCACCCTGCCGGAGATCTTCGACCGCCTGATTCGCGGAAACGAGTTCGACGTCGCCGAACTCGGGCTCACCTTCTACCTGCGGCTGCTGGAGACCGGGCTGCCGTACGTGGCGTTGCCGATCTTCCCGAACCGCGCGTTCCGGCACTCGTGCGTTTTCGTCAACGTCCACAGCGGGATCACCGAACCGGGTGATCTTGCGGGCAAGACCATCGGCGAGTTCGGCACCTACGGTCAGGACTCCGGCGTGTGGGCCAAGGGAATCCTGATGGACGAGTACGGGTTCAAGCCCGAGAGGAGCCGTTGGGTGATCGGCGGCCTCGAACGCCCTGCGGCGCCCTTCGATTTCGTCCCTCATCCCCATCCAGCCGAAGTCGACGTGAGCGTCGCGCCCGAGGGAAGGGCGCTGGGTGCGATGCTCGACTCCGGCGAGATCGACGCCCTGTTCTCGGCGAACGTCCCGGAGTGCGTGCTCGCCGGTTCCCCGAACGTCCGCCGGCTGTTTCCCGACTTCGAACCGTTGGAACGCGACTACCACCGGCGAACGGGCATCTTCCCGATCATGCACACCATCGTCATCCGGCGGGATCTCCTGCGGGACCGGCCCCGCCTCGCGCACGGCGTCCACCGCATCTTCTCCCGGGCGAAGGACGCCGCCGCCGACCGCTACCGCCAGAACCGTCGGCTCTACCAGGTTCAGACCATGGTTCCGTGGATGAACGCCCTGATCGAACGCAACGGTGAGGAGTTCGCCGAGGACTGGTGGCCCTACGGCATCGCGGCCAACCGCGCCGCCCTCGATGCCATCCTGCGCTATCACCACGAGCAGGGTCTGACCACGCGGCGGTGGAGGATCGAGGACGTCTTCGCCGCGGAACTCCTCGACACATGAGTGTCCGCTTGCCGGGGGTGCTTGATGCCGCCGCGTCGTGCTGTCTCACCTGGCCGGCGCTACGCGGCCTCGTGCTCGATCCTCGGCATGGCGCCCCGTGCCGGACGTGGCCCGCTCATGCATGGAGCACGCCACATCCAGTCCTGCGCCCTGGACGGTGGTGATCACCTGGCGGTGGCCGGGTTCCGGACCGGGAAGCGGTCATCGGCGCGATCGGCGGATCGGCGCGGGGTGGCGATGGCGGTCATGGGAGGAGCACGACCTTTCCGTCGTGGTGGCGCTGCTCGAGCAGTTCGAACGCGCGCTGGACGTCGGCGAGGGGGAGGGTGGCCGCGATCGGGACTTCGAGGCGGCCCGAGGCGGCGAGATCGGCCAGACGGACGGGCGAGGACTTCGGAGCTGGTGCCGGCCATGCTGCCGTCGGTACGGGCGCCGGTCTCGGCGGCCTTCTCGAAGGAGACGATCGTGTTGAACCGTGACGGCAGGACGCCGAGCTGTGCCGCGAGGTCGACGCACGGCGGGCCTTAGGGGCCGACGAACGCGTCGGCGGGCTCGCGCCACGGCCGAACCCGTCCAGGCGCTCGAAGACGGCCGGCCGCGCCCCCGCGTCCTCGTCGACGGACGCGGCGCCGCCGGACCGCTCCGGAACGCCGGACAGCTCGACATCACCCCGCCGCCTCCTCTCTCCGGGTGCACAGCATCGGCGGGCTGCGGCGACGGTCACGCCGCGGAGGCGATCGCTCGGGTGACAGCCGTGACTGCCGGAGCCGGTGGGCCGGGAAGCCGAGCCATGAGCACCCGCCGGACCTCGGGGGGTGCTCCGTCCACGCGCAGCAGGCTCACGCCGGGCGGCAGCACCGTCGACATGCGGGACGGGACGGTTGTCACGCCGAAACCGCCTGCGACCAGGCGCAGCTTCGTCAGCCAGTCCCTCGTCGTGTGGACGACGCGCGGCCGCCCGGGCAGGCCCGGCCACACCCCGAGCAGAGGTTCCGCACTCGATGACGGGGCCGCGATCCATGGAGCATCGATGAGCTCGTCGACGTGGACCGCGCTCCGGCCGGCGAACAAGCCGGTGGTCTGCGCCGCTACGAGCAGTTCGGTGTCCTCTACGGCCTCGACGTGCAGCCGGGGGGACTCGCCGTCCGACGGCCGGTGCGGCGGGCGGGACGTCAGCACGGCGATGTCGATCGAGCCCGCCCGCAGCGCCCGGAGCAAGCCGGGCGTGGTGCCCTCACGCGTCGTGACCGTGATGTGCGGGGTGGCCGCCGCAAGCCGCGTGAGCACGCCGGGCAGGATCACTGCCCCGGCGCTGGGGAACAACCCCAGCCGCACCGATTCCGTCTGTGCGGCGGAGCCGGTGAGCTCGCGCTCGGCCGCGGCGACGGACTCCAGGATCGTGCGAGCGTGCCGCAGCAGGTTCAGGCCGGCGGGAGTGAGCCGCACCCCGTCGAAGCGGCGCTCGAACAGCACGGTGCCCGCGCTCCGTTCGAGGGCCGCTGCTTGGCGCGAGACCGCCGACTGGGTGTAGCCGAGCAGGGAGGCTGCCGCGGAAAAGCTCCCCGACTCGGCGACCTGCCGCAGCACCCGTAGAGACGTACTGGAGAAGTCCATGCGCACTACGCATACCACGGATGCAGATCGTCGTTTGGCGCATGCCCTCTGCACTCCTAGCCTCAAGACCGACGGCCAAGGAGGTCAGCAGATGCGAGCAGCAGTCCTGACACAGTTCGGTGCCCCGCTCACCGTGCAGGAGATACCCGACCCGGGCGAAGGCGGTGGCGAGGTGGTGGTCGAGGTCCTCGCGGCCTCTGTCCCGCCCTACGCCGACGAGGTCTTCAGCGGCCGGCGGAACTACCCGCTCGAACCCCCCGTGGTCCCCGGCCCCGGCGGCGTGGGACGCGTCGTCCACATCGGCCCCGACGCCACCCGGCTGCGCGTCGGCGACCTGGTGTGGTGCGACTGCACGGTCCGCTCACGCGACGACGCGCTGACCCCCGACATCACGCTGCAAGGGTGGAGCTCCCGCGGCGACGGTGGCGCCCGGCTCGCCCGGCACCTGCCCGACGGTTCGTTCGCGGAGCTCATGCGGGTACCCACGGAGAACGTCTACCCGCTGCCCCGGGAAGCGGAGGACGACCCGGCTCGCTGGTCCTCGCTCGGCGTGTACGTCATCCCCTACGGAGGACTGCTGGCGGGCCGGCTCCAGGCAGGCGAGACGCTGCTCGTCAGCGGGGCCACCGGCAACCTCGGGAGCGCCGCGGTCGCCGTGGCGCTCGCGATGGGGGCGGGCCGCGTGATCGCGCCCGGCCGCAACCGCGCCGCGCTCGGCCTCCTCGCCGACCGGTTCGGCCCGCGCGTGCGCCCGGTCGAACTGACCGGTGAGGAGGCCGCCGACCGAGCGGCCATGTCCGCGGCCGCGGAGGACCCGATCGACATGGTGCTCGATCTGCTCCCGCCCAGCGCGCCCAGCACGGTGTCCCGCACTGCGGCCATGACCGTCCGCGAATACGGCCGCGTCGTCCTGATGGGCGGTGTCGGCATGCTCGGCGGCGCGGATTTCGCCCTGCCCTACCCGTGGATCATGCGCAACTCGGTCACCGTTCAGGGGCAGTGGATGTACCCACGCCCGGCGAACACCGCCATGATCCGGCTCATCGCATCAGGTGCGCTCGATCTCGCACCCGAACGGATCCGCACCTTCCCCCTCGACGCCGTCAACGACGCCGTCGCCTACGCGTGCGAGCACGGCGGGCCGTTCGACCGCACCGTCCTCACCCCGACCGCCGGCTGACCGCCGTGCACCGCGTCCGCGCAGCGGTGACGTGCCGTGTGCGGGTCCCGGGTGCGGCCGCCGCCCATGGTGGCCGAGTCCTGGTCCGCTCGTTCTCATGCTCCTCATGTCCTGCCAACCGGTTTCCCCCTGGGGTCCCTTGCGGCGTCCTCGTCCCCGAAGGGGCGTGTGCGGAGCGACGGGTCCGGTTCCGCCGGGCCGTTCAGTCCGGCCGTCCCCGGGCAGCGGCCGTCCGTCCCCCTGCGGCCAGGGCCCTCAGGAGGACGCTCCGCCCGCGGTCCGGCACCGTCCACAGCGTCTGGCCCCGTACCCCCCATCGCTCGAGCAGGGCGTTGGCCGCGAGAAAGCCGCTTGTGGCCGCCCGTTCCATGAGTGCCACGGGCAGGCCGGTGCGGACCATGTCACCGGCCACGACCACTCGCGCGTGCGGGGTGCGGACGGGAGGGCGGTCGCCGTAGCCGCCCACCGGGAACAGGGGACAGTCATCGTGCCACTCGTGGCGGGCGTCGAGGACCGTGGCCGTGCTGGTCTCCGGGTAGATGCGGTGCAGTTGGTCGAGGAGGCGCTTCTGTTCGACGTCCCGGGCGGATCCAGGCGGGACGGCGTAGGCATGCAGTTCGACGACGGAACCACCGGTGCGCGCGCTCCAGCGAGCCGCCTGGTCCTCGTAGCGCTCCAGCACACTGATGTTGTCGAGGGTGCCGAAGCCGCTGGTGCCGAGGAATCCGGGCCGGTCGGGTGCGACGGGCCGGTCCAGCCACAGCCGGCTGACCAGAAAGGGCGGGGCGGTGCGCAGCCGTCCGATCCTCTCGCGCCAGGGCGCGTCGCCCAGATTTTCGCAGCGTACGACCAGCGAGCGCAGCCCTGCGCTGTCCAGGGCGAGGACGACCCCGTCGTGGTGGCGCTCGTCCCGATCGCAGGCCACCACGAGACCGGTGCTCGGGGCGGGCGCGATGTGCTCGACGGCCGTGCCGGTGCGCAACTCCACGTGGTGCCCGGCCAGGTAGCCGGCGAGCGGGTCCCACAGGGCGGCCTGGAACGGGGCACGGGGCACATCGAACAGCAGCCCTTCGGCGGAGCCGAGGAAGTAGATGTGGAACATCAGCGCCATCTCGGCCGCCGACAACTCGCGCGGATCGGCGAAGAAGCTGCGGGAGAACACCTCGAACGCCAGGTTCCGGGCGCTTTCGGGAAACCGTACGGCGTCCAGGAAGTCGTGGGCGCTGGTGCCGTCCAGACGGTCGTACACCTCCGGCACGCGCACGTCGAGCAGGGGCAGGGCCGCCAGCGGGGCCATGGCGCGCAGGTCCGCGAGCCGGAAGGAGGGGCTGAGTGCCGCGAAGCCGAGCGCGTTGAGCGGCGGCGTGCGCGGGACGTGCCGGAAACTGTCGTGCAGGCCGCCGGCGTTGAGCAGCGGGTAGTCCGGGAGGCCGGTGAGCCGCTCCAGTCCGGGGTCGGTCCGGCGCAGCAGACCGCGCAGGTTGTAGTACTGGCGGAAGAAGGCGTGGAAGCCGCGGCTCATGGTCACCGTGGTGCCGTCGCGCAGCACGGTCGGCCATCCGCCCACCCGCCCGCCGAGGTACGGCCGCCTCTCGTACACGGTGACGGCCACGCCGCGCTCGGCGAGCACGGTGGCGGCGGCCAGGCCGGCGATGCCCGCGCCGACCACCGCCACCGACGGCGGGGTTCCCTGCACGCGGGGGGCGCCGGGCCGGGCCGTCAGGATCCCGGCCCGCCGGTCGCGTCCCCGGCGCGCGGCGCCCCGGCACGTGGTCCTCATGCGTCCTCCCTGTGGTCGTACGCCCGGTGGGCGACGAAGGTGTGCGTGATGCCCGTCTGCCAGCCCGGCAGCGGCAGGGTGCGTACCTGGTCGAAGCCGGCCGCGCCGAGCCGCCGCGCGAAGCGCCCGGCGGTGTCGAACTCCACCACGCTGCGCCGCAGGTGCCGGTACAGCGGCCCGTCCCCCAGCAGGGTCGCCACGGGCTGCACGACACCCCCGCACACCAGCGTCCACACGGCGCGGTCGGCCCACCGTCCGCGGAGGGTGTACTCGTGCACGCCGAGCCGGCCGCCCGGCCGCAGCAGCCCGCGCACGGCGGTGAGGACGGCGTCGGGATCGGTGAGGTTGCGGAAGAGATAGGCCGCGAACACCGCGTCGAACGGGCCGCGCACGCCGGCCTCGAAGAGTCGCTCGGCGGGCGCGTGCACGAAGGTGACCTCACCCGCCCACGGCTTGGCCGCGGCCCGCCGAAGCATGCCTGCCGAGGCGTCCACGGCGGTGACGTCGGCGGCGGGCAGGACGGACCGCAGCGCGGCGGTGGAGGCACCGGTGCCGCAGCCGAGGTCGAGCACGCGCAGTCCCTGCCCCTGTCCGGGCAGGCCGAGCCGGCGCACCGAGCGGCGCAGGTGGGCGTGGTAGCCGGGGTTCGCGGCCACGAGCGTGTCGTAGCTTCTGGAGGCGTGGTCGAAGGCGGTGGCGAGGTGATCGTCGCGCAGCAGCGTCATGCGGTCTCCGTGGGGGGCAGAAGCGGGGCGGACGGGTCCGGCGCGGGAAGCGGCGGGAGGGCGGGAGGCGTCGGCGGACGCGGCGGCGCGGGCGGGTGGAAGGGGCGGCGGGGCACGCGGGGCAGTTCCAGGGCGGAGCGCAACATCGGCCCGAGGGGCGTGCGCAGGCCGATGGACAGGTCCTCGTGCGGGCGGGTGCCTCCGTCGAGGAAGCGCAGCAGCCGTGCCATGGGCACGCGGGCGAACAGGCGGCCGAACAGTTCCGGGCCGTCGGCCCGGCCGCTGTCCAGGGCGCGCAGCAGTACGGCGTCCATGGCGCGGGAGCGCGCCGAGTGGGCGGCGGGCGGCACCGGACGGCGCCCGCGGCGCAGGGCGTCGGCGACGGCCCTGGTCTGGCGCTGCAGTCCTGCGAAGGTGTAGCCGGTGGCGGGGCGGGTCGCTCCGCCGGCGGTGCCGATGCGGAAGGTCGAGGCTCCGGTCTGCCGGGAGATCTGCGCGTCGGTCATGGGGATGAGGCCGGTCTCGGTGGCCAGGACCTGCCGTTCGCCGAGTCGCAGCACCTCGTCCGCGTAGTGCCGGACGGCGGCTTCGTATCGGTCCGGAGTGAGGGTGCGCGGGGAGAACTCGGTGTACTCCACCAGCGCCTCGTACGGCCCCGTCGGCAGGACGTAGCCGAAGGACAGGCCGTGGTCGGGTTGCGGGGTGCGGAAGTCCATCAGCTCCACGGCGGCCGGGTCGAAGGCGGGCCGGGTGGTGCGCACGAACCAGCCGTGGAAGTGCTGCAGCAAAGTGGTGCGGGCGGCCGGGAGGCTGCCAAGGGGGCGGGAGTCGAACACCCAGCGGGCCCTCAGCACCCGCGCCCGGCCGTCGCGGTCCCTCAGGTGGACTTGAACGCCACCGGGCACGTCCTCCACCGCTTCGACGGTCGCTTCCAGGCGCCGCACGTTGGGGCTGCGGGCCAGGTCCCGGAAGACCAGGCGCTCGAAGTCGTCGGAGCGGATCATGCGGTACCTCAGAGGGGAGATGTCCCCCTCGATCGGGGCGCGGTTGCGCGGACGCACCCTCAGCCGCTGCCACTCGGCACGCACCGCCGCGTCGAACCGTCCGGGGGCCGCCGCCCAGTAGCACCAGGTCCGCGGTGGTGGTCGCAGCGGGCCGGGCGGCGCGTCCACCAGCACCACGGACGGCGTCCGCAGGCCGGGAACGCGCCCGGCGAGCCGGTGGGCCAGCGACAGCCCCGCTGCGCCCGCACCCACGACGGCCACGTCCGTCTCCGGCACGGCGTCTCCCTTCGTCGGTGTTCTTCCGGCGCGGTCTGCGTGCGACTCGCGGCGGCGGGGTGTCACGGCGGCGTCCGCGCCCCGCAGCGGCGGCTGGGGGAACACGGCGCCCGTCCTGGATGCTCCGGCCTGGTTTTCCGGATTGTGTACCCCATCGGATGCAGGGCGCCTCCCCACGGTGAGCGCCCGAGCGCCGGACACGGCACGGTGGAGGGGGCGGCCCTGGTTGTCGCCGCGACCGCGTGCGGCGTTCGCGCATCCGTACGCGCTGCCCGCGCCGAAGCGGACAGGTGACGGCAACGACGGACACGGACACGACGGAGGGAACCGGGATGCGTCCCATCCACGCTGAGGACCGCCCTGCGACCGCGCCACCGCGGCCGATCCCGGCGGCGCCCGTGGCATCACCTCCGCACCGGCCGGTGACCCACGGCGGGGAAGCCCACGACAGGGCCGAGGCGCGGCCCTCGGCGAGCGAACCGTTTCCCGCCGGGTCCGCCGAGGTGCGCGAGGTCGACGCCGACGTGCCCGGCGCCGTCGGCCGCATGCTCGACCATGTGCTGGCGGAGCGCCTGCGCCGGGCACGGCTGGCGGATCCCGTGTTCGCCGAGGAACTCGCCGAACGGGTGACGCGCTTCACTCTGCAGGGTGGCAAGCGCAGGCGCGCGCAGCTGGTGTGGTGGGCCTCGCGGGCCTGCGCCGGCCGGGACCCCGCGGCCGCGGCGGCGGCCCTGCGGATCGGCGGCGCCCTGGAACTGCTGCAGACCTGTGCGCTCGTTCACGACGACGTGATGGACAGGGCCCCGCTGCGGCGTGGCCGGCCGGCGCTGCACACGGACCTGACCGACCGGTATGCCGGCCGCGTGGGGCCCGGACAAGCCGAGCGGTTCGGGCAGTCGGCGGCGGTCCTGGCCGGGGACCTGGCGCTGGCCTGGGCCGACGACCTGATGGCGGAGATGCCGTCGGCGCCCTGGACAGGGGTGGTGGTGCGGCGGCTGTGGAGCGACCTGCGCACGGAGCTGGTGGCGGGCCAGTACCTGGACGTACAGGGCCAGATCACCGCGGCGCGGTCCCTGCCCCGCCTGCTGCGCGCCGCCTGCCTGAAGAGCGCCCTGTACTCGGTGGAGCGGCCCCTCGCTCTGGGGGCTGCCGTCGCGGGCGCGGACGATGTGACGCTGCGCCGGCTGTGCGACGCGGGACGCTGCGTCGGCATGGCCTTCCAACTGCGGGACGACCTGGACGACATCTTCGGCGACCCGCGGAAGACCGGCAAGGCATGCGGCGGCGACATACGGGAGGGCAAGCCCACCTATCTGGTCGCGGTCGCCCGGAGACGGGCCGAGGCCGCCAAAGACGCCGCCGCGCTCGCCGTGCTGGACCGGTGGCTCGGTGACGTGGCGCTCACCGAGCGCGGCCTGGAGGAGGTGCGGGACGTGCTGGTCGCGACGGGGGCGCGCGCCACCGTGGAGAACAAGATCGATCGTCTCGCCGCGCAGGGACTGCGGCACTTCGACGGCGCCGCGCTGCATGCGGAGGGTGCAGGTCCACTGCGCGGTCTGCTGCGCGCGACGGCCGGTGCGCGGCCGGACGGGGACGCCGCCGTACGTCCCGGGCCCGCGCACGGTCCGTACGCGGCCTGCACCTGCGACGAAGCGGGGAGTGGCCGGTGACCCGTATCCTGCCCGGTCCCACGGACCACGTGGTGGTCGTCGGCGCCGGACTCGCCGGGCTGTCGGCGGCGTTGCACCTGCTGGGCGCCGGACGCCAGGTCACCGTCGTGGAGCGCGAGGAGCTGCCCGGCGGCCGCGCCGGACGCCTCGACCTGGCCGGCTACCGCATCGACACCGGGCCGACCGTGCTGACCATGCCGGAGCTGGCCGACGAGGCGTTCGCCGCCGTCGGCGACAGCCTGTCCGAGCGGCTCGAGCTGATCCCCCTGCACCCGGCGTACCGAGCCTGCTTCGCCGACGGCACCAGCATCGACGTGCACACCGGCGCGGACGCGATGGCCGCGGAGGTGGAGCGGTTCGCCGGGGCGGCCGAGGCGGCGGGCTACCGGCGGCTGCGCGACTGGCTTCAGCGGCTGTACCGGGCTCAGATGGGCCGGTTCATCGACGCCAACTTCGACTCACCGCTCGGTCTGCTCAACGCCGATCTCGCCCGGCTGGCCGCCCTCGGCGGCTTCGGCCGCTTGGATGCCGGGATCGGCCGTTTCCTGAGTGACGAGCGGCTGCGCCGGGTGTTCTCCTTCCAGGCCCTGTACGCGGGTGTGCCCCCGGCGCGGGCGCTGGCCGCCTACGCGGTCATCGCCTACATGGACACCGTCGCCGGCGTGTACTTCCCCCGGGGCGGCATGCACGCCCTGCCTCGGGCGATGGCGGAGGCAGCCGCCGCGGCCGGCGCCGAGCTCCGGTTCGGGCAGCGGGTGACGCGCCTGGAGCGGTCGGGGGAACGGATCACGGCCGTCGTCACCGACGCCGGCCGCATCCCGTGCGACGCGGTCGTCCTCACCCCGGACCTGCCCGTGGCCTACCGGCTGCTCGGCCGCCGGCCGCGCAGACCGCTCGGCCTGCGCCACTCCCCCTCCGCGGTCGTCCTGCACATCGGAACGGACCGCACCTGGGCCCGGCTCGCCCACCACACGATCTCGTTCGGCGTGGCGTGGCACACCACGTTCGACGAACTCACCCGTGCCGGACGGCTGATGAGCGACCCCTCGCTGCTCGTCACCCGCCCCACCACCACCGACCCCGGGCTCGCGCCGCCGGGCCACCACCTGCACTACATCCTCGCCCCCTGTCCCAACACCGACATCGGCCCGGGGGCAGCGGCCTGGTCCGACCTCGGCCCGCGCTATCGGGACACGCTGCTGCGGGAGCTGGAGCGGCGCGGACTGGACGGCGTCGAAGCCGCCATCGAGGAGGAGTGCCTGATCACCCCGGCCGACTGGCACGCCCGGGGGCACGCCGCCGGAACCCCTTTCTCGGCTGCCCACACCTTCCCGCAGACCGGCCCGTTCCGGCCGCGCAACCTGGTGCGCGGCACGGAGAACGCGGTCCTGGCCGGCTGCGGCACGACGCCCGGTGTCGGCGTGCCGACCGTGCTGCTGTCGGGGAAGCTGGCCGCGGCCCGCGTCACGGGCGTACCCGGACGAGGGAGCAGCCGCTCGCGCCCCTTCGCGACCGCCGTCCTCCCCGAAAGAACCGGCGCCCCGGCTCCTGTGCACTCCCCGTTCCCACCCGTGTTCCGGGCCGTCAGCCGGAAGCCGCCGGCCGTCCCGCGCGCGGATGGGGCGCGGTGCACCGGGCTTGCCGCCGCGCAGGAACCACCGGCCTGCTCGCCGGACTCCCCGGCCGCCACCAGGCGGCGGTCCGGAACACCCGGACATCCCCCGGCCGACCCCACCGGCCCCGCGACCGAAGGCGGGTCAGCATGACCGATCGAGAGCTGGACGCGGCCGGGATCACCGATCGGGCGCTGCGTGCGGCCTACCGCCACTGCCGCGCCCTCAACGCCCGGCACGGCAGGACCTACTTCCTCGCCACCCGGCTGCTGCCCGTGGAGCGCCGGCCCGCCGTGCACGCGCTCTACGGTTTCGCCCGCTGGGCCGACGACATCGTCGACTCCCTCGACCCCGGCGCCGGGGTCGATCTGCGGTTGCGGGCGCTGACCCGGCTGCAGCGCGAGCTGGAGGAGGGGCTGCGGCGGGGTGGCAGCGGTGAGCCGGTGGTGCGCGCGCTCGCCGACACCGCGCGCCGCTACGCCATCGACCATGCCCATTTCCGGGACTTCATGACCTCGATGCGATCCGACCTGGTCGTGACCGCCTATCCCACCTACGCCGACCTGGGCGCGTACATGCACGGCTCGGCCGCGGTGATCGGGCTGGAGATGCTGCCGGTGCTGGGCACGGTGGTACCGCGGGAGGAGGCCGCGCCGTACGCCGCGGCGCTCGGCGTCGCCTTCCAGTTGAGCAACTTCCTGCGGGACGTCGGCGAGGACCTGGACCGCGGACGCGTCTACCTGCCCGCCGACCTGCTCGCCGGTCACGGCGTAACCCGGGAGCTGCTGGTCTGGAGCCGCGCGACGGGCCGGCCAGAGCGCCGCATCACCGCCGCGCTCAGGGAGTTCGAGGCACTGACCCGCGGCGTGTACCGGACGGCGATGCCCGGGATCGAGCTGCTCGAACCGGTGGCACGGCCCTGCATCCGCACCGCGGCCGTCCTGTACGGCGGCATCCTGGACGCCGTCGCCCGCGACGGCTACGCCGTGCTGCACCGGCGGTCGGTGGTGCGCCGGCGGCGCAGAGCGGTGGTCGCCGCCGACGGGCTGGTCCGGGTGGCGGGGGCCCGGCTGCGAGCGCGGACCGGTCCCGGACACGGTCGGCCCGCTCACGCCCGCGTTCTGCCCGAAGCCGCGCTCTCGCCGGCGACGGCCGTCCGCTCCGCCGAGGAGGTCGCGTGAACCGCCGCCTGCCGCTGTCGATGCGCCGCCACGCCGTGCCGTGGGAGCGTCAGCGGCCCACCTGGCGCGAGGCGCGGCCCGCGGTGATCGCCGAGGCGCTGAAGCGGGCGCAGGCCCGCTCGTCCGGGAACTGGTACGTCGTCGGCGCCTCCCGCGCCCTGCGGGGGGACGGCAAGCTGGCGCTGACCGTGGCGGGGCAGGAGGTCGTGGTGTGGCGAGGGCCCGGCGGGCGCCTCGTCGGCGGGCCGGGGGCCTGCCCGCACCTGGGAGCTCCGTTGCGGGACAGTCCGGTGCGTTGCGGCACGCTGGTCTGCCACTGGCACGGACTGGCCCTGGACGGCGGCCCGTACGCGGGCTGGTCGCCGCTGCCGGTGCACGACGACGGGGTGCTGGTGTGGACGCGGCTGGACGAAGTGGGCGGGGAGGACCCGCTGCTCGCACCGGTCGTCCTGCGGCGGCCCGAACCCGCGCGGGCTCTGGTCGCCGTCTACACCGGCGTGGGTGCCTGTGAGCCCGAGGACGTGGTGGCCAACCGGCTCGATCCGTGGCACGGCGCGTGGTTCCACCCCTACTCGTTCGTCGACCTGACGGTGGTGGACGCCCCCGGCGGACCGGCCGGCGCGGTGGACGACGGCCGGGACGCCCTGGTTGTCGACGTGTCCTTCAAGGTGGCGGGCCGACTGGTCGTGCCGGTCCGCGCCGTCTTCACCGCGCCCGGACCGCGCACGGTCGTCATGCGCATCACCGAGGGCGAGGGCGCGGGCTCCGTCGTGGAGACCCATGCCACGCCGCTCGGCACGGACGGGGCCGGCCGGCCACGTACCGCCGTCATCGAGGCGGTGATCGCCGCCTCGCACCGTCCCGGCTTCGCCGCCGCCCGCCGGGCGGCGCCGCTGCTGCGCCCCTTGGTGCGCGCCGCGGCCGGGCGGCTGTGGCGGGACGACCTCGCCTACGCCGAGCGGCGCTGGCAACTGCGGTCCACGGGCCGCTTCCCGGGCTGAGCGGCGAACGGGCCGCCCAGGCCGTCCTCACGCCACCACCGCGGATGCGCCGACGCCCGAACGGGGACTGCCGCCGGTCCGCCGCATCCGGCACCGGCCGAAGTGGCGAACCATCCGAGAACGACCCCACCGGAAGCGGAAGTGACCCCCATGCAGACCTCAGTCGTCGTGTTCACCTGCGATCTGCGTGTGTCGGACCACCCGCCGCTGCGGGCGGCCCTGCGCGGAGGAGGCCGGGTGGTACCGCTGTTCGTGCGTGATCCGGCGGTGGACGCAGCGGGTTTCGCCGCGCCGAACCGGCTCGCGTTCCTCGCCGACTGCCTGCGTGATCTGGACGCCCGGCTACGGGAGCGGGGCGGCCAGCTGGTGCTGCGCGAGGGCGACACGGTCACGGAAGTGTGCCGGCTGGCCGCCGAGGCGGACGCCGACGAGGTGCACATGGCGGGCGACGTGAGCGCCTTCGCGCACGCACGTGAGCAGCGGCTGCGCCCGGCGCTGGAGGGAGACGGGCGGCGCCTGTACGTGCACGACACGGTGAGCACCGCCGTGGCGCCGGGCGCGGTGACGCCGGCCTCCTCCGACCACTTCGCGGTGTTCACGCCGTACTACCGGCGCTGGTCCGAGCAGGGCCTGCGCGAGGTGCTGGACGCGCCGCGCTCGATCACCGTGCCGGAGGAGGTGGGCTCCGCCCCGCTGCCGGAGCGCGCCGGCGTGAGCGGGGTGTCGCCGGGACTGTGCGCGGGCGGCGAGACGGAGGGACGGCGCAGGCTCACCGCGTGGCTGCGCTCCGGCGTGGACGCCTACGTGGAACGGCACGACGACCTGGCGGGTGACGCCACCTCCCGGCTCTCACCCCACCTGCACTTCGGGACGTTGTCGCCGGTCGAGGTGGTGCACCGAGCGCGCAGGACCGGCGGCTCGGGCGCGGAGGCGTTCGTACGGCAGATCGCCTGGCGCGACTTCAACCGCCAGGTGCTCGCCGCACGCCCCGACGCCGCCACCCACGACTACCGCACCCGCCGCGACCGGTGGCGCGGCGGAAGGGACGCGGAGGCGGACGCCGAGGCGTGGCGCGCGGGCCGCACCGGCTACCCGGTGGTGGACGCGGCGATGAGACAGCTGCGCCACGAGGGCTGGATGCACAACCGGGGCCGGCTGCTGGCAGCGAGCTTCCTCACCAAGACGCTGTACGTCGACTGGCGAGTGGGCGCCCGGCACTTCCTGGACCTTCTGGTGGACGGCGACGTGGCGAACAACCAGCTGAACTGGCAATGGATGGCCGGCACGGGCACCGACACCCGGCCCAACCGGGTGCTCAACCCCGTCGTCCAGGGCAAGCGGTACGACCCGGACGGAGCATATGTGCGGCGCTGGGTGGAGGAACTGACGGGAGTGGAGGGGGCCGATGTGCACGAGCCGTGGAAACGTCCGGCGCGGGAGCGCGCGGGCATCGGTTACCCCGAGCCGGTGGTGTCCCTGGCTGAGGGCCTGGACCGCTTCAGACGGGCCCGGGCGCGCTCCTGAAGCCCGGCGGCAGGACATCCGCCGGGCCGCCGGACACCGCACGCAACACCTCGTTCCGGTACGCCTCACCCCCGTCGTCGCACGGAAGGTTCCCCTCCCATGACCACCCCGCACTGGCTCTTCGGCGATCAGCTCGGCCCGCACTTCCTCACGCCGGCCGGGGCGGACGGGCCCGACCGCGGGGCGCCCGTGGTGATGATCGAAGCCAGGTCGGTCTTCCGGCGGCGCCGCTTCCACCGTGCCAAGGCGCACCTGGTGCTCTCCGCGATGCGGCACCGCGCGGCGGAACTGGGCGGGCGAGTCACCTATGTACGGGCCGAGACCTACCGTGAGGGTCTGCGCCGCGCGGTGGAGGACCTGCCGGTGACGGTGTGCCACCCCTCCTCGTACGGGGCGCTCCGGCTGGTGCGCTCCCTGCCCCGGGTGCGGATGCTGCCTGCCCGGGGATTCCTGGTGACGCGCGAGGAGTTCGCCGGATGGGCCGAGGGCCGCGGTGGACGGCGGCTGCTCCAGGAGGACTTCTACCGCTGGGTGCGCCAGGAGCACGACCTGCTGATGGAGGGCGGCGGCCCGGCCGGCGGCCGGTTCAACCACGACCGGGCCAACCGCGAACCCCCGCCGAGGGGCGCCCGAGCACTCGACGTGCCGGGCCCTTACCGGCCGCGGGAGGACGACATCGACGCCGAGGTGCGCGAGGACCTCGACCGGTGGGAACGCGAGGAGGGGGTGCGATTCGTCGGCCGGGACGGACCCCGGCGCTTCCCCGCCAGCCGACGGGAGGCGCTGTCGGCCCTGCGCCGTTTCGTGGAACACCGGCTGGCGTCCTTCGGGCCGTACGAGGACGCGATGCTCACCGATGATCCGGTGATGAGCCACAGCCTGCTCTCGTCCTCGCTCAATCTCGGGCTGCTGCATCCGGCGGAGTGCGTGGAGCGAGCCGAGCGCGCCTGGCGCACGGGCGCCGTCCCGGTGAACAGCGCAGAGGGTTTTGTTCGGCAGGTCGCGGGGTGGCGGGAGTACGTCTGGCAGCTGTACTGGCATTTCGGCGAGGACCACCGGCACGGCAACGCGCTCGGGCACACGGAGAAGCTGCCCGAGTACTTCGCCGAGCTGGACGCGGACGCACTCACCGCGCGCTGCCTGGCCACCGTGCTCGCGCAGGTACGCGACACCGGGTGGACGCATCACATCCCCCGGCTGATGGTGCTGGGCAGTCACGCCCTGCAGCGCGGCTGGGACCCGGCCGCGGTGACCGACTGGTTCCATCGCTGCTTCGTCGACGGCTACGACTGGGTGATGGAGCCGAATGTGGTGGGCATGTCCCAGTACGCGGACGGCGGCCGGACGACCACCAAGCCGTACACGTCGGGCGGCGCCTACCTGCACCGCATGAGCGACCTGTGCGACGGCTGCGCCTACCGGCCCACCGAGCGCACCGGTCCGCGCGCGTGCCCCTTCACCGCCGGGTACTGGGCCTTCCTGCACCGGCACCGGCGGCTGCTGTCCGGCAACGCCCGCATGCGGCGCGCGGTGCAGGGCCTGGACCGGCTACGCGACCTCGAGGACGTGCTCCGGCAGGAGCGCCGACGCGCGTCGGAGGTGCCGTGAGGGGCGGGCGGCCGGCTTCGGGTGCCACGACATGGTGCGGCGGCCGGGGGCTGCCCTGGTCCGGCACGCGTGACCGCGTCACCTCCCGCGGACAGCCCGCGGGAAGAGGACAAGGTCCTGTCCGTCGGCTCACCCTGCGGTGCACAGCGCGCGCAGCGCCTCCACCGCCTGCGCCAGTCCGGCCGGCCTGAGCACACCTGCGGGCCGGGACCGGCTCCAGCCGGGGCCGCCCAGCAGCACCACCGGACCGCGCCGCGCCCCCTTCATGCCCCAGCGCAGCCCGGCGACGTGCCGGGCCAGGGCGGGGACCGCCCGCGCGCTGTCTTGGGCCCACAGCACGACCGCGACCGGGCCGAGCCGGCGCACCGCCGCGTCCAGCGCCTCGACGGGCACGGCGGCTCCCAGCATGCGCACCGGCAGCCCCTCACGACCGAGCGCCGCGTGCAGCGCCTCCAGGGGCAGCGTGTGCTGTTCGTCGGGCGCGCAGGCCAGCAGGACGCAGCCGGCCGCCGGGGCAGCCACCGGGAGGGCGGGCGGAGTGCTGCGGCGCAGCACGGTCGAGACATACCAGGCGAGCAGGTGCTCCACCTCCACGTACCGGTCCTCGGAAGAGGCCCAGCGGCGTCCTACGGCGTGCAGAGTGGGAACCATCACCTCCTGCCAGGCGACCGCGACGCCGTAGCGCTCGACGGCGGCGAGGAGCTGCTTCTCGAGCGCGGGGGCGTCCAGCCGTACCGCGGCGCGGGCCAGTCCACGGCACTCCTGACGCACGTCGCCCAGGGGCAGCGCACCGGCGGCCCGCGACCGCTCGGCGGGTGGTGGGAGCGCCGAAGCGGCGATGACCTCCGGTGCGGGGGACCGGCCGGCAACGGCCGCACGGGCGGCGCGGGCCGCGTCGGCCGGCGGGATGCCGGTCGTCGTCAGCCGGCACATCTCCTCGACCGTGGCCACGTCGGCCGCCGTCCAGCGACGGTGGCCGCCCTCGGTGCGTGCGGTGGGCCCGATGCCGTAGCGGCGGTCCCACGAGCGCAGCGTCATGGGCGACACCCCGAGGCGGCGGGCCAGCACACCGGTGGTCAGACCGGCGCCGCCCGGTACGGCGGGTGGCTCGGACGGAGGCGGCTCAGCAGAGTTCACGGCACTCATGTTTCCTCGCCCGTCCCGGCCCTGACGAGCCGGAGCAGACTCCGCACACTCAGCCTGCCCTCGCACGGATGGCACGCCGCGGCTTCGTGACGCACGCCGAGACGCACGCGGCGCCCGTCGGCCTCCCGGGTCAGGAAACCGGCACGCACCAGCTCGGCGATGATCCGCTGCACGGTGCGCTCGCTGGTGCCACAGACCGCGGCGAGCCCGGTGACGGAAAGAGCCGGAGTGTGAGCGAGGGCGAGGAGTACGCGCGCGTACGACGTGAGGAAGCGCACCGGTGGCCGTGTCGCCCCATCAACGGGAACCGCCTTCCGACGTCCTTCTCCACGCGGCGACCGGACCGTTCCGGCCGCGCACGGCGAACGGCTGTTCAGCGTGCTTCCTCCGTGGCCTCGGCGTGCAGGCTCCGGCTCAGCCGCAGCAGGCCGCGCCGGGCGTGGCTCTTGACCGTGCCCAGGGGCCAGCCGGTGACGTGGGCGATCTGCGTCTGCGTCAGGTCACCGTAGAAGGCCAGGCACAGTACCCGCCGCTGGGCCTCGGGAAGGCGACGCAGCTCACGGGTGACGTCCACGCGGTCCAGGACCGTGTCCTGCGTGTACGACGATTCCGGCGAGCGAATCGGCTCCCGCGCCGCCGCGGCGGCGACGTCCGTGCGCCGGGTGCGTGCGGACAGGGCGTCGGCGATCTTGTGCCGGGCGATGGCCACGAGCCAGGCGGGCAGCGGCCCACGGCCCGGACGGTAGCCGTGGCGGCCGCGCCAGGCGGCGAGGAACACCGTCTGGGTGACGTCCTCGGCCTCGGCTCCGTCGCCCAGTGACCGCCGCGCCAGGGACAGGACGAGGGGAGCCCAGCGGCGGTAGACCGCCTCCAGGCCACCCTCGTCGCCGGCCACGAAACGTAGGGCCAGATCGTCCTGCGGGTCCGCCACCGGCGGGGCTTCGGTCACAGCGAATGCGGTCATGCGGCTGCTCCTTGGGCGGGTTGGCTCGCTGCCATGCGCCACGGTCCGTCCCGCATCCCGGTAGTGGCAACTCGCATCGAGTCTGCATCGAGTTGGTTGCGGCCCGGGGCCCCCCGGAAGACGGCCCGTCAGCGGACGGCTCGTGCCCGAACTGCCGGCCGCCGGGTACCGGGGGCGCTGCCTGGCCCGCTCCCCCGGGAAGCTGCGGGACCACCCCTGGGCCGGGGAGGTGGAGGTGGTCGGCGGGGACGTCACCGACCCCGCCACGGTGAGTGCCGCTGTGCGGGAGGTCGCCGTGGCCTACTACCTGGTGCACTCGCTCGGCACCGGACGCGGTTTCGAGGACACCGACCGCGAGGGCGCCCGCGTCTTCGGCGCGCAGGCCGCCCGCGTCGGCGTGCGCCGCATCGTCTACCTCGGTGGGCTGACCCCGGCCGGGGTGCCCGACCGGGAACTGTCGCCTCGTCTGCGCTCCCGGTCCGAGGTCGGGCGCATCCTGCCGGCGAGCGGTGTGCCCACGGCGGTGCTGCGCGCCGCCATGATCATCGGGTCCGGCTCGGCGTCCTCGAGATGCTGCGCTAACTGACCGAGCGGCTGCCGGTGACGGTCACACCGAGGTGGGTGCGCACCCGGATCCAGCCGACAGCGGTCCGGGACGTGCTGCGCCTGCTGGTGGGCAGCGCCCGGATGCCCTCGGACGTGAATCGCGCCTTCGACATCGGCGGGCCCGACGTCCTGACGTTACCGGGACATGATGCTGCGCTACGCGGCGGTCGCCGGACTGCCCCGGCGCGTCTCCCCATGTCCGACCCGCGAGTCTCTGCCCTCCGACGGGGCGGTCGCGCAGCACGTACGGCAACCGCATGAGGCGGACAACCCGGCCATCCGGCGGCAGTCCTTTCCGGGTGCCCCGCGGCTGACCGGTGAGGGCCGCGGCCGGCTGGTGACAAGCCACGCGGCAGCACGGCCAGGGCGCCGTGCCGCCGCGTCGCTCCCACCACCCCACACCCGCATGCCCATCAGGAGTTGGTCTACGCACTCGCCGAACGGCTCAGGCGTTCACGGCACCAGGCGGAAGGGCGACCCTGCGCGTGTCGAGGTGGGGAAGCGGGCTTCCCGAGCGCCTCGCGGACGTCCGCTCCGCCCGGCACGGCCGCACGCCGGCTCCTGCCGGTCGTGGACATCCGGCCGAGGCGCGGGTGCGCTTGAAGCCGTGTCGGTCATGAGGCGTGGACCGGCGGCCAGGCGTCGGCCCTGGCCATGGAAGCCGGCCCAGCGGCCGGGCGCAGCACACCGCCGTACGCGGAAAGCCGCTGGTGCGTGCGGACCAGGCAGCCGATGCGGGAGCGGGGCCGCGAGCTGCTGTCCGCACCAAGGCCCCAAAGGGGGCGCCCGGCCGGACTCCCTGCGTCAGGCGCCGTCCGCTCGGTCCGCCCGGAGCGGGGCCCGGTCCGCACCGAGACGGTGCTCTTTTCAGCGTGTGAACAACCCGGGGTTCCCGCGCACGTATTCGGCTACCCCCATGGCCGGCCGCCCGGTGATCTGTGCCACGCCGTCGGCCTGGCGATCGTAGCGACCGGCCGCGTGCAGGCGGGCCATGGTGGAGATGTGCTGGAAGACGTGGGCCGGCAGCTCCAGCGCTCGGAGATCGTTGTCGAGCCATTCCTGCAGGGGAACGTCGGTGTAGCCGACCGGACGGCCCAGAGCCGCGGAGATCTCCGACGCCATGGCGTCGATGCTCTCCGACCGGGGGCCGGTCAGCTCGTAGGTCCGGCCGACGTGCCGGGCCGGATCGGCCAGGATCTCCTCCACGGCCGCCGCCACGTCCTGCGCCGCGATCGGGGAGGTTTTCGCCTGGCCGAACGGCAGCCTGACGGTGCCGTCCCGCCGGATCGAGGAAAATCCCACCTGGAAGAGCGGATTCTCCAGGAAGACGGTGGGTCTGACCTGGACCACGGGCAGCCCGGACCAGTCGAGAACCTGCTCGACCAACCACTGTTGCCGTTGCTGATGCGACTCGGACGTGCTGGTGACGTCCATCTGGGAGACGGTCAGCTGCGACATGTTGACGAACACTTCCAGCCCGCCGTGGGCGCGCGCGGCGGCAGCCGTCGTCACGGCGGCCAGCAGATACTGGTCCGACACGGCCATGCCGAAGTACGCCCGTCCGCAGCCGTCCAGGGCTTCGGCGACATCACGCGAGCGCGTCAGGTCTCCGACAACGACTTCGGCGCCGGTCGCGCGCAACGCCTGAGCACGGTCGTCATCCGAACGCACGAACGCCCGGACCTTCAGCCCCCGGCGCCGGAGGCCTTCGACCACGGTCCGTCCGATGGAGCCGACCCTGCCGGCGGCACCGGTCACCAGAACGGGGCGCCCGCTTCCTTCCGGGGTGTGATCCATGGGGGCAGCCTGCGGGCCGCCCAGGCGAGGCGCAACCCCAGTGATGCGTCCAGCGCCCCGCCGGCCGGTCCTTGAGCCCGCCGGACCTCACCGCGCACCCGCGGCCGGGGGCTCGCTGCGCCGGGTGGACGCCCCCCTTCGGCGTCGGCGAGCGCGTACGCGCCCGGAAGGTGTCCGTGCCGGGCACACCCGGCTGCCGGGCCACGTCCGGGGACACACCGCCGGCGTCGAGGTCATCCAGCCCGTCCATGCGCTGCCGGAAGCGGGGCACACTTCACGGGCGAGCGGCCTCGGCACGGCCGTGGGAGTCCGCCGCGCTCCCGGCCGACATGGACCGCGCCGTCCCCGAGGGTGCCGAGGACCGCACCACCGACACCTTCCAGCGCCGCACGGACCGGCCGCCGCACCCCGGCCGGGAGATCGCCGAACGTGGGCCCGGGCGAGGCGGACGACGCCGCGTCGGCGCCGGGTCGGGTACGCACCGTGCCCTCGCCTCGACGCCGCTTCAGCCGGTGCCGCACACGAGCCCGGCCCGATGCGCGCGGGGCAGCCCGGGGCGTGGTCAGCGCACACCCTCCCACAGGGCTCGCAGGTGTTCGCGGGGAGCGTGGGCGAGGGTGGGCGGTGCGCCGAAGCGGCGGACGGTGCGGTCGGGTTCGCGGTAGGCGGGCCAGCCGGGGTCACCGGTGGTGGCGAAGGCGACCCAGGCGGCATGCATGCTGTCGGCGAGGCGCTGCGGAGGGGCGTCGCCGAGCAAAGGCGCGAAGCCCGGATCAGCCACATGGTCGAACACGAACGGGACTTCGGCCGCATGGCAGGCGCCGAGGCCTCCGCCGTGGGCGGGGGACGGCCAGACGAACTCGTAGACGAACGCGTGGGCGCCCTGGCGGCTTCGGGCCTCGGCGAGGCGAAGCGCGGGGAGCCGGTAGAACCAGTCCGTGGCGATCTCGGCGAACAGGTCGCCCGGAGCCGCACCGGGAAAGGCCGCCCGGTAGGCGCGCACCCCCAGTGGTGGCAGGCCGTACGCCGCAGCCCTGCTCTCCAGAAGGTCGTCGGTCACCAGCGGGGCCAGCCCGGTGGGCACGGTGAACAGGCGGAACTCGTCCCGGGTGCAGCCCACCAGCACGTCGACGTCCGCGGCCGTGCCGTCCGCGATCGCCTCGATGGGTACGCGCGGCAGGGTGGCACGGTCGACCACGGGTTCGAAGGGCATCAGGTTGAGGGCCGCCTCGCCCCACAGTGCCGGGTCGGGGCGTGCGGAGATCTCCGCGCGCAGCAGCTGTTGCGCGGCCAGCAGCCGCTCCAGTGGCACGGCGGCCAGGTCGGTCCGGGTGGGCGGCACCCCGAGCACGGCGGCCAGCCGGGCCCCGACCCGGGCGGCGGAGTCGGGGGACAGGACGTGATGGGCCGCCCCGCTCTGCAGTACGGCGCGGTGGAAGAGACCCTTGGCCACCGGCATGGCGAGGAGCGCGCCGATGCTCATGGCCCCGGCCGACTGACCGAAGACGGTGACGCGGCCGGGGTCGCCGCCGAAGGAGGCGATGTTGTCGCGCACCCATTCGAGTGCGGCGATCTGGTCCAGGAGACCGAGGTTGGCGGGGGCGGTGTCCTCGGGGCCGAGGTGGAGGAAGCCGTGCGCGCCCAGGCGGTAGTTCAGTGTCACCAGCACCACGCCGTCACGGGCGAACGCGGTGCCGTCGTAACCGGGGACGGAGCCCGAGCCGTTGCTGAACGCGCCGCCGTGGACCCAGACCATGACGGGCAGCCGTGCGGCCGGATCGGGGGTCCAGACGTTGAGGTTCAGGAAGTCCTCGCCCGGGATGTCGACCTCGGGGATGAGGCGGTCCATCGGTGCGGCGTACGGGGCCTTGGGCGCGGTGGGGCCGTAGGCGTCGGCGTCGCGCGTGCCGTTCCACGGCGTCGGCGGCCGAGGCGGGGCGAAGCGCAGCGGCCCGGCCGGGGCGGCGGCGTAGGGGATGTTCTTGAAGCGGGCGATGCCGTCCGGGCCGGTGGTGCCGCGCACGGCGCCGTGCCGGGTGACGATGACCGGTCGCATGGTTGCTCCTGGGCGCGAGGGGCGGGCGGGTCGAAGGGGCAGCGGTGGGCGCCGGCCATGCGCAGGGCGAACCGCGCGTACTGTTCGGCGACTTGTTCGCGGGTGCGGTCCAGGGCGGGGCCGAACCACTGGGTGACCTGCACACCGAGGCCGCTGATCGCGGTCACCGCCGGCAGTGGGTCGTCGATCATGAACTCGCCCTGCTACCACGCCCAGTTCGAGGACACCGGCGAGCATACGACGACACTGCTCGCGGAGTTCGAGCGGGGGCTCCGCCAGTTCGGTGGGGAGGGGGTCCGGTTCGCTGTTGGTGACGACCGCGGGCAGCGGATGGCCGGTGTGGAGCAGCACATGGGCGCGGACCAGGGCGGCCAGCTGCAGGCCCGCGCTGTGGTCCCGGGTGGCGGCCGCGGCCTCGGTCAGGCGGGCCGGCGTCTCCTCGTGGCCGATGCGCACCAGCTCGGCGAGCACATGCCCTTTGGAGGTCCACCGGCACGGGGAGCGGGTCGGCGGACGCCAGCGCGTCCAGCACGGGGCTGCTTCTCCGCGGTGGGCGCGGTCGTGGGCATCCAGGAGCCGAACCTGGCGATGCGAGCCGCCTCCCAGCACTCGACGCCCGCCTGCCCGGACGGCGTTCCGGGTGGCAGCGGTCACGCCCGGCCCGTACCCGGTCCCGCCGGCGGACCGGAGCAGTACTGCCCGCCGGCGGAAGCGGTGCCGAGGAGCTACGCCGAAGCCTTGCTCTCCATGATGCCGAGCAGGAGCATCTTGAGCGCCTCCTGCAGTTCGCAGTGCAGGGAGCCGTAGCCGTCCCTGGGCGACCGCTGCGACCAGCGGTAGAGAATCCCGAGGTAGACGTCCCGCAGCACGTTCCCCACGTGCTCCGGGATCAAGTCGGCGCGGAACTCGCCCTCCCGGCAGCCGTCCTCCACGATCTCGGCGAAGATCTGGCCCACATAGGGCTCCTCCAGCAGCGGGCGCCCGGCCTTCACCCACGCCATGAGCATCGCGGCGGTCGACTCCCGCTCCTCCTCGTTGAGGCTGCCGAGTATGGCCATGCACTGCTCCAGCCGGGCGACGGCTCCGCGTCCGCGGGGTTCGGCGCGGCTGATGCTCTCCATGAGAGCCTCGCGGCGCCGGTCACCCCAGGCACGGATGAGGTCTTCCTTGCGCTGGAAGTAGTTGAAGAATGTGCCGCGGGCCACGTCGGCACGCTCGGCGATCTCCTCGATGGACGTGTGCTCGTAGCCGTTCTCCGCGAACAACTGGAGCGCGGAGGAGTACAGCCGCTCTTTGACCTTCTGCTTGTTGCGCTCACGACGCCCGAGCGGCTTGGGCGCGTCCGAAACCGGGGACTCCATGACGACTGCTCCATCCCAAAGGGTCGAGGCATCCACCCTTCACCGAACTTATACCACAGTTCAAGTACGACTGACGTACATTTTTTGAGACGGATGCAGAGGGTGACGCGCGAGGTCAGGCGGAAACGGCGCCTCCGGGGAGGCTGCCCATGATGCTCCCCAGGCTCTCCGCGCTCAGCAGGCGCCCCGCGGTCACTTCCATACCGGCCTCCGCGCGCAGGCGTTGCTGCAGCCGTACGGCCATCAGGGAGTCGAGCCCGTAGTCCCGCAGCGGCCGGCGCGGATCGAGGCCGGTGACGGGCAGGCCCAGGATCTCCGCGGCCCGCTTGGCGAGTTCCTCCTGCCCGAGCGACGGTCCCCCGCAGTGTGCGTCCGCACGGGCCGGTTCGTCGGGCAGCCGTTCGGTGCGGACGGGCTCGGCGCGCAGAGGTTCCAGGTGGAAGGGCTCCGCGACGGCCCGCGACCGCGCCGCGCCGCCGTCGTCGCCGGGGGCCTGCCGCGGCCCGCCGTCCGGGCGCCCGTACGGCTTCAGGGAGACCGCCCGGCCGATCAGGCCGGAGGCGCGCGACAGCAGGCTCCGCGCACCCTCCCGGCCGAGGTTCACGAGGGGGGTCCCGAGGTTCGCGAGGGGAGTGAGGTTCGCGAGGGGGGCGAGGGCGCTGGTCCCCGGGCCGGCCGGTCCGTACGGCTCGGCGAGTGGCTCGGACAGTGCGGTGTCGCCGTCCTCGCCGAGCCGTCGCAGCCGGATCCCGCGGAAATCGGCGAGGACCCGGCCCTCGCGGTCGAGGACCAGCGCGTCGGCGAGGACCTCGCGCGCGCCGTCGTGCGCCTCGAACCGTACGACCGTCCAGAAGTCGTCCGTCGGCTCGCTCAGCAGGCCCGCGCTCCCGAACTCGACCGGCGCGTAGGCGAGTCGGGAACCGCCGGCCCGCGCGGCCGCCTCCTGGGCGGCCGGCAGCAGGGGCTGCAGGGCCGTCTCCCAGGCGAACGCGCGGGGCGCCTCGGTGCGCCGCATGCGCGCCACCACTTCGCTGTCGGAAGTCCACAGCTGCTCGACGGCGCCGAACGCGTCGTCCAGCTCGATACCGAGGTCACGGGCCAGGTCCCGGTAGTCACGGGCGGACACGTACCGGCGACACCGGCCGAGGACGGCGTCCAGGGTCTTCTTGGCGTCGAGCTCCGCCCTCGGGCCCACGTCCCTGAGCGTGGCGTCGGCACACGCCGAACGCTCGCCGCCGCCCGGGAGTTCGGCGTCGACCGTGACCCGCCACGGCTGCCGGCTCCCGTCGACACTGACGCGCAGCACGACGTCGCGCTCCCGGGCCAGATCCACCGTCTGCTCGCCGAGCCGCAGTTCCTCGACGGTGAACGCCGCCGACGGGGCGACCCGGCGCGCGGCGTCCATGATCGCGGTGAGGCACGCGGCGGGCGGCAGGGGTGCGCGGCCGAGCAGTCGTACGTTCGCACCCCACTGCTCGGCCCCCCAGTCGTCGAGAGCGATGCGATGGACGTGCGCCGCCACTGCCCCGAGCGGTGCGAGGGAGGGCTCCTGGCGGAATTCGATCCGGTGCCAGGCGTACGAGGGCAGCGGCGCCGGCCGGTGACCCGTGCCGTACCACCGCCGCCAGTCCACCCGGCCGCCCGCGGCGAAGAACCGGCCCATGGCGCACAGCAGTTCCGTTGGCTCGTCGGCATCGCGCCGCAGCGACGGCACCGCCGCGCCCTCCAGGCCGGCGTTCGCGAGTGTCTCCTCGACCGCGGCGACGAGCAGGGGATGGGGACTGATCTCGACGAACACGGTCTCCGTCGCGTCGGCGACGTCCCGGACCGTGTGGGTGAACCGCACCGGCAGTCGCAGGTTGTCCATCCAGTACCGCGCGTCCAGTTCGGGACCCCGCACCGGGGCGCCGGAGACGGTGGAGATCATGTCCGTCACGGCGGGCACCGGCGCGAGCCCGTCCAGTTCGGCCAGCAGATCCGGCCGCAGCGCGTCCATCCGCGGGGAGTGCGAGGCGACGTCGACCCTCACCAGGCGGCACAGCACTCCCCTGGCCTCCAGATCCCGCGCCACCGTGCCCAGTGCGTCCAGGTCGCCGGCGAGCACCGTCGAGGTCGGCGCGTTCTCCGCGGCCACGCACACGTCCACGCCGTGGGCCCGCACGACGTCACGGGCCCGCCGCGCGGACAGTTCGACGACGAGCATGCCGCCGTCGCCGGCGGTACGCCTCATCAGCCGGCTGCGGCGGCACACCACGGCCGCGGCGTCCTCCAGGGACAGGACGCCGCTCACGTGCGCGGCCGCCACCTCGCCCATGCTGTGTCCGACACAGAGGTCGGGGTCCACGCCCCGTTCGCGCCAGGCGGCCGCGAGCGCCACCTGCATGGCCCACAGCGCCGGCTGCACCTTCTCCACGCCGGCCGGGAACTCCCGTGCCGGGCCGGTCAGCAACTCTTCGACCGACCAGCCGAGTTCGGCCTCGACGGCCTTGTCGCAGGCGTGCAGAGCCACCCGGAACGCCTCCGACGTGCGCAGCAGCACACGGCCCATGCCGAGCCACTGCGAGCCCTGGCCCGGGAACACGAAGGCGGTGCGCCGGCCGGGTCCGAAGCCGGCCTCGGCGACGCCCCCGCAGGCGATGGCCTCCCCGTCGGCCAACGCGCGTAGCCCCGCGGCCAGTTCGTCATGGGTGGCGCCGGTCACCCACAGGCGGTGGGGATGGGCGTCCCGGTGCAGAGCCGCGGTGGCACACAGGTCGCGCAGGGGGTGGTCACGACCGCGGCCACCGGGCGCCAGGTGGTCGGCGTACGAGCGCGCCAGCCCGCGCAGCGACTCGGGCGAGCGTGCCGTGATCACCAGCAGGTGCCCGCCGTCGGCGGCGGCGCGGTCGGCCGGTGGGCGCACCTCCTCCGGCTCCGGCACGAACTCCCCGACGACGACATGGGCGTTGGTGCCGGAGATGCCGAAGGAGCTGACACCGATCAACGCCTGCGGGCCGGCCTTCCGCAGCGGCTCGTTGGCGGCGACGACGGTCACGGGGAACGACTCGTCGCTCAGCACGGAGTTGGGGTCGTCCAGGTGAAGGGAGGCCGGGACGGTTCCGTGCCGGGCGATCAGCAGGGCCCTGATCAGTCCGGCGATGCCGGCGGCGGCCTCCGTGTGGCCGATGTTGGTCTTGATCGAGCCCGTCCGCAGCGGATTGAGGGGCGAGCGTTCCGCTCCGACGGCCTCCGCCAGGGCACGCAGTTCCACCTCGTCGCCGACACCGGTGCCGGTGCCGTGCGCCTCCACGTAGTCGAGCTGCCCCGGAGTGATGCCGGCGCTCCGACACGCCGCACGCACCATCTCGGCCTGTCCGTCCACGGACGGCTGCAGCAGCAGCCCGCTGCTCCTGCCGTCGTTGGTGACCGCACTGCCGAGGAGCAGCCCAAGGACGCTGTCGCCGTCGCGGGCCGCGTCGGACAGGCGCTTCAGCACCACCACGCCGGCGCCCTCGCTGCGCACGTACCCGTCGGCGGAGGCGTCGCCGAAGCGGCACCTGCCGCGGGGTGACAGCATTCCGCCCTGCGAGTAGGCGACGAAGTCGTACGGGGACAGGACGGCGTTGACGCCGCCGGCCAGGGCGACATCGCACTCGCCGGTGAGCAGGCTCTGGCGTGCGGTGTGCACGGCGACCAGGGACGACGAGCACGCGGTGTCGATCACGACGCTGGGACCGCGCAGATCGAGTGCGTAGGAGACCCGTCCTGAGGTGATGGCCCGGATGCGGCTGCCGGCCACGCTGCCGACGTCCGGTTCCCACACCGGTTGGGTGGTCTCCGCGTACTCGGCGGTGGCCTGCCCCATGAAGACGCCGGTGCGGGTTCCGGCCAGATCAGACGGGCGGATGTTGGCGGCTTCCAGGGCCTCCCAGACGACCTCCAGCAGGATCCGCTGCTGGGGATCCGTCTTCCTGGCCTCGACCGGCGATATTCCGAAGAACGCCGCGTCGAAGGCGAAGAGGTCGTCGAGGAAGCCACCGTCCCTTGACGCGGTCTTTCCAGGAGTGGCCGCCTCCGGGCAATAGTACTCAGCCGGATCGAAACGGTCGGCCGGCACCCGGGTGATGGCATCGATATTGCGGAATGATAAATTCCAGTATTCGTCGACCCCGTTGGCCTGCGGAAACCGACAGCCCATGCCGACGACGGCGACTATTTCACCAGGATGCTGCGCTCGCTTCATTGCATGTCCCCCTTGAATCGATGCAAAGATCGCCGATCGCCCCAGCACGGGACGGCCGGTATGGCAACGCGCGCGGCTTGCGATGCAAGTATGCATCGGCGCCCAATCTTGCCCTAGGGAGCGAATACTTGACGTTCCCCTGCCTCAAGCTTCGACAGATCTTTACGGTGCGCCCTCTTTACGTATTTTGACGAGATGATTACGTGAGGCACATCACACTAGGGGTCGAGGGCTCGCAACGCTGAACTAGGGTCTACTATTGATCTGGCATTGAAGCTTGATCTCAAGTCGATCACTTCGACCCGCTCGTTGACGCCAGTCCCCGGCACCCCTCCCCCACGTCTCGCGCGCCAAGTGCAGGCCATGTGTATTTCTCCGCGGAGAGGAATCAAATGATCGACAACCGCAGGAAGCATGCCGAAAGGGGACGGCAGTCCCCTGCGGGTGACCTCGGCGATTACCACCCTCGAGCAGAGTATTTCGAGCTGGCCGGGAACCTCTTCGATTCAGCCCGCAGGGAGGTTCTTCTTGTCAACGGCCAGATGAACGGTTTCCCGCGCCCGGAGATCGAGAGGTTTCGGAACAAGATTGCGGATTTACTGAGGCGGTCGGTCTCCGTCTGCCTGATCTGTCATCCCGACGAACTCGACGGCCACGGCCGCCAGGAGTTCCTGGAGCGGATCAGCCGGGTCCAGGGGGCCCAGGCACGGGTCAGCACCGTGAAGGTGCACGGCACCTTCATCGTCGACCGCAGGTGGGTCCTGACCTGGAACTCGCCCCAGGACCGGCACTGCCTGCTCGTGCGGTCCCCCGCCATAGTCGATCCCATGCTGCGGCTCACCGACGCCGTCTGGGAGAGCGCCTGCGACCTGGAGACCTTCGTCCACTGCCATCGCAACCGGCTGGACGAGAAGATCCCGCAGATCCTCCAACTCCTCGGCTCGGGCTGCAAGGACGAGGTCGCCGCGCGGGAGATCGGCGTCTCCGTGCGCACGTACCGCCGCTATGTCGCCACCCTCATGGAGAAACTGGACGCCGAGTCGCGGTTCGAGGCCGGCGTCAAGGCGACGGCCTTCGGCCTCGTCAAGGTCGGCGACCGCCAGCGCCGTTCTCCCGCCTGGCTGGTGCCGGCGAGCGACCTGGCCGGCTGCCGCTGACCGGGCGCCGGTGCGGTGCCGCTCGGACCCGACCCGGCCGCGGCTCGTGGTCGCGGCGCCGCACCGGGACCGCCGCCTCGACGGACCGGACCGCTGTCCGCGAGGCCCAGGAACCGGTCAGGCCCCAGGCCCAACAGCACCCGCCGGACCGGTCCTCCCGATGCCGCGCCGCACAACCGGGACAGATCGCCCCACCCGCCCGGCAAGACGGTGACACGCCCAGCCGGAACCCGCCGCAGCAGAAAGCCCGAACGGCACACGACACGGCCAACGTGCCACATCCCTTCACTCAGGGCCGGTCCACCGGAACACCCCTCGCCGGACCCGGCTGCGGCTCGTGGTCGCGGCGCCGCACCGGGACCTCCGCCTCGACGGACCGGACCGCTGTCCGCGAGGCCCAGGAACCGGTCAGGCCCCAGGCCCAACAGCACCCGCCGGACCGGTCCTCCCGATGCCGCGCCGCACAACCGGGACAGATCGCCCCACCCGCCCGGCAAGACGGTGACACGCCCAGCCGGAACCCGCCGCAGCAGAAAGCCCGAACGGCACACGACACGGCGAACGTGCCACATCCCTTCACTCAGGGCCGGTCCACCGGAACACCCCTCGCGGGACCCGTGACGCCGACTCCCGTGTCCTTCGCCGGCGCGGCGGGTGTCCACACCAGGTTGGCGACCGCGCCCAGCAGGGCCAGGACGCCGAGGATCAGCGGCAGTCCCAGGGGTGACAGCCCGCACCCGAGCAGGACACCGCCGACGGCCGAGCCGATCGCGTTGCCCAGATAGGTCGCCGAGGAGTTGAGCGACACGGCGCCGGTGCCGTCGTCGGGCCGCAGCTTCAGCATGCGGTGCTGCTGCGGCGCCACCTGGCTCCAGCCCACGGCACCCCATACGAACAGCAACAACCCCGCGCCGAGCGCCTGTTGGCCCAGGAGGGGCAGCAGCGCGAGGACCGTGCCGAGGATGCCGAGGACGGTGCTCACGAGCGCGCGGGTGTCGCGCCAGCGGTCCACCAGCTGCCCGATCGCGAAGCTGCCCAGCAGGCCACCCAGTCCCCACGCCCACAGATCAGGGGTGATCTGGGAGGTGTGCAGGGTCCGGCCCAGCAGCTGGGAAACATAGGTGTAGGTGCCGATACTGGCGATGGAGCCTGCCAGGGTGACCAGCGCGACGGCGACGACGCTGCGGTCGGCCATCGCGCCGAGCCGGGCACGGACGGACGGTGCCGCGGCGGCCTGGACGTTCGGCAGGTACAGCGCGATCCCGGCGAAGGCGAGCGCGGTGAGCGCCACGACCAGCCACATGGTGGAGCGCCATCCGGCGTGCTGCGCCAGGACCAGGCCGAGCGGCACGCCGAGCACCACACCGGTGGACATGCCGCCGGTGATCATCGCCAGGGCCCGGCCGCGGCGTTCGGGTGCGACGAGCCCCGCGGCGGCCGCGGCCGCCATCGGGGAGTACAGCCCCGCCCCGACGCCGGCCAGCGCCCGCGCCCCCAGCAGCAGCGGCAGGGACGAGGACACCGCGGTCAGTACGTTGCCGGCGGTGAAGACGAGGAGAGCCAGCAGCAGCACCGTACGCAGGGGCCGCCCCGCGGCCGCCGCGGCGCACAACGGCGCGAGCAGCGCGTAGGAGAGGGTGAAGACGGTGACCATCTGACCGACCGCGGACACCGACGCGTGCAGGTCCGCGCTGATGACGGGCAGGATTCCGGCGACGACGAAGGCGTCCAGGCCCAGGGCGGCCGACCCCAGGGTGAGCGGAACGGCTCTGCGCATGTGTGTTCCTTCTCCGGTTGCTTCGAGTGCTTCAAGTGCTTCGGTGGCATCGACGGTCGGCGGGGAAAACCCCGTCTGCGGGTATTCGGGCCGAGGATCCGGTGGACGGCGCGTCGAGCCGTCATCGGAACGCGCCGAGGACCGTGTCGACCACGTCGACCAGGCAGCGGACGTCGTTCGTGGTGCGCCCCGTCTCCCACAGCCCCTGGACGGTGACCAGCAGAGCGCGGGCCGCCGACCGGGGTCGGGGGACGCCGGTGAGGTCACCGCGGGCTAGGGCCTGTTCGAGCGCGCCGGCGAGGCGGCCCTCCACACGGCGCTGGTGGCCGGAGACGATGCTCCGCACCTCGGTGTCGGCGGGCAGGAGTTCCAGGGCCGAGTTGGCCAGCAGACAGCCGCGGCCGCCCGCCGCCTCGGCGGCCTGGCGCCGCAGATATCTGCGCAGGCCGCCGAGCGGTGCGGGCTCCGCCGCGAAGTCGGTGTCGAGCAGCGCCAGCCGGCGGTCGGCATAGCGGGTCAGGACCGTGGTGAACACACTGCGTTTGGTGCCGAACGCGGCGTAGAGGCTGCCTTTGTGCAGCCCGGTGGCGGCGAGCAGATCGGCGACCGTGGTCGCGTGGTAGCCGTGCTCGTGGAACTGCCGCTCGATGGTGTCGAGCGCGGCGTCGGTGTCGAACTGCCGCGGCCGTCCAAGGGTCTTCGCTGTCACCCCGCCGACGTTATGGTCCTTCCGGTCAAGAACACGGCAGACGTCAGCTTGCTGCCATCTCCGCAGTGGCCGGCCGGGTCAGAGGTCGAGGACGAGCCGCTCGTCCCGGGTCCGGGACACGCAGATCATCATCACCTGGCCGCCGAGGCGTTCGTCCTCCGACAGCACCGAGTCCCGGTGCTCGGGCCGGCCTTGGAGGACGGGCACCTCGCAGGTTCCGCACGTGCCCTCGGCGCACGAGGACATGACGGGGATGCCGGCGTCCTCCAGGACGTTGAGGACGCTGCGGTCCGGCGGCACGGTGAGGGTGACGCCCGAGGCCTTCAGTACGACGTCGAACGCGGTGTTCTCCGTGTTATCCGTGTTCTCCGTGTTCTCCCTGGGCTGTCCGGACCGGGGGGCGAACCGCTCGCTGTGCAGGGTGCCGACAGGCCAGTGACGGCTGCCGGCCTCCACCGCGGCCAGGAGTCCTTCGGGGCCGCAGGCGTAGACGAGGGTGTCGGGTGCCGGTTCGCCGAGCACGGAGTCGAGGTCCAGCAGGCCGGTCTCGTCCTCGGGGCGGATCGTCACCTTCGGGCCGTGGGCGGCGAGGTCGTCCGTGAACGCCATGGACGCCCGTGACCGGCCGCCGTAGAGCAGCCGCCAGTCCGCGCCGGCGGCCTCGGCGGCGGCGATCATGGGCAGGAGGGGGGTGATGCCGATGCCACCGGCGATGAACCGGTAGCGGGCGGCGGGCAGGAAGGCGAAGTGGTTGCGCGGTCCGCGGACGCCCACGGCGTCGCCCACCGCGAGTTCGTCGTGCACATGGCGCGAACCTCCTCGGGAGTCCCGCGCACGCAGTACGGCCACCCGGTAGGCGTGTGGGTCGTCGACGTCCCCGCACAGCGAGTAGGGGCGTACCAGGCCCGGGCCGAGCACCAGGTCGATGTGCGCCCCGGGCGACCAGCGCGCGAGCGGACCCGAGTCGGGAGAACGCAATGTCAGCAGCACCACTTCGTCGTTGAGCGCGGTTTTTCCGGTCACCGTCAGTTTGCCGTCGAACTCGTCCACGGAAGCTCCCTCGCAGTCGACTCAGCGCCGACCGTAGGAGTTGCCACGACGGCGTGTGCCGCGGTGACAGGTAGGTGACATTTCCCGGCCGCGGCCGAACTTCGGTGTCTCAATTGACGGAACGTCACTGTTGCGCAGGCCTGCCCGAGTTGGTGTCGTCGAGAAGGAGCGGAACGTGTACGACGTAATTGTGGTGGGCGCTCGATGTGCGGGTTCTCCCGCCGCGATGCTGCTCGCTCGGCGTGGATACCGAGTACTTGTGCTGGACAAAGCGACTTTTCCGAGTGACACCCCGTCCACGCATTTTCTGCACACCCCCGCCGTCGCCAGGCTGAAGCGCTGGGGACTGCTCGACCGGGTGCTCGCGACCGGATGCCCCCCGATCACGGAGATCGTCTGGGGCATGGACGACATCACCCTGACCGGGCCGCCGCCCGCGCACGAGGGGATCGACTTCGCCATCGGCCCGCGCCGTACGGTCCTGGACAAGATCCTGGTGGACGCCGCGGGCGAGTCCGGCGCCGAGGTGCGCGAGGGATGCACGGTCGACGAGATCCTCGTCGAGCACGGACGGGTGGTGGGTGTACGGGCGCACGACCGCGAGGGTGCCGTTTTCCAGGCCCGCGCGAAACTGGTGATCGGGGCCGACGGCATCAATTCGGTGGTGGCGCGGACCGTACGCCCGAAGGAAATCATGGGCGCCGCTCCGGCGACCGCCGTGTGGTACAGCTACTGGCGTGACACGGGAATCGACCACGAGATATTCGTGCGCGTGGCCGGCCGGGAGGTATTCATCATCCCGACGAACGACGGCGACGCGAACGTCATGGTCGGCTGGCGCCATCACGAAAGGGCGGAATTCCGTAAGGACATCGAGGGCAACTACCACGCCACCCTTGATCTTTTCCCGGGCATCGGGGACATGGTGCGCCGCGGAAAGCGGGTGGAGCGCTTCTACGCGTTCAGCGACACCCGCCAGTGGCTGCGCGTCCCGTACGGGCCCGGGTGGTGTCTGCTCGGTGACTCGTCCCACCTCAAGGATCCGATCGCGGGCATCGGCATCACCGACTCCTTCCGCTCGGCGGAGGTCCTGGTCGAGCGCATCGACGAGGTGCTCTCCGGCGCCCGTACCGAGGACGACGCCTTCGCCGACTACCGCAAGTGGCGCGACGAGACGTTCACGGAGGCCTTCGGGCAGCATCTGCGGGCCGCTCGGCTCGACCTCTACCCCGCCGAGATGCTCAAGGTCATCGAGGCGTGCCGGTACACCGACGAGCACCGCGTCGCGTTCTTCGGCCTGCTCGGCGCACTCACCCCGCTGCGCGAGTTCTTCACCCCCGAGCACTGCGCCCGCATCCTGGCCGACGCGGAAGCGGCCACGGGCCGGCCCTGGTCGCTCGAGGGCCGGCTTCCCGTGTGACGGTGCACGGGCCTGCCGTACGGACGGATGCGGGGCGGTCGACAGGACCGCCCCGCATCCGTGTGCGCGCCCGGCGGACCCGGCGCTTGCTCCGGCACCCGGCGGCCCGCTCCGGCCGGACGCGGGCCGGCACCGGACATGCCGACGAGCCCCGGTGTCCACGCGCACACCGGGGCTCGTAGGCACATCGACGTGTGTCACCGCTACGGCAGCTCCGCCGAGGCCCACGCGGCGGGGGCCCGGTACTCACCGGCGCGGTCCCAGACAGCGCGCGGGCCCCGTGCGGCCGCGTCGTTGCGCTGCGCGCTCCGCGCACCCTGCGCACCGGAGCCGGGCCGGACACGTGCCAGGAGCAGGGCCGTCAGCACGGCGACCTCGTCGGCCGTCGGCCGGCCCCGGGTGACTCGCAGGAGCGCGGTCCCGCTTCCGCCCGTCTCCGGCTCTGCCGTGCCGGCCATCAGACGGGCGGGTTTCCGTGCTTGCGGGACGGCCGGTCCGCGTGTTTGCGCCGCAGCATCTCCAGCGAGCGGATCAGCACGGCACGGGTATCGGCGGGGTCGATGACGTCGTCGACCAGCCCCCGCTCGGCCGCGTAGTACGGATGCATCAGTTCGCTGCGGTACTCCTTGATGCGCAGCGCGCGCACCTCGTCGGGGTTGTCCGACGCCGCGATCTCCCGGCGGAAGATGACGTTGGCGGCGCCCTCCGCTCCCATCACCGCGATCTCGTTCGACGGCCAGGCGAAGGACAGATCGGCGCCGATGGAACGGGAGTCCATCACGATGTACGCGCCGCCGTACGCCTTGCGAAGGATCAGCTGGATGCGCGGGACCGTCGCGTTGCAGTACGCGTACAGCAGCTTGGCCCCGTGCCGGATGATGCCGTCGTGCTCCTGGGCCACCCCCGGCAGGAAGCCCGGCACGTCGACCAGCGTGACCAGCGGGATGTTGAACGCGTCGCACAGGGTGACGAACCGGGCCGCCTTGTCGCTCGCGTGGATGTCCAGCACCCCGGCCAGCGAGGACGGCTGGTTCGCGATCACGCCCACGGGATGTCCGTCCATGCGGGCCAGGGCGCAGACCACGTTGGGCGCCCAGCCGGGCTGGATCTCGAAGTGCTCGCCGTCGTCGACGATCTCCTCGATCACCGCGCGCATGTCGTACGAGCGGGAGCTGTCGACCGGTACGAGGTCCAGGAGGGCCTCCGTGCGCCGCTCGGGCGGGTCCGCCGTGGCCACGGCGGGCGGGAGTTCCCGGTTGTTCGACGGCAGGTAGGACAGCAGGTGGCGGACGTCTTCCAGGCAGCTCGTCTCGTCGTCGTAGGCGAGCGCAGCCACGCCGGAGACCGACGCGTGCACCTCGGCCCCGCCCAGGCCGTCGAGGGTCACCTTCTCCCCCGTCACGGCCCGGACCACGTCGGGTCCGGTGATGAACATCTGCGAGGTGTCCCGGACCATGAGGACGAAGTCCGTCAGCGCCGGCGCATAGGCGGCGCCGCCGGCGCAGGGTCCGAGCATGACGCTGATCTGCGGGATGACGCCGGAGGCGTGGGCGTTGCGCTGGAAGATGCCGCCGTACCCGGCGAGCGCGGTGACGCCTTCCTGGATGCGCGCGCCGGCTCCGTCGTTGAGGCTGACCAGTGGGGCGCCGGCGCGCAGGGCCAGGTCCATCACCTTGTGGATCTTCGTGGCGTGCGCCTCGCCGAGGGCGCCGCCGAAGATGCGGAAGTCATGGGCGTAGACGAAGACCGTGCGTCCGTCGACCGTGCCCCAGCCGGTCACCACGCCGTCGGTGTGCGGCCGGCGCGCCTCCAGGCCGAAACCGGTGGCGCGGTGCCTGCGCAGGGGTTCCACCTCGTGGAAGGAGCCGGGGTCGAGCAGCAGGCCGATGCGCTCGCGCACGGTCAGTTTCCCGCTCCTGCGGTGGCGTTCCGTCGCCGCGGGGTCGCCCTGGACGACCGTCTCCTTCATCTTCCGCAGGGCATCCGTCCGGCCGCGCAGCTGGGTGTGCCGGTCGGCCGCCGCGGACGTGCCGATGTCCTCCTCGAGCCCGGTCGTACTCCCCATCAGCCGCACCCCCCGGCATGCCCGTCGTCGAACGTCGCCGGCCGGCCGGGCGTCGCCGGCGTCCGTGCCGCGGCCGGCGCGCACGCCGCACGCGTACCGCGCACGGCCGCCACGAAGTCGGGCAGCCGGTCGATGCCCCAGAACTTCTCCCGTCCGACGACGAAGAAGGGCACTCCGAACACTCCGTCCCGGTGCAGCGCGACCAGGGCCTCGGTGGCCTCCGCCCGGACGTCCGGGTCGTCGCACGCGCTCTCCGTGTCACCGCGGTCCAGACCGATTGCGGCGGCGATGTCGCCGATCGTCTCGCGCCGGGAGATGTCCTGCCCCTCCTGCCAGCGGGCCCTGGAGACGGCCGCCACGTACGCGCGGCCGAGACCGGCGCGTGCGGCGTGGAAGTAGGGCAGATGGGAGACCTCCCAGCGCGGGTCGCGGTCGAGGGGCCAGGTGACCGTCAGGTTCCGTCGCGCCGCGAGCCGGCGTACGTCCTGGAGGACGTACAGGTGCTTCGTACGGGACATGGGGGTGTACAGGAACTCGCCCCCGGCGTCGGCCAGTTCCTTCGCGCTGCGGTCGTCCGGCTCCCAGAACGGCCGCCATTCCACCTCCTCCGCCACGTCCGGGCAGGTGTTCAGCAGGTCGTACTGCGCCAGCCAGGAGTACGGGCTGCGCAGACTGAAGTAGAAGCGGGGTGCTGCTGTGGGCATGCTGGCTCCCTTGGAGAACGGCGTCGTCCCGCGCTGGTCAGAGCCCGATGGCGCCGTCGATCTGGAAGACGCCCGCGGTGATGTACGAGGCCCGCGGCGAGGCCAGGAAGGAGACGAGGTCGGCGACCTCCTGCGGGGTCCCCCAGCGCCGCAGCGGAATGCGCGCCGTCAGCTCGTTGCGCTGGGCCTCGGTCAGCGCGTCCGTCATGTCCGTCTCGATGAAGCCCGGCGCCACCGTGTTCGCCCTGAGCCCGTAGGGGCCTATCTCCTTGGCGAGGGAGCGGGTGAACCCGATGATCCCCGCCTTGGACGCGGCGTAGTTCGACTGTCCCGCGTTGCCCAGCACGCCGGCGACCGACGAGATGTTGACGATGGTGCCCCTGCGTCGTTTGAGCATCGGGAAGACGGCGGCGCGGCACAGGTTGAAGACGCCCGTGAGATTGGTGTCGATGACGCCGTGCCAGTCGTCCTCGCCCATCATCAGCAGTCCCTTGTCCCGCGTGATGCCGGCCGAGGTGACGACCAGTTCGATCGCGCCGAGGCCGTCCTCGGCGGCGGTGACGAACTCGCGCACGGCGGCACCGTCCGCGACGTCCGCGCGGAGGGCGAGGACCCGGGCGCCCCGGTCCCGCGCCGCGGCGGCGACCTCCTCGGCCGCGTCGGGACGGGAGTGGTAGCAGAAGGCCACGTCGTAGCCGTCCGCCGCGAGCTGGGTGACCACGGCCCTGCCGATGCCGCGCGAGCCACCGCTGACCACGGCGACGGGCCGTTGCTGTGCCGACATGAATGTTCCTCCTTGGGCCGGCTCCTGCCGGGTCTGCGGGGTCATCGGGGCTCGGGCTGCGGGCGCAGGGACATCGCGGGCCGCATGGCCATCAGGACCTGGCCGACCGTCATCACGGTCGTGCCGTCGACCTGTGCGTCGCCCCCGAACACGAGCGTGTCGCCGAGGGAGCGCACCAGCCGCACGTGATGTTCGACGGTGCTGCCGGGCAGCACCGGGTCGCCGAACCCGACGTCGCTCAGCGAGCCGAACAGCATCACGTCGCCGGTCAGGACGTCGGGGTTGGGCCGGTCCCAGGTGGCCAGCACGCCGGCCGCCTGGCACCAGGACTCGATCAGCAACACCTGCGGATAGGCGTACGGCGCTGCGGACGTCTTCGGCCCCGGTCCCGGCGCGTACCACGGCTCGTTGACGGTGACCGCCTTCACCGCGGTGAGGGTCTCGCCGGGGACGATGCGGGTCACCCGGTCCACGAGGAGCATGGGGTGGCGGTGCGGAAGGATCCGCTCGAGTTCCGGTACACCGATCATGCGTCGTCTCCTGGCTGTGCGTAGCGCAGTCGAATGCGGGCGATGTCCTGCGCGGCGCGCGAGATCCGGGCGTCGCACTCCCAGAAGCCGGCCTCGGGCGTGACACGGACGGTCAGGTCCAGGGTGTCGCCGGGGAAGGCAGGGCTCAGGAACCGCGTACCGCGGACCGCGGCCAGCGCCGGCTCGCACCCTCGGGCGTGCGCCGCCAGCAGCACGCTGTGGTGGGCGCACTCGATCAGGCACACCCCGGGGAAGATCGGGAAGCCGGGATAGTGACCGGCGAAGACGGGATTGGCGTGGTCGACCACGACCCTGGTCGTCACGGTGAGCGGGTCGGCGTCCTCCAGCCGGACCAACTCGACCGGCGTGGTCAGCGGTGTGGCCGTCATGCCGGCATCCTCAGGACGGCACAGCCGACGAGCCCGTCGCGGTCCACGGACGGCACCAGGGCGACCCGGCCGCGCGCCTCGGGCGCGTCCTCCGCGTGGGAGAGCACGGCGGCCACCTGCATGACGGCGGAGGCGGCGCCGGTGTCGCCGATGGTCTCCTCGACGGAGATCCGGCGCGGCGCCGGGGTGCCGAAGACGTCGTCCACCGCGGCGGCCGACACGCCGTCCGCCGTGTCCAGGCCCACGGCCCAGACGTCCTCGGCGGCGACGCCCGCCTCCGCGAGCGCCGTGCGCAGGGCGTCGGCCAGGGCGGCCCGCGGGTCCTCCAGCGCCACCCGGATGCCGACGGTGAGCAGTTCGGCGAGCACGGGACGGCCGGCCCGCCGCGCGGCCTCCGCCGACTCCACGAGCAGCAGGGCGCAGCCCTCCCCCAGCACCGGCGGCCCCTGCGACTCGGGGCGCGCGTGCCATTCCAGCCAGGCGCGCTGTGGGGAGAATTCCTCCACCGCCCCGCACAGCACGGTCTCGGCGTGCCCGCACTGGTGCAGCCGGACGGCGTAGCCGAGGGCGCTCAGGCCGCTGGCCTTCCCGCCGGCGATCGTCGTGTTGGGGCCGCGCAGGCCGTGCCAGATGGCGCACTGGCCGGCGGCACAGTTCATGACGGTGTTGGGGAAGCGGGCGGGATCGACCAGGTAGGGCTTGTCCTGCGTGAGCGAATCCCGCGTGAAGTCCATCATCGACTGCGCGCTGCCGGTGGTGGTGCCGAGCACCAGGCCGATGTCCTGTCCGTCGCCGCTGGGCTCCGCTCCCGCGATGCGCTGGTCCTCCAGCAGCATGCCGACGGTGGCCACCGCCAGGCCCGTCGCGCGGTCCATCGAGCGGGTGTTCTTGCGCCCCAGCACGGCCCGGGTCTCGAAGTCGGGGACCAGTCCGGCCTGTTTCACCGGCAGGGGCAGCGCATCGGCCGCGCCGTCGGCGCAGTCCCGGATGCCACTGTGCCCGCCGCGCAGCCCTTCGCTGAACGCGCGCGCTCCCCTGCCCAGTGGTGAGGTCGCCGACCAGCCGGTCAGCACCAGTGGGTACGTCACAGGAACCACACTCCTTCGTAATGACGCCAGTACGCGGCCAGCTCCGCGAGGCTCTTCACCTCTGCCCCGTCCATCAGCCGGTCCGGTCCGCACCCGGAACGGGCCAGGCTCACCTCGTCGACCCAGACCCGCACGCCCGACGCAAGCAGCTCCCTCAGGCTCCTGCGCGGGTCCGGCACCGTGATCTCGTACGGCCCCGCGCACAGCACCGGCACGGGCTCGGCGGCCACCGCGTAGGTGACCGCCGATCCCCGCAACAGCAGGTCAGTGGCGCCCAGTTGGGAGTGCAGGCCCTGGCTCACGTAGAGCAGATCGGAGAACTGGACCTCGGCCGCGCCGCGGTAGCCGCGCTCGATGATCGCTAGCACCGCCCGGCCGGCCATCAGGCACCTCCCACGTAGACGGTGGTGGCGCAGGCCGCGACATGGCGGGGGAACCTGCTGAACGAACGCGTCGCGACGCCGTCGATGTGCTCGGTCGCGCCCCGGTCCTCCGCGCAGAAGCGGCACACGTACCACGCGAACGCGTCCGGGTGGCTCTTCATGAGGCCGCCGATCACGGCGGCGGTGGAGGGGTGGTCGGTCCGCAGGTCGCGCAGGTCGCGCGGTTTGGCGGCGCCCAGGCTGCGCTGGGTCAGGGCCGTGGCGTAGCCGCAGGCCCACACCTGCACCCGCGCTCCGCGCCGCAGCGCGGCGTCGGCGAGCCGCAGCACCGTCGTGACGGTGTCCGAGCCGAAGGGCGGCGCGGTGAGGGTGATCAGCAGGTCCCAGGTGCCGGGGGGACCCGTGGTGGGTGCCGTCATCAGTGCCACACCACCTTGACGCCGGGCACCAGGAGCAGCCCGGCCACCTCGTCCGCGTCGACCACGCCGACGCCGTGCGCCACGTCGCTGTCGCGCACCGCGCGCTGGCGCAGTGAGAACCCGTCGACGAGGACGGTGACGCCGGCCGTCAGCGCGTGCCGGAGCCTGCGTCGCTCCACGGACGCGTCGACGGCGGCGTCCTGCATGAGGACCACCACGACCCGGCTGCCGTCCGCCGCGAGCAAGGGGGCGATCTCCAGGAGGCCGGCCGCCTCACCCCGCTCGCCGCCCTTCGTCTCGACCAGCAGATGGTCGACGCCCTGCGGGAGGCGCACCCGCATCCCGGTCTCCTCTCTCCGCGGTGTGCGGCACACGGCCGGCGTGCCGCACACCCGGTGTCAGCCGCCGAGGGCGGTCAGCATCCGCTCGTCGAAGTCGACCAGGCTCCAGTCGCGCCGGTTCTTGATGACGGCGTAGCCGTGGGTGATGCGTCCCTCGGCGGTGCGCACCAGCCGGCCCTCCCGCAGCACGTAGCAGTCCATGCGCGCGGTGTAGGTGACCCCCTTGAAGACCTCCTCCACGGTGAAGACCGTGTACAGGTCCTCCTCCATCAGCGCTTCGTCCAGCAGCGTGACCGTCGACCGGGGCACCACGGGGATCCAGTTCTGGTCGTCCAGCAGCGTCTTGATGGAGACTCCCCGGTCCGCCAGGAACAGGTCGACGACCTCCTCCATCTGCCGCAGGTAACCCGACATCTGCAGGCGCTCGGTGAAGTGGCAGTAGGGGTAGGGGATCCGCCAGCGCCAGGCGAAGGAGTTGGTGCCGCGGGTGAGTTCGGCGAGCACCGGGTCGCCTCCGGTGCCGCCCCGGCCCAGGGCGAGGGGGGTGACCACCGGCACGGGCAGGTCGGACGGCGCAGGGCGGCGGATCGCCTCGGCGGTGAACGAGCGCAGCTCCTCGGGCACCGGCTCGGCGGAGCCGCCCCGCTGGTCGGCCCGCAGCAGGACATGGACCCGGGAACCGGCGGACTTGACCGGCTTGCCGTCCCGTTCGACCGTCAGGCTCACGTCGAAGCAGAGTTCGCCGGCCTCGCCGCGGCGGGCGGGGCGTACCTCGGCGTCGACCAGGTCGTCCATGTGGAAGGCGGAGGTGATCCGGGTGTCCAGGTGGACGAACTCCACACACAGGCCGTGGCGTTCGTAGAGCTCGCGGGCCGGCACGCCGCTCTGCCGGAAGTGCTCGAGGACGGCCTCCTCGACCAGGTAGTTCACGTGCTTGAAGCCGATCCAGGTGCAGATGTTGGAGCCCTCGTAGCGCGGGCGGACCTGGACGGTCGTCGGTGTGGCGAGCAGCGGGGGCAGGGTCGTGGTGACCGTCATATCGGTGTCTCCAGGAGATCGTGGGACGCGGGGGCCGGCCGGTGGGCCGCCGCCGCGGTGGTGGCGAACGCGTTGATGGTGTCGGCGAGTTGTGCCGGGCGCTCGATCATGGGGAAGTGGCCGCATCCGGCGAGGATCGCCACGCGCGCGGCGGGCAGGGCGGCGGCGAGATCCAGCAGTCCCTGGGCGCGTGCCCCCTCGTCGTCCGCGCCGCCGATCACGAGGACCGGGGCGTCGAGCCGGGCAGGCCGGAGCAGCGGGGTGCGCAGAAAGGTGTCGAAGAAACGCAGCCAGGTGTAGGGGCCCATGAGGTCCCGCAGCCGGACCGCCATGTCCGTCCGGGTCTCCTCGCTGATGCGGTTGCCCGCCCGCAACCGCAGCCCCTCGTCGAGCATGCGGCGGAACCCGTCGGCGTACTCGGCGATGGCCGCCCAGTCGAAGGCGGCCGGGTCGGGCCGGTAGAACGGGGAGACCAGCACGGTGGGGCGGCGCCAGTCGTGGCCCGCGCGCTCGGCGAGTTCCAGGAGGACGTTGGCGGCGAAGGAATGAGCGACCACCAGGCCCATCCGGTTGCCGGCCGCGCGTTCGGCCGTGTCGACGGCGTCCGAGACCCAGCCGGTGACGTCCCGTTCGAAGGCCCAGCCGACCTCGCCGGTCGGGGACCACGGGAGCGGTACGTCCCACAGCCGAAGCCGGTCGTCGAGGAGGGGATCGAGCGGGTCCCACCCGTTGACGCCGCCGCCCATGCCGTGCAGGAGCAGCACGTCGACGGATGCGGTGCCGGCCCGGGCGGGCCGCCGCAGCCTGACGGGGACGCTCATCGGGCCGCTCCGGCCCCGTGCAGCACGAGCGTCGCGACGCCGTCCGCGGCGTGGCCGGCACTGGCGAGCACGCCGCCGTGCCCGCCGTCGCCCAGCCAGTGCGCGCCCAGCGCGCACTGCAGCACGCCCCGGGCGCCGGACGACGGGCCGACGACGGTGTCCAGATCGCAGGTCCGGACGTCCGGGCCGGCCGGCGAGGTGACCTGGCCGGCGCCGGACAGGACGAGGCCCACCGGGGTGCCGGCCAGGGCCCGCTGGACGGAGTCGGCCGTGCCGGTGCCGCGCACGTAGGCGCCCACCCGGGCCAGAGCGGGCGCCCGGCGTGCGGCGGCGGACCCGGGGTGTTCCAGCACCAGGGCGGCCGCCCCGTCGAAGACCTCTCCGGCCAGCTCGCGGACGTACGCGTTGGTGGTCTCGACCCCGACGACCAGCGCCCGCCGGGCCCGTCCCGAACCGATCAGCACCGCCGCCCAGTGGACGGCGTCCAGGCCGGAGGCCTCGCCGTTGCAGAGCATCAGGTTGGGGCCGCGCAGCCCGAACCTGATGGCGATCGAGGAGGCGACGACATTGCTGGAGGCGTTGGGCAGGTCCATCGGCGACGTGCCGGCGACGCCCTGCTCGCGGATCGTCTCCGCCGCCTGGCAGACCGTGTCGAGGTTGCCGAGGTTGGAGCTGACGACGACGGCGAAGGACTCGCTCTCGGCCACCGCGCCGGTCTCGTCGAACAGGGCGGCCCCCTCGAGCGCGTACTTCGCGGCCAGCATCGCCAGCCGGGTCGCGCCGTCCTTGTAGCGCAGCCCGCGTCCGCCCAGCAGCGCCACCGGGTCGAAACCGGGGTCCGCCGCGGGCCCGGTGCCGTTCAGGAGCTGCTCGGGCGATGCGACACCGGCGGCGGCGATGCCGGTCCCGGTCACCACGGCTGCCATGTCAGTCCGCCCTTTCCACGATGGCGACGGCGTTGACGCCGCCGAAGCCGAACGCGTCGACCTGGGCGAACCTCAGGTCGGCGCGGCGCGCCGTGCCGGTCACGAAGTCGAGCCCCTCGGCCTCCGGGACCGGGTCGTGCAGTCCGACCGTGGGGGGCACGAGGCCGGTGTCGAGGCTGGACGCGGCGACCACCAGGCTCATCAGGCCGGAGGCTCCGGAGGTGTGGCCGGTCATCGACTTCACGGCGGTGACCAGCGGGGACGAGGCACGTGCGGCGAAGGTCTTGCCGAGGGCTGTCGCCTCGGCCTCGTCGTTGAGCAGGGTGCCGGTGCCGTGGGCCATCACGAGGTCGATGTCGCCGGGGGTGACCCCGGCCACCGTGAACGCGGCGTCCATGGCGGCGGTGACACCGGCCGGGTCGGGGGCCGTGACGTGGTAGGCGTCGCAGTTGAGACCGATGCCCCGCAGCCACGCCCTGGGGGTCCGGGCGGCGCCCTGGGCCGGAGCGCGCAGGACGACCGCGGCGGCCCCGTCTCCCATCAGCACGCCCCGCCGGTTGCGGTCGAAGGGGCGCACGGAGTCGACGGGAGCCGGGTGGACCCGGTCGAGCAGTCCGAACATGCTCTCGGTGATCACGTCCACGCCGGCCACGACCACCGTGTCGACGGCACCGGTGGCGAGCAGGTCCGTGCCGAGTCCGAGCGCGTACAGCGAGGCCGAGCAGGCGTTCGTGAACGTGTAGCTGGCGGTGGTGTGGAAACGGCTGCGCACGGCGGGCCCGAAGTACAGTCCGCCGGTCTCCAGCCGTGCCCCGTCGGTCCACCACAGCTCGGCGGAGCGCAACTCGCGCAGCCCCGTGCCGATGAGCACCGGGATGCCGTGGAGGTCCTGACCGAGGCCGGCGTCGTCGACGGCCTCGGCGATGGCCCGGCACAGCAACTCGGTGGCCCGGCCGGGCCGGTCCCGCAGCCCCGGCCCGGCGGCCCGCTGCGGTTCGTCCATCTCGTAGGCGTGCTGGGCGCCGAACAGCGCCGGGTCGAAGCCGCGCAGCCGGGCGAGTCCGCTGCGGCCCGCGCACAGCGCGTCGAAGAGTCCGGGCGCGCTGTCCGCGACGCTGCAGACGGCGCCGGTTCCCGTGATGGCCCAACGGCCGTCAGGAGATGGCCTGCTCATGCCGTGCACCTCCTTCACAGCGGCCCAGGATCAGGACCGCGTTGTTGCCGCCGAAGGCGAGCGCGTTGTTCTGCACCACCCGCAGTTCGGCCTCACGTGCCTGGTTGGGTACGCAGTCCACGTCGCACTCCGGATCGGTCTCCTCGTGGTTGATCGTGGGCGGGATGAACTGGTGGCGGATGGCGAGTCCGCAGGCGATGGCGGCGAGCGCGCTGGCGGCGCCCATGGTGTGGCCGATCATCGACTTGGTGGAGATGGTGCGCGGGGGGACGTCGCCGAAGACCGTGCGGATGGCGCTGACCTCCGTGACGTCGTTGGCCTTGGTGCCGGTGCCGTGGGCCGAGATGAAGTCGATGTCGGCGGGCTGCACGCCCGCGTGCTCGTGGGCCAGCCGCATGCAGCGGGCCACGCTGTCCCGGTTGGGGGCGACGGGGTGCTCCGCGTCGCAGTTGAGGCCGTAGCCGAGGACCTCCGCGTAGATGCGGGCGCCGCGGGCGAGGGCCGAGTCCAGGCTCTCGAGCAGGAGGATGCCCGCCCCTTCGCCGGTGAGGATGCCCTTGCGGTTGCGGTCGAACGGCTGGCACCGCTCGGGGGCGATGGTCCCCAGCCGGTAGAAGCCGACGAACGTCTTGCGGCACACCGCGTCGGCGCCGCCGACCAGCGCGAACTCCGCCTCGCCGGAACGCACGACGTCGGCGCCGTAGCCGATCGCGTAGTTGCCCGCGGCGCAGGCGGTGGGCAGTGTCACCGCCTCCGTGTCGGACAGGCCGAGTTCATGGGCGATGCACACCGACAGCCGGCCCACCGGGACCCTGCGGGCCCGCACCGGGTCCATCTGCTCCGGCCCCTGCTCCACCTGGGTCTGCACGAGCTGGTCCAGGTCCCTGGACTCGCCGTCGGTGGTGCCGACGGCGACCAGGCTCCGGTTGCCGCGCAGTCGTTCCAGTGCAATGCCGGCGTCCTCCACGGCCATGCGTGCCGCCGCGATGGAGAACTGGGTGGCCCGGCCCAGCCGGTCCACGGGACAGCGCCGTATCCACGGCGCCGGGTCGAAGTCGGTGACTTCGCACCCCTGGGCGTAGGCGAATCCCGTGGTGTCGAATCCCGTCATGGGCTTGATTCCGCTGCGGCCGGCCCTCAGCGCCTCGAGAAACTGCCCGGCGCCGATTCCCACACTTGTCACCGCGCCCAGACCGGTGATGACGACACGCCGCCCGTGGTCACGTCCTGAAGACTGCACGGCTCACCTTTCTCGGCACACTTCGATGCCGGCTACGAGAACGGGCTACTTCTTGGCCGCGGCTTCCGCGACGACCTGGTAGACGTTCTCCAGGTTGACCATGCGGGCGAGTTCCGCCTGGTCGATGACGACGCCGAAGGAGCGCTCCAGGTTCGCCAGGATCTCGATCGCACGCAGCGAGTCCGCGCCGTGGTCCTCCTTGAACAGGCTCGTCTCCGTGACCTCCTCGGGCTCCAGCTCGAGGATGTCGCACACGATCTCCTTGATTTCCTGCTTACGGGATTCGATGGCAGTGGACACGGTCTTCCCCTTCGCTCGACATCTTCGATTGCCGCCCGCCGATCGCGGGCCGGTGCCGCGGCGAGTCCTGCGGAGGTCCCTCGCCGTACGAAAACGCTATGCCGAACGGTTTCCGATTCGGCCGAAGTGACAGCAAGCTGACGGTGGTTTTCCCGATCCGACGGCTGTCGTGAATTGAATTACTCGACGACGGTAATTGCGCGGGACGGACAGTACTCCGCCGCTTCACGCACCTGTTCCCGGAGCGCGTCCGGCGGAGTCGGATCCAGCAGCAGGACCAGCCCGTCCTCGCCCTGGTCGAACACTTCCGGAGCGGTCCCCACGCACTGAGCGGCGCCGCAGCACCGTTCCGGGACGAGGCTGATGCGCAGCGGCGCCCGGCCACCGGTCGGCCCTGTCATACGGTCGCCCAGAGTTCGTGGACACCGTGCACGGTCATCTCGCCCCTGAAGGGCATGTCCCGGACGTCGGTGAGCGGGCGCAGTCCGGGCAACTGCCGTACCACACCACACAGCAGCTCCTGCACTTCGAGCCGGGCCAGGGCCTGGCCGATGCACTGGTGCACCCCGAATCCGAACGCGATGTGTTTGGGCGTCGCCGGTCGGTCCACGACGAACGCGTCGGGCGTGGCGAACGCGCGCTCGTCCCGGTTGGCCGCCAGCAGCGAGACGATCACTCCTTCACCGGGTCCGATCCAGGTGTCGCCGATCCGCACCCGCTCGGTGGTCACCCGTGCCAGACCGATCTGGATGATGCTGTGGTAGCGCAGCAGTTCCTCGACGGCCGACTTCAGCTTCGCCGGATCGGTGTCGACGCCGTCGAAGGACCGCGGCTGGCGCATGTAGGTCAGCAAGGTCATCCCGAGCATGTTGGCCGTCGTCTCGTGGCCGGCCACCACCAGCAGCCGTGCCATGGCCACGAGGTCGTCGTGGCTGAGCCTGCCCGCCCTGACCTGTTCCACGACCAGCCGGCCGAGCAGGCCGTCGCCCGGCTCGCGTTCCTGGGCGGTGACGAGGTCGTCCAGCCAGGACAGCAGGTCGTGCGTGGCGGTCTCGGTCTGCTCCCGGGTGGAGTTGCGGGAGAGGTTGACGTTCGTCAGCTCCTGGAAGATCTCGTGGTCCTCGTAGGGGATGCCCAGGAGCCGGCAGACCGTCAGCGAGGGGACGGGCAGGGCCAGGGACTTGATCAGGTCCACCGGTCCGCCGCCGGCGCGGATGTCCTTGACGAGGGAGTCGACGGTGTGCCGGACGGACGGCCGCAGCGTCTCCACCTGCCGGAGCATGAAGTCACGCGTGAGCATCCGGCGCAGCCGGCTGTGCTCGGGGGGATCGGTGCGGATGAACGAGGGCGCCAGTTCGACGACGGCCCGCTGGCCCTCGTAGTAGGTCGGAAACCCGGGGCGCGTCACGTCGGAGCTGAAGCGGCGGTCCGCGAGGACCGTGCGCGCCTCTTCGTACCGCGTGACCAGCCAGGCCCGGCTGCCGTCCCACAACTCGACCGGTGCGACCGGGCCTTGGTCGCGCATGCGGGCGAACTGCGGGGGCGGGTCGAGGGGGTGTGCCCTGGGCATCGGAAACGGGCACGGCGCCTTGCTGTGTGGCAGGTCCGGCCCGCTCAAGCCGGTCTGCGTGGTCGTTTCGCTCATCGCGCTCCTTCTCGCTCGGCGAGGGCGTGCCGGTCGCCGAGGACCGTAGGCGCGCCGCGGGAGGCGGCCGCGGGTAATGGCACCAAGCTGCCGCTTCCGGGGCGGGCACAGTGACAGGTAGGTGTCAACGCGCCTGCGTCCAGCTGGGGTTCCGCGACGCTCGGCCCACGTACGCAACCGACGTCTTCGCCGGGGTGAGCCGGGTGGAGGAGACCATGGACGTGGAATCGATGCATCGGCGGGAACATGCGATCGTGGCGGGCGGGGCGAGCGGGATCGGCTCGGAGGTCGCCGGCCGGCTCCTCAAGCGCGGTGTCGCGGTCACCGTCCTGGACATCAACCCGCTGGGAGCGGCCGCGCTGGACGCGCCGCCCGGCCGGCTGGAGGTCATCGAGACCGACATCACCGACGCCGACGCGGTCGATACGGCCTTCCACACCGCCGAGGAGCGGATCGGCCCGGTGAACCGGCTGGTGGTCTCGGCGGGCGCGCACGGTCAGCTGCTGAACACCGTGCACCTCGATCTGCCCGCCTGGCAGCACCTCATGGACGTCCATGTGCGCGGGACGCTGCTGCTGGCCCAGGCGTTCGGCAGCCGTCTGCTGTCGGCCGACCGGCACCGTGCACAGGACGCGTCGATGGTCTCGATCGGCTCCACCACCGGCATCACGGCGTCGCGCAAGCAGGGCGACTACGGCCCGGCGAAGGCGGCGCTCGCGCAGCTGACCCGGGTGCTGGCGATGGAGTGGGCGGAGGCGGGCATACGCGCCAACACGGTGGCACCGGGGCAGACCCTCACACCGTTCGTGGAGAGCATGGTGGCCAACGGATACGACCTCTCGGAGACCGAACGGCGCACCCCGCTCGGCAGGCTGGCCCGGGTGGACGAGGTGGCGTCCGTCATCGAGTTCCTGCTGCTCGACGCGACCTACGTCACCGGCGTCGTGCTGCCGGTCGACGGCGGGTGGACGGCGCTGGGCCGATGACCGCCGGGACACCGGACGGCGCGCCACCCACTGCCCCGTACGCCCTCCTCTTCCCCGGGCAGGGCAGTCAGCAGCCGCACATGGGCGGACCCTGGCGCGAGACCCCGCAGTGGCGGATCGTCGACGACATCGCACGGCACAGCGGCATGGACGTGGAGCACGCCCTGCTGCGCGCCGACGCCGAGACGCTGCGCCGCACGGATCTCGCGCAGATCTCCGTCTACGCCGTGTCCATGATGGCCCTGACCGCCCTGCGCGACCGGTGGCCCGGTCTGCCGGTGGCCGCCTGCGCGGGCCACAGCCTCGGTGAGTACTCGGCCCTGGCGGCCGCCGGAGTGGTGTCCGTGGCCGACGGCGCACGACTGGTCGCGGCCCGGGGCACGGCGATGCGGGAGGCGGTCGAGTCCGGCCCAGGAACCATGGGCGCCGTGGTCGGTGGCACCGCCGAGAGCGTCCGCGAGCTGGTCGCCGCCGCCGACGCCGCGGGCACCCCGGTGTGGCTGGCGAACGAGAACGCGCCCGGGCAGACCGTCGTCTCGGGCAGTGCGGCGGGGGTGGACGCGGTCGCCGACGCGGCGCCGGAGCACGGCATGAAGGTCATCAGGCTCGCGGTCGCCGGAGCGTTCCACAGCCCACTGATGGAACCGGCCCGGGCGGTCCTGCGCCGGGCGTGCGCCACCGTCGTCTTCCGCGACGCGCACACCCCCGTCGTGGCCAACGTCGACGCCCGCGCTCACCTCGCCGGCGACGACTGGCGCGCCCTCATCGACCGGCAGATGGTCGGTCCCGTGCTGTGGGAGCGCTCCGTACGCACGATCACGGACGAACTCGGGTGCCGCTCCTTCATCGAACTGGGCCCCGGGAAGACCCTGGCGGGCATGGTGCGCCGCATCGACAAGGGCGCCCGGGTCGCCTGTGTCAACACCCCGGACGACCTTCAGCAGTCGGCCCTGGCCCCGGCTGCCGTCTGACCCTCACCTCAAGGAGGCCATCATGAGCACCACCGGACAGTCGACCCTCGACCGGGACGACCTGCGCGCCACCCTCGCCGACGTGTTCGACCTGCCCGAAGATGACCTGACGGACACCGCTCTGTTCGTCGACGACCTCGGGGTGGACTCCCTGATGTCCCTGGAAGTCCTCGTGGTCCTGGAACGCAAGTACGGCATCAGGCTCGACGAGTCCCAACTGCGCTCGCTCACCTGCCTCGAGCAGACCTACGACGTCATCCGGCACAGCCTGGGGCGGTGAAAGGTGGGCGGGGACGGCCGGCCCACGGCCGGACGGCCCCGCCCGGCACGAAGGCCGGCGTCAGCGGGCACGCGCCCTGGCGGTGCGCCGCAGGACCAGACTGATCACGATCGTCACCGCCATCGAGGCCGCACCGGCCCAGGCGGCCGCGGTGTATCCGGACTCGGCGGGGAACGTCGCCCCGGAGGCGGTGTGGGCGCCGAGCACCAGGCCCCCGAGTGCGCTGCCGACGGAGAAGCCCACGCTGCGCACCACCTGGTTGAAGCTCATCGCGCTGGAGGTCTCCTCCGCGGGCGTGACGGCGAGGATCGCGGCAGGCATCGCGGCGGAGAAGACGCCGACGCCCAGGCCCAGCAGCCCCATCACGGCGAAGGCCAGCCACAAGTGGCCCCGGGCGAGCGCGAACACCACCAGCGCCCCCAGCACCATGGCGCCTCCGGCGGCGAGCACCGTCGCGGCCTCGAGCCGCTTGCGCAGCGGTGGCGCCAGCTTGCCGCCGGCGAAGCCCAGCGCCGAGAACGGGACGAGGACCAGGCCCGCGACGAAGACGTCCACACCGAAGCCGTAGCCGACCGCCGCGGGTGTCTGCACATAGCGGGTGACCAGCGTCAGCAGCAGGTACATGCCGACGCCGCCGAGGAGCATGGTCACGTTGGCGCCGGCCACCGCGGGGTGCCGGAGCAGTGCCAGGTCCACCAGCGGGGTGGCGCACCGGCGTTCGCGCCACACCCACACCGCCAGCAGCACGACGGCGGCGGCGAGCAGGGCCGCGGCGAGCGCCGGGTGCCGCGTCCACAGGGTGGTCTGGCTGATCGCCAGCAGCAGGACCAGCAGACCCGCGCCGAGCAACGTGGCCCCGGGCACGTCGACCGCCATGGATCGGCCCGGCGGCGGCTGCGGCACCGCCCACCAGGCCGCCGCCAGCGCGATCACAGTGATCAGCAGGCCCATTCCGTACGCCGCGCGCAGCCCGGAGAGGTCCGTGAGGAGGCCGGCGAGCGGGTAGCCGACGCCGATGCCGACCGTGGACGCCACCGACAGCAACGCGATGGTCGGCCCGGAGCGCTGCTCCGGCAGATGGTCGCGGGCCACGCCCATCATCAGCGCGGTCAGGCCGAGACCGGCGCCCTGCGCCACGCGGCCGGCCAGCAGCCAGCCGAACGACGGCGGCACGGTGGTCAGCAGGCTGCCGACCACCACGGTGGCGAGAGTGGCGAGGATGACCTGGCGGCGGCGCGGCCCGGTGCCCAGGCGCCCCAGGACCGGGGTGGCGATGGCGCCGACCAGCAGCGGGGCGGTGAGCGTCCATTGCGCCGCGGCCAGCGAGACGTGGAACTTCCCGGCCACCGCGGTGATCAGTGGCGCCCCGAGGCTGCCCACCACCGCGACGACCAGGGCGATGAACATCAGCGCGGGCACCAGCGGGCGGCTGCCGACGACCTCTGGCGTGGACTCGGTTGCGGTGTCGGTCATCGGTTCGCCTCGCTCGTCAGGTGCTCGAACAGCCCTGTCCGGATACGGGTGGTGGCCTGGGCCGCCCAGTCCGCTTCGAGCTCCGCCAGCCCCAGCGCGGCGCTGGTGTTGAGCAGCATGCCGTAGGCCATGAAGGTCTTGACCTGGACGGCGTCCAGACCGGTGAGATCGCTGACGGCCTGCCAGAGCTCGCCGAAGCTCTCCCGCACGGCCGCGCGCAGCTCCGGGTCGCCGCATGCGGCGAACGCCTGCAGCTGGAGCAGGAGCAGGGTGCGGTCGGACAGACTGTCGTGGTAGCGCTGCCCCATCGCGGCCAGCGCCTGGAGGCCCTTGGCCGGGCCGGCGGCCTCGGCGAGGCCGTCGGCCATGGCGGTGAAGGCGCGGCGGACGACTTCGAGGAACAGCTGCTTCTTCGTGCCGAAGAGCCGGAACACGTAGGCGTGGGTGATGCCCGCCTTGCGGGCGATCACCTCGGCGGACACCCCGTGCAGCCCGTGTGCGGCGAACTCCTCCGCGGCGATCTTCAGCACCTGCTCGCGGCGGTCCACGCCCGCAAGCCGTCCGGCCCGCTCCATGATCGCGCCACTCCCCCCTGTGGATACTGGTAAGTCACCTGTAACTTAACAGACTGGCAAGGGAGTTGCTCATCCGCCGGCCCGGACGGCCTGCTCGACCGCCGCGACGAGACGGAGCACGGCCGGATCGGCGAAGGGCACGATCTGCGTGAACACCACGGCCGCGCCGTGGCCGTCGGTGCCGCCGTCCACCCAGTAGTAGGAGTTGGCTCCCCCGGCCCAGGCCAGCGTGCCGACCGGGCGCCCCTGCGGCGTCGGCGCCTCGTTGCGCATGCCCAGCAGCGACCATGTGACCGGCGTGCCGGGGAGCAGTTCGATGTCGTGCGACACGGCCGGGGCGGCCGAGACCATCCGACGCACCGGGCCGGACTGGCTGCGCCGCGCCTCGGCGAGGGTCTGCGCGCCGAGGATCCTCGTGCCGTGCAGGGTGCCGCCGGCCGCGATCATGCGCAGGAAGGTCAGGTAGTCGCGCGGGCTGCCGTAGAGCCCGCCGCCGGCGGAAACCAGCTCGGGCTCCTGCGAGAGCTCGAACGGCACCGGCACCAGCCCCTCGGGCGTGCGGGCGTGCAGTACGGCGAGCCGGCCCCGGTCGGCGACGCGGAAGGCGGTGTCGGTCATGCCGAGCGGGCCGCATATGTGCTCGCGCAGACGGGTCTCCAGGTCGGTGCCGGTGATCCGGGCGATGGCCAGGCCCACCCAGTCGAGTCCCATGCCGTAGCGGAAGTCGGTGCCCGGGTCCTGGACCAGCGGCGAGTCCACGAGCGTGGACAGCCGCCCCGCCCTGGTCGAGGGGAGGGCGTTGGCCTCGTGGTAGCGCGCGAGGTCCGGGCACAGGAACGGGTAGCCGAAGCCGCCGGTGTGCGACAGCAGCCGGCGCAGTGTGACCGCCGACCGGGCCGGTCGCAGCCGTGGCACGTCGCCGTCGTAGCCCTCGAGCACCTGGGGCGCGGCGAGTTCGGGCAGCACGTCCGCCAGGGGGTCGTCGAGACCGATCGCGCCCTGCTCGACCAGCTGCAGCGCGGCGACGGCCACGATCGACTTGGTCATGGAGGCGATCCAGGCGATGGTGTCCTCGCCCCAGGGCGCGACGCCGTCCCGGGTCCCGGCACCGCCGGAGTGGACGACGCCGTCGCGGTCGGCGGTCATGACGTAGACGCCCGGGGTGACGCCGCGTTCGACGGCCTCGGCCAGCAGGGTGTCCAGCCGTGTGCCGGCGAGGCGTGCCGTGTCGATGCGTGCCGTGTCGACGGCATTCGCCGGTGTGGTCACAGGAGTGCTCCGGACGGGAAGAGGGGTGGTCGGGGCGCCGGGGAGCGCCGGGGCGGGCCCAGGGCTCACCAGGCCACGGGCAGGCTGTGGAGTCCGAAGATGGTCATGCTGTGCCGGCAGTCCGGTTCCTGGGGCGACTCGTGCACCAGCCGGAGTCCGGGCAGCCGCCGCAGCACGGTGGCGAGGGCGACCTGAAGTTCCAGGCGGGCGAGCGGCTGCCCGATGCACTGGTGGACGCCGAAGCCGAAGGCGAGGTGTCCGCGCGCGTTGCGCTCGACGTCCAGCCGGTCCGGGTCCTCGTAGACCCGCGGGTCGTGGTTGGCGGCTGCGAGCGAGAGCAGTACCGCGTCCCCGGCCGGGACGGTGGTGCCCCCGATCTCGATGTCCTCGACGGCGACCCGGGGCAGGCCGTTGTGGGCGACGCTGTGCCGTCGCAGCAGTTCCTCCACGGAACCGGGGATGAGTTCGGGCCGCTCCCGCAGCAGTTCCAGCTGTCCGGGGTGGCGCAGCAGGTCGAGCACGGACAGGGCCGTCATGTTCGCGGTGGTCTCGTGGCCCGCGACGAGCAGCAGCAGGCCGGTGTTGACGACCTCCCGGCGCGTCAGACGACCCGCGGCCTCCTGGTGCGTGACCAGACGGCTGATCAGGTCGTCGGTGGGATGCTCGGCCTTCGCCGCCACGAGTCGCGCGAGGTAGTCCGTCAACTGCTCGCGGCTGCTGCGGATCTCCCCGGCCGTGGACTCCCGGTCGAACGCCACGGCACTGCACCGCTGGAAGAAGTCGTGGTCGGCGTAGGGCACACCGAGCAGCCGGCAGATGACCAGGGAGGGCAGCGGCAGCGCGAAGGCCGTGACGAAGTCGGCCGGGGAGCCGGCCTCGATCATGTCCTCCAGCAGCCGGTCCACGGTCTCCTGGACGCCCGGACGCATCGACTCCACGTGCTTGACCCTGAACTCCGGGGTGAGCATGCGGCGGTGCCGGTCGTGCTCGGGCGGATCCATGCGGATGAAGCTCCGGAGCATGTCACGGGTGGCGACCTGTCCCTCGGAGAAGAACGGATAGGAGGGGTGCCCCACGTCGGCGCTGAGCCGCGGGTCGCGCAGCGCCTGGCGCACGTCCTCGTGCCGGGTCACCAGCCAGGCGGTCCGGCCGTCCCAGAGCGTCACCCTGCTCACGGGTCGCCGCTCGCGCAGTTCACGCAGCAACGGCGGGGGGTCGAGCGGGCGGCCGGCGGCCCGGGGAATCGGGTAGGACGGGGCGGTGTCCTCGGTCTCTGCCACGGAAGGAACCTCCTGCGCGCCGGTGGGAGTCACAGGTCGAGCTTCAGATCGGGAAGCAGGTCTCCGGCGTTCGCGACGTCGGGGCCGACGCGGGGACCGGGGGTGAATCGAGCGGGCATCTTCACGTAGCCGTTGATCTGTCCGACGGTCGGATAGCGTTCGGCCGCGCCCTCGACCAGTCGGTAGTCGGGCATGCGCCGGAGCACCTCGGTGAGCACCACCTCGAAGTCCGTCTGCGCGATGTGGCGCCCGATGCACCGGTGCATGCCGATGCCGAACGCCGCGTGCTTGCGCGTGTCCCGGTCGAAGTCGATGGTCAGCGGGTCGGGGAAGACCTCGGGGTCGAGGTTGGCGGCCGCCCAGGAGATGAGGACCCGTTCGCCGCGGGAGACGGGGAAACCGCCGATCTCGTCGTCGCGCGTGACCGTACGGCCGACGCAGACCACGGGGGTGAAGTAGCGCAGGAACTCCTCGCACGCCCTGGGAACCGTCTCCGGCTCCTCGATCAGCCGGCGGCGGGCGGCGTGATCCCGGTCGAGGTGCTCGAAGGCCGAGGCGAACAGCGCGGTAGTGGTGTCCATGCCGCCGGCGATCATGGCGCTGCACACCGCGATGATGTCCGCGTCGCCGATCCTCTCTCCGTCGACCTCCATCTGGGTCAGGAAACTGATCAGGTCTTCCTTCGGGTTCGCCCGGCGCCGGGCGATCGTCTCCTGCACCTCCTTGAGGAGCATCCCGAAACCGATTTCGACCTGCTGGTACTCCGGGGTGCCGGACGGGGTGTAGGCGAGCGAGTGCACCGCCTCGGCGTACAGGCGCCAGTTGTCCGTCGGCAGTCCCACCATGTCCAGGGTGAGCAGCGCGGGGACCGCGCCGGCCAGGTCCAGGACCAGGTCCGTCTCGCCCTTCTCGATGAACTGGTCGACGCACCAGGTGGCGTAGGCCTGGATCCGGGGGCGCAGCTGCCGTGCGACCGTGGGCGAGAAGAAGCGGTTCAGGGCGCGGCGCCAGCCCAGGAACTCCGGCGGGTCCATCTCCAGCGGCAGCGCGCGGAAGGTGGTGGCCGGGATGATCGTGCCCTGGGGACGGCCGGGGGTGTTGGGCAGTTCGTGGGCGGAGGAGAACACCTCCGTCCGCCTGGCCACGTCGGCGACCTGCTCGTACCCGGTGACGACGTAGAAGCCGCCGTGGTGCGAACTGTGGGCCACCGGGCAGCGCTTGATCAGGTCGAGGTTGGCGGCCCAGGGGTCGCGCCCGTACTCCTGCGAGTGGTGGTCGAAGTCGATCTCCGGCGCTTCTCGCTGTGTCATGGTGTGCTCCTGTCAGCTCGGTGGTGACCGGGACCTGCGCGTCGCGGTCGTGGCCGGGACCTGGTGTGTCAGGCCCCGAGACGTGTCAGGGCGAAGCCCTGGTAACCGCCCGCCGCGACCTCGGCGCACGTCCGCGCATAGGCCGGGAAGCCGACGAATGGCATGAACACACGCTTCTTGCCGGGGATGTTCGCGCCGAGATACCAGGAGTCGCAGGAGGAGAACAGGGTCCGGCCGGCTACCTCGTTGACGCGGAGCCCCCACGCCTCCTCGGCCTCCCGGGTGGCCTCGATCGCGCTGATGTCGTTGTCGGCCAGGTACTTCAGGCAGTCCCCGATCCAGGTCGCGTGCTGGTGGATCGCCACCAGCATGTTCGTCAGCACCGACGGGCTGCCGGGGCCCGTCATCGTGAACAGGTTCGGGAAACCGGGAACGCCGAGGCCCAGATAGGTGCGCGGACCGGCCGCCCACATCTCCTTCAGCGGCAGTCCGTCACGCCCGCGGATGTCGATGCCGAGCAGTGCGCCCGTCATGGCGTCGAACCCGGTGGCGAAGACGATCACATCGAGCCCGTGGGTGCCGGCCGCGGTGCGCAGTGCGTCCGGGGTGATCTCCTCGATCGGAGCCGAGGCCACGTCGACGAGGTGCACGTTCGGCCGGTTGAAGGTCTCGTAGTAACCGGTGCCCACGCAGACGCGCTTGCAGCCGACGGGCTGCTTCGGCGAGAGCAGTTCCGCGACGTCGGGGTCCTGGACGATCTGGCGGATCTTCCCGCGGATGAAGTCGGCGACCAGCTCGTTGGCGGCCGCGTCGGCCATGAGGTCGCCGAAGGAGCGCAGCAGCAGTGGCCCGCCCAGTCCCCAGAAGTACTCGAAGGCGGCCTCGCGTTCGGCGGCGGAGACGAGGAAGACCGAGGACGGGTTGGTCGGGTACCGCGACAGGCCGGCCGTCGCCATCGCGTTGTTGCGCGCCCGGAATCCCGCGTAGTCGGCCTTGACGGCCGCCTGCAGCCCGGGGTCGAGCGGCTGGTCGCGGGCGGGCAGCGTGTACGCGGCCGTGCGCTGGAAGACGTGGAGCTCCTTCGCCTCCTCGGCGATGGCCGGGATCAGCTGCACGCCGGACGAGCCCGTGCCGACCACGCCGACGCGCCTGCCGGACAGTTCGACCGGCTCGTGCGGCCAGCGGGCGGTGTGCAGGATCTCGCCGGAGAACGTCTCCCTGCCGGGGATGTCCGGCAGGTTGACCGAGGACAGGCACCCCGTCGCCAGGACGACGAACCGTGCCACCGCCTCTTCCCCGGCCTCGGTGCGCACCGTCCACCGGCAGGCCGGCTCGTCGTACGTCAACGCCACGACGCGGGTGTCGTACTGGATGTCGCGGTCCAGGTCGAAGCGTTCCACGACGTGGCCGACGTAGCGCAGGATCTCGGGCTGGGAGGCGTAACGCCGGGTCCATTCCCAGTCCTTCTGCAGCTCCTCGGAGAACTGGTAGGAGTATTCGAGGCTCTCCACGTCGCAGCGGGCGCCCGGATAACGGTTCCAGTACCAGGTGCCGCCCGCCCCGCCGCCGGCTTCGAACACCCGCACCGTGAGGCCGGCTTCGCGGACCTGGTGCAGCATCTGCAGGCCCCCCAGGCCGGCGCCCACGACGACCACGTCGAAACTGTCCGTCATCTCAGAGCTCCACCGGAAGGGCCGCGGCGGGGACTTCCCGGTGCTGCCCGGCGCCGGAGCGCTCCCATCGGGTGGCCGCGACGCTGGCCAGGCAGATCCAGAGAAGGACCAGGAAGAACGGTCCGTACGTGATCAGACCGCCGGGTTCGAGGGGGCCGTCGGGGAAGACCAGCGGCACGCCGCCCAGCACCTGAAGGACCAGCGCGACCATGCCCAGCGGCTTCAGCCAGCCCGGCCAGCCCGCCGCCGGCCGCATGCTCCACGACCCCGCCGCGACCATGACCGCGGCGGGCAGGACGTTGAACATGAAGCCCAGGACGTACGCGTCCGAGAACGCCCTCAACAGGGCGTGCGTCGCGGGGTCTTCGGCCCAGACCGAGAAGATCTGGAAGAGCCCCAGGAACACGGTCGCGAAGGTGGCCCAGGCGGTGCCCGCGGCCAGCATGATGATCGGCAGCGGGCTGTGCGGCACCTCGCGGCGGAGCCGGGCGTACGCGTAGCCGAGGAACCACAGCGCCGCGAGCAGCGCCAGCCCCGCCATGAACTGGTAGACGTAGCCGCGGGTGGCGTGGGTGGCGTAGAAGGTCACGATCTCGTCCTCGGACGAACCGAAGGCGGGGATCGGCGGCAGTACCGGGATCGTGGCGAGGAGCACCAGCAGACTCACGATTCCGGTCGCCGCGTGCGGCGCGTGGGACGGTTGTTTGACCACAGGGGGATCCCTCCGGTGTGCGCTGGGATGACGACTCCCGTCGGCGGAACCGGTGAGGGGCGGTTCCGCCGACGGCAATCAGCGGGAGGCCGGCGTCGGGCTACCGGGCCGTCTCGAGGTTGAGCCGGTCGATGATGCGTGTGGCGAGGGCGGCCAGGCTGGAGTCCTGCCGCATCTGCTTGGGCGTGATGCGCACATCGAATTCCCTGCCGATGCGTGTGCTCAGCTGGAGCGCCATGAGGGAGTCGAGGCCGTAGTCGGTCAGGGACAGGTCCGGGTCCAGGCCGGCCGGGTCCACCCGGAGGATCTCGGCCGCCTGCTCGGTGAGGTGCCGCTCCAGGAAGACCTGGCGGCCGGCGGGGTCGGTGAGCCGCAGCTCGGCGAGGACGGCCTGCTGGGCGGTGTCCGCGGTGCCTTCCGCGGTGCCGCCGGCGGGGATCGCCGCGAAGAAGGGGGAGCCCATCTTCTGCGCGAACATCTTCTGCCAGGCCCCGTCGAGGATGGCCAGATAGCCCGCGCGGGCCCGGTCGTGGCGCAGCAGGGTGTCGCAGGCGTTGATGCCTTCGTCGGGGGCGATCATGGCGTGGCCGCTCTCGGCGAAGAAGGTGCCGCGTCCGACCTCTTCCCAGGCTCCCCAGTTGACGCTGAGTGCCGGGAGCCCGTGGCCGCGCCGCCAGACGGTCAGGCCGTCGAGGAGCGCGTTGGCGGCGGCGTACGAGGCCTGGCCGGGGAACCCGAGGAGGCCGGAGGCGGAGGAGAAGCCGAACCACCAGTCGAGGGGCAGGTCACGGCAGGCCTGTTCCAGCCGCAGCGCTCCTCGTGCCTTGGGCGCCCAGACGCGCTCGACCTGGTCCTTGTCGAGGCTCGTGATCGCGGCGTCGGCGATCACCGCGGCGCCGTGGACCACGCCGCGCAGCGGCAGACCGCTCGCGGTGGCGGCCCGGACGAGGTCGTCCGCGGTGCCGGGCACGGCGATGTCGCCGAGGACCACCTCGATGTCGGAGCCGGTGGCGCGCAGTTCCTGGATGACGGTCTCGGCGTCCTGGGAGGGCGCGGAACGGCCGTTGAGGACGATGCGGCCGGCGCCGGCACCGGAGAGCCAGCGGGCGAGCAGCAGGCCCAGTCCGCCGAGTCCGCCGGTCACGACGTAGGCGCCGTCGCCGCGGACGACGGGCACCTGGTCCGGCCGGACGACGGCGCGGCCCTCACCGTCCCGCGGGAGCGCAAGGACGATCTTGCCGATGTGGTCGCCGGCGGCGAGTGTGCGGAAGGCCGTGGCGGCTTCGTCGAGCGGGTGGACGGTGTGCGGCGGGGCTTGGAGCGCGCCCGTGGCGAGGAGGTCGTGGACCTCCCTGAGGACGCCGCCGAGGTAGTCGTGGTCGAGCACCCCGAGGTCGATGCTGTGCAGTGAGATGTTGCGGCGGAAGGGGTAGAGCCCGATGCGCGCGTCGGCGTAGATGTCCTTCTTGCCGAGTTCGACGAAGCGGCCGCCGATGCGCAGCAGATCCAGTCCGGCCCGCTGGGCGGCGCCGGTGAGCGAGTTGAGCACCACGTCGACGCCCTCGCCGCCGGTGAGTTCGCGGATCTCGTCGGCGAAGCGGGTGGATCGGGAGTCGAAGACGTGCTTGATGCCGAGGTCGCGCAGATACCGTCGCTTGGCCTCGGTTCCGGCGGTGGCGAAGATCTCGGCCCCGAAGTGCCGGGCGACGGAGATCGCGGCGAGCCCCACGCCACCGGTCGCTGAGTGGATCAGTATCCGTTCCCCGGCGCCGAGCCGGCACAGCCGGTGCAGGGCGTACCAGGTGGTGGCGTACACGCTGGGGCGTGCGGCCGCCTCCTCGAAGGTGACGTCGCCGGGGATCGCCACCGCCTTGACTGCGGGCACGACCGCGAAGGAGTGGAACGCACCGGGGTGCAGCGCCGCGACCCGGTCGCCGACCCGGTGCGAGGTGACGTCGTCGCCGACGGCGGTCACGGTGCCGGCGCAGTCGAACCCGAAGGGCATGGGCTCGCCGTCGATGGTCTTGTACAGGCCCATCGCGTTGAGCACGTCGGCATAGTTCAGGCCGAACGCCTCGGCCTTGATCTCGATCTCCCCCGGGCCGGGCCGGCGCCGTCCCGCGTCGACGAGTTCGAAGCTGCCCAGATCGCCCGCGTGCCGTACCGCCAGCGCGTAGCCGTCGTGTCCGTGGCGGATCCGCCGTGTCTTGCGGTCGTCCTCGTGGAGCGGCGCCACCTTGAGCCGTGCGACGTACAGGTCGCCGTGGCGCAGGGCGATCTCGTCGGCGTCCGTGCCGGCGCACAGCGTGGCGGCCAGCTGTCCGGCCGTGGTGTCGGTGTCGACGTCGACGCTGACCACGTCGAGTTCGGGGTGCTCGTGCCCGATCACTCGGCACAGACCGCGCAGGGGCGTCTGTTCCAGGTTCGTTCCGTCGCCGTCGTGGACGGGTTGGGCGTCGCGGGTGACCACCCACAGGCGGGGTGTGCTGGTCTCGGTGCGCTCGGCCAGCAGGCTCACGAGCTGCACCAGCCGGTTGACGCGGCGTTCGGCCCGGTCGACGGCGGCCTCGTCGGCCACGCCGGTCGCGGGCGGGCACAGCAGCACCAGGCCGTGCAGCGGCTCTCCGGCCGGCCGGTCGTCGAGCGCGGCGGCGAGGTCCCGGTCCGTCCCGGGGCTCGCTCCGACGGCCAGGTGGGCGCAGCCGGTGTTGGTGGCGAGGGTCGCGGTGAGTTCGCGGAGGAATGCCTCGGGACCCGCGTCGTCCTCGGTCACGACCAGCCACCGCCCGGCGGGCTGCTGCGAAGCGGGCTGGACCCGTTCCCAGTCGAGGGCCAGCAGCCGTTCGGCGAGCCGGCGGTCCTGGGTGGCCAGGCGCACCCGCTCGATCTCGGCGAGCACATGGCCGTCCTCGTCGAGGAGCGTCACATCGCCCACGGCGAGGTGCTCGTCGAGGTGGCGCAGCCGGGCCAGGCAGTAGCGCCCGTGGTGCGGATCGCCGTACACGCGCACGGAGCCCGCCCCGACCGGGAACGCGTCGCGGAGCAGCGCCGGATGAGCGGCCAGGGCCTGCAGCAGGCCGTCGATCAGCACCGGGTGCATGCCGTAGGAGTTCAGGTGCGCGCGCACCCCGGCGGGAATCCGGATCTCGGCGAGGACCGACTGCTCGACACCGGCGTCCTCGGACAGGTGCAGCGCGGTGAGGGCGGCGAACAGCTCGTCGTGTTCGACGCCCGCCGCCTGGAACTTGGCGTAGGCGTCACGCGGGTCGAGGGTCCCGGGGTGGCGTTCGAGGAGTTCGGCCGGGTCGCGGCGGTCCGGCCGGGTCAGGGTGGCACGGCGCAGCGAACCGGTGGCGAGGCTGGTCGGTTCATCGCCGTCGCGGCGGGTCAGGGCCTCGAACCGGACCAGGCCCTCGGCGACGGGGCGTACCCGGGTGGACACCACGGTGTCCTCGTCCAGGGGCAGCATCTCGTGGAGGGTCAGGTCGGTCACCTCGACCGTGTCCGCGCCCTCCGGCTCCGTGCCGAAGACGGTGCGGGCGGCGCTCAGGGCCATCTCGCAGTACGCGGCGCCCGGCATGACCGGCCGGCCGTGGACGCGGTGGTCGCCCAGCCAGCGCAGCTCGCGGCCGCCGACGCGCACCTGCCAGTGGTGCTCGTCGTCGCTGTCCACGGGCCGCAGGTGCGCGCCGAGCAGCGGATGGACGGCCGCGTTCGACGAGCCAGGCCGCTGTACGGCCGTGGCGAGGACCCCGAGGTCACGCCCCGCCCACACCGGGAGGGGGACGTCGGCCAGGTCTCCGGTGGGGTATTCGCGTTCCCAGTCGACGGGAACACCGGTGCAGTGCAGGCCGGCCAGCTGGGGCAGCAGCCCGTGCCGGGCGTCCTGGTCACGGCGGAGGGTGGGTACGGTGATCGCGTCCCGGCCGATGGCGTGGGCGGTCTCGGTGACCGCGTGGGTGAGCAGCGGGTGCGGGGAGACCTCGACGAACACCCGGTGTCCGTCGACCACGGCCGCGTTGACGGCGTCGGCGAACCGCACGGGCCGGCGCAGGTTGCTCACCCAGTAGCCGGCGTCGAACGCGGCCGGTTCCTTCGGGTCCAGTACGGTGCCGTAGAACGGGACGGTCGGCTCCACGGGGGTCAGGTCGCCCAGGCGCGCGCCCAGGTCCGCAAGGATCGGATCGACGTGCGGGGAGTGTGAGGCGTAGTCCACGGCGATCTGACGGGTGTGCAGGTCACGGGCCTCCCAGCCGGCGATCAGCAGGCGGATCCGCTCGGGGTCGCCCGCGACGACCGTGGAGCCGGCGGAGGCCACCACCGCGACGCCGACGTCCTCGACGCCCTCGGCGGCCAGCTCGGCCTCGACCTGTTCGTGGGGGAGTTCGACGGTGGCCATGGCACCACCGCCGGCGATGCGGGTGAGCAGCGAGGACCGGCGGCAGATCACCTTGGCCCCGTCGTCGTAGGACAGTGCGCCGGCGACGACCGCCGCGGCCACTTCGCCCAGGGAGTGCCCGATCACGGCGGCGGGTTCGACACCGCGCGCCCGCCAGGCCGCGGCGAGCGCCACCTGCATCGCGAAGATGGTGGGCTGGACCCGCTCGATCCCGGTTACGGTGGTTTCGCCGACCAGTTCGGCGCGCACGGAGAAGCCCGCCTCCCGGGCGATGAGCGGCTCGAGTTCGTCGATCGCCGCGGCGAACGCGGGTTCGCTGTCCAGCAGCGCCCGGCCCATGCCCGCCCACTGGGAGCCCTGTCCGGAGAACAGCCAGACCGTGCCGCCGCCGTGGGTGCCGACGGAGCCCGCCACGATGCCCTCGCCGGCCTGGGACGTGGCGGCCAGTTTGAGCCGGTCGACGAGCTCGTCCCGGGTGGAGGCCAGGACGACGAGGCGTTCCTTGCGGTGGTCGCGGCCACGGGCCAGCGTGTAGCCCACATCGCTCAACGGCACCGACGCACCGTCGCCGGACAGCCACTGATCCACCCGTTCGGCGGTTTCCGCGAGGGCCTCCGGCGTGCTCGCCGACAGCACGTACGGCCGTACCCGCTCTTCGTCCGGGGGCACGGTCCCGGTCTCGGTCGCCGCCGCCGCGGGCCGCGCGGCGGCCGTGGAGGGGCTCGCGGTGTCGGGGGCCTGCTCGACGACGACGTGGACGTTGGTACCGCTGAAACCGTAGGAGGAGACCGCGGCCAGTCGCGGTACGCCGCTCACCGGCCACTCCTCGAGGGCGGTCGGCACGAACAGCCGTGTCCCGTCGGGGGAGATGTCCGGGTTCCACTCGTTGAAGTGCAGGTTCGCCGGTACGTGGCCGTGGCGCAGCGCCATCACCGTCTTGATGAGGCCGGCCACCCCGGAGACCGACTCGGTGTGACCGATGTTCGTCTTCACGGAGCCGACCGCGCACGGCTGGTCACCGGCGCCGTAGACGGCGGCGAGCGCCTTGAACTCCACCGGGTCGCCGGTCGGTGTGCCGGGGCCGTGCGCCTCCACCAGCCCCACCCGGGCGGGGTCCACGCCGGCCGTGCGCAGTGCGCGCCGCTGCACGGCTTCCTGCGCCGTCGCCGAGGGGACGACGATGTTGTCGGAGCGTCCGTCCTGGTTGGCCGCCGAGCCTCGGATGACGGCGAGGACCCGGTGGCCGTCGCGTATCGCGTCGTCCAGCCGCTGCAGCGCGACGACCGCGCAGCCCTCGCTGCGCACGAACCCGTCGGCGGCGGCGTCGAACGCGGCGCACCTGCCCTGGGGCGACAGCATGGACCACTGGGAGAACAGCACGCCGACCTCGGGCCCGATCATCAGCATCGCCGCACCGGCCAGGGCCAGGTCGGACTCACCGGTGCGCAGGCTCTGGCAGGCGAGGTGGACGGACAGGAGACCGGAGGAGCACGCGGTGTCCACGGCCACGGAGGGGCCGTGGACACCCAGCAGGTACGACACCCGGCCCGCGCCGACGGAGTGCGCGTTGCCCGTCATCACGTACGGGTTCTCGATCAGCGCGTCGTCCATCGTCCGCAGCAGGTAGTCGTGGTGGGCGAGGCCCAGGAAGACGCCCGTCTGCGAGCCCGCCAGGGACGCCGGCGGAATCCCGGCGTGCTCCAGCGCCTCCCAGGACATCTCGACCAGCAGGCGGTGCTGCGGGTCCATCGCCTCGGCCTCGTACGGCGTGATGCCGAAGCTGCCCGTGTCGAAGCCGCCGATCCGGTCGAGGAAGCCGCCCCAGCGGGACACCGACTTGCCCTGCACCCCGGGCTGCGGATCGTAGAACTCGTCGGCGTTCCACCTCTCCGGCGGGACCTCCCGGACCGCGTTGCCGCCGCGTTCGAGCAGGCGCCACAGCGCGTCGGGGGAGTCGACTCCGCCGGCGAACCGGCACCCTATGCCGACGATCGCGATCGGGTCGGCGGCGGGCAGTTGCTGGGTGGCTCGGCTAGACATGGGAAAGACCGCCTCCCTGGTTGGCGACCGCGGTGACGGTCATCGGCAGACTGTTGGGGCGCGGCATGGCCGCCGCCACGCGGCGCACGGAGTGGCCGGGAACCGGGGCGAGCCGCCAGCGGCCGAGGATGGTCGCCAGTGCGATCACCGCCTCGGCCTGGGCGTACCCCTCGCCGATGCAGCGGCGGTTGCCGGCGCCGAAGGGGATGAAGGCGTCTCGCGGGGGCAGGCTCTCCCGGTCCGCCAGCCACCGCTCGGGTTCGAACCGGTCCGGCTCCGGGAACGGGCGGTCGTCACGGTGGAGGTCCAGCTGGCTGAACATCACGTCGGCACCCGCGGGGAGCTGTACTCCGCCGAGGACGACCGGCTGGGTCGCGCGCCGGAACAGCATCAGCAGCGAATACCGCCGCAACGCCTCGTTCACCACGGCACGGGTGTAGGCGAGGGCGGGGAGGTCGCCGTACGCGGCCGGCCGGCCGTCGAGGACGTCGTGCAGCTCGGCCCTCAGCCGCTGTTCGACGGCAGGGTTCCGGGCGAGTTCGTGGCACGTCCACGCCATGGTCGCGGCCGTCGTCTCGGTTCCGGCCATCATGATCGAGACGAGTTCGTCCCGGATGAGCTCGTCGCTCATCCCCTCCCCCGTCTCCGGGTCACGTGCCGCGCGCAGGTGGGACAGCAGGTTGCCGCCCTCCACGCCATCGGGGTGATCGCTCTGCACGACCGCGTCGACGGCCGAGCGGAGCCGCCCCGCCGCGTCCAGGAAACGCCTGTCGAAACCGCTGACCCGGCACAGCCAGGCCGGGAGCACCGTCCTGGCGACCATGCCGCGGGTGAAGATCGGCAGCGAGTGGAGGATGTCCGTCACCACGGACCGGGGCAGCCGACCGGAGAACATCGACCGGACCAGCGTCGTCAGCGTCAGCTCGACCATGGCCTCGTCGACGGCGACGCGCTGACCGGGGCGCCAGGAATCAGCCAGTTTCCGAGCCTCGCCGCTCATCGTTTCCGCGTAGGCCCTGATCATGTCCTTGTGGAACAGGGGCTGGATGATGCGCCGCTGACGACGATGCAACTCGCGTCCTGACGCCAGCAGTCCGTTTCCGCTCAACGGGTGGACGGCCTCGTACACCATTCCCTTGTCGAAGTAGCGCGCATTCTCCACCAGGACGCTGTGGGCGAGCCGAGCCGTGGTGAGAACGTAGATCGGGCGCCGGCCAATATGGATGAGGACGATGTCACCGCGACGGCGAAGTGACTCGAAGAACGTGAACGGATCCCGCATGAGTGGCCACACATGCCCGACCATGGGCAGGCGACCCGGTGCGAGCGGGGCGGCCCGTGGGGGGCTTTCCTGCTCTTGCCCGCTCCCGCTGACAGGACACGTCGGCGCCGGCTTCGCCGGCCATTCGTTGCTCATTCGTACCCCTCCGGCCGGATCAGGGCCTTCGTTAGCCGTGACGCCGGTCCAGGTCGGTTCGGAGAACTGGACGTCGCCTTGCTGACTTTCAGGGCTCTCGAGAGTGTCGCCGCGCGCCGTCGCGCATACGACGGCGACTGGTGCGCTTCGTGCGTCACGTCCGGACTCACCGTGATCACGCCCCGGCAAAAGCCGAATCAGCTCAACGCCGGCAGCACCAATGCGTCATTGAGCGCGTTTTCCGGTCAATGCCGATGTGCCGTCGGCCTCATTCATGAAATCTCCCTCGGGCCGCCTCGGTTCTACCGTAGGAACTCCCACGACGGGGATTGCGGGGGTGACAGCTAGATGCCATCCCACCGGCGGCCACGGCGGCGATGAGGGACTCCGCCGTAAATCCCGGACGGCGGCTTCCCAAGATCACATCACGTACGCTCGGGGACATGGTTGAGCATCGAATGGTTGATGTGAACGGTATTCGGCTGCACATCGCCGAACAGGGCAACGGCCCCCTCGTGGTACTCCTGCACGGTTTCCCGGAGTCCTGGCACTCCTGGCACCGCCAGCTCGGCCCGCTGGCAGAGGCGGGCTTCCGCGTGGTCGCACCCGACCAGCGGGGATACGGGCGCAGCGCCCGTCCCGAGGCCGTCGACGCGTACACCATCCTCCACCTGGTCGGCGACGTCGTGGGGCTGATCCGGGCGCTGGGTGAGGAGAAGGCGTACGTCGTCGGGCACGACTGGGGCGCACCGGTCGCCTGGCACACCGCCCTGCTGCGGCCGGACATGGTGCTCGGGGTGGCCGGCCTGAGCGTGCCGCCGCCGTTCCGGGGGAACCAGCCCCCGCTGGCCGCCATGGACAAGATGTTCGGCGGCCGCTTCTACTGGAACTACTTCAACCGCCCCGGTGTCGCCGACACCGAGTTCGCTCGGGACACGCGCACCACTCTGCGGAAGTTCCTCTTCTGGGGTTCCGGCGACGCCCCCCACGCCGGCGACGGCACGCAGCCACTGGTCGACCCCGACCGCGGCTGGCTCGCGGACATGGCGGACCCCGACGTACTGCCGGAGTGGTTCACCGAGGACGACCTCGACGCGCTCACCGAGAGCTTCTCCGGGGGCTTCACCGGGGCGCTCAACTGGTACCGCAACCTCGACCGCAACTGGGAACTGACCGCGGCGTGGCACGGCACCGTCGTCAGCCGGCCCGCGCTGTACGTCTACGGCGACCGCGATGTCGTGCCCGCCTTCCCCGGCACGCCCGAACTCATCGCGAAGCTCCCGGACCTGATGCCCAGTCTGGTGCGCGAGCCCCTCAGGCTGTCCGGCTGCGGGCACTGGACCCAGCAGGAGCGCCCGGAGGAGGTGAACGCGGCCCTCCTCGACTTCCTGAGGGCCTGCCACTGAGCCCGGCCCGGCACCCGCGGCGCACGGGCCGGGCTCTGACCTGGGCCGACGGTCCGGCCGCACTCTTCCCCGAGAAATTCGACAAGCAACTTGGCAAAGTTCCTTGTCGAGTTTTACGCTGGGGTCATGAACACGAACCCCAGGCCGCAGCAGAGCACTGCGACCGCGCAGCGTCTCAACGACGCGATGAAGCGGCTGCGCGCACGCCTGCGCGCGGAGTCGGGGCAGCATGCGACCGGCCTGACCCCCACCCAGCTCGGGGTGCTGGCGAGCGTGGTGCGTGAGGGTCCGGTCACCGCGGCACGGCTGGCCGCTCTGGAGCACGTCAGCCCGCAGTCCATCGCGCAGAGCCTCGCGGTGCTCAAGGCCGCCGGGCTGGTCCACGGCGAGCCCGATCCGCAGGACGGCCGCCGGAAGCTGATGAGCGCCGATCCGGCCGCCACCGACCTGGTCGCCAGGCTGCTCGAGGGCCGCGCGTCCTTCCTGGCGCGCGCCATCGACCAGGTCGTCGCCCCGGACGAGCGCAAGGACGTGGAGAAGGCCATCGAGCTGCTGGAACGTTTCGCCGCAGCGGACCTGAGTGACGGCTCCATATGAAAACCGGCGCTCCCCGGACCCAGTCACCGGCCCGCGAACTCCCCCGCAAGCCCTTCGCCTGGACGTTCACCGTCCCGCTCTACGTGGGCGCCGGCCTCAACCCGGTCAACAGCTCCGTCATCGCGACCGCCCTGGTGCCCATCGCCGACGACCTGCACGTCCCGGTGGGCAGCACGGCCGTGCTGGTCTCCTCGCTCTACCTGGCCAGCGCCGTCGCCCAGCCCACCGCCGGCAAACTGGCGGAGGTCCTCGGCGCACGTCGGGTCTTCCTCACCGGCATCGTGCTGGTGCTGCTCGGTGGCCTGGTCGGCGGTCTCGGCCAGAACCTGGCGATGCTGGCCGTCGCCCGGGTGCTGATCGGCATCGGCACCTCGGCCGCCTTCCCCTGCGCGATGGTGCTGATCCGGCGCCGTGCCGAGTGGGCGGGTCTGCAGGCTCCGCCGGGCGGGGTGCTCGGCGGCATTGCCGTCGCCGGCATGGCGACCGTCGCCGTCGGCCCGCCGATCGGCGGGCTGCTGGTGGGTGCCGCGGGCTGGCGCTCGGCCTTCCTCATCAACGTCCCGGTCACCGCGATCGCGATGGCGATGGCCATGCGCTGGCTGCCCAGGGACCCCGCGCTCGACCGCCGGGACAGCGGTCCGCGCCGGATCGCCGACCGGATCGACCTGCCCGGCATCCTCGGCTTCGCGGTGTCGATGAGCGCCCTGGTCATCTTCCTGATGGGGCTGCCGCGGGCCGAGTGGATCGCGCTCGCCGTCTTCGTCCTGGTGGCCGTCCCCACGATCGTATGGGAACTGCGCAGGAGCGCGCCCTTCTTCGACTTCCGCGGTCTCGCCGCCAACGGCGCCCTCGCCCGCACCTATCTGCGCCAGGCGCTCACCCTGCTCGGCGTCTACTCCGTGATGTACGGGATGACCCAGTGGATGGAGGCCGCCCACGGGATGTCCACCGTGACGGCGGGCCTTCTGCTGCTGCCGATGGGCGCCGTCTCCGCGCTCCTCTCCCAGCCGCTCGCCAGCCGCAACCTGGTGCGCGGGCCGCTGATCGTCTCGGCGGTGACCATGCTGCTCGGCGCGGCCGGCATCATGCTGCTCACCTCGCACAGCCCGGCGATCGCGATCGTGCTGGTCACCCTGGTCTTCGGCGTCACCTCGGCCGCCACCACCGTCGGCAACCAGACCGCCCTCTACCTCGCCGCGCCGGCCGACCAGATCGGCACCGCCTCCGGACTGTTCCGCACCTTCGGATACCTCGGCACCATCACCTCGGCCGTGATCGGCGGCATCGTCTTCCACGACGGCGCCACTGACCACGGCCTGCACATCCTCGGCCTCGTGCTGAGCGCGGCGGGCATCGCCGCCCTCCTGCTGACCGCCCTGGACCGACGCCTGATGCGCCGCGAGCCGGGCGGGCGGAGCGACACGGCCGGATCCCCCGACCCTCGCGACAGCCGCGAGAACCCCCACCAACCCGACCAGGAGAACCCCTCGTGAGCACGACCCCCCTCCCCGCCATCGACCCGAAGCGCACCGCCCTGCTGGTCATGGACTTCCAGAACGGGATCGTCCCGCTGGCCCCCGACGCCGACGCGCTCGTCGAGCGGGTCAAGGGCGCCATCGCCGACCTCCGCACCGCGGGCGGCACCATCGGCTACGTCCGCGTCGCCTTCACCGAGGACGACTGGTCCGCGGTTCCCGAGACCAACAAGTCCTTCAGCGCCGTGGCCGCGGCGAAGATGCTCCACCACGAGGACCCCGCCACGCAGATCGACCCGCGGATCGCGCCCGAGGACGGCGACATCGTCGTACGCAAGATCCGCTACGGCTCGGCCTCCACCACCGACCTCCACCAGCAGCTGGGCGACCGCGGCATCGACACCCTGGTGCTCGCCGGAATCAGCACCAGCGGCGTCGTCCTGTCCACCCTCATCGACGCCGCCGACCGCGACTACCGCGTCCTCGTCCTCTCCGACGGCGTCGCCGACCCGGACCCCGAGACCCACCAGGTGCTGCTCGGCAAGGTGTTCCCCTCCCGGGCCCACGTCGTCGACACCGCCGAGCTGCGCGAACTGCTCCGCTCGGCCTGACCCCCGCCCGGCCCCGGTGACCCCGGCCACCGGGGCCTTCGGGTCGCCGCCCACGGCGTGGCGGCCGGCCGTGGAGAGCGGAACCGTCCCGAGCCGGGCGGTTTCCGGGTACGCGGGTGATGCTGGTGAGCGAGTATCCCTGCGAGCAGCCCAGGAGGCTCGGCCAGGTGACAGCCGTCAACCCGATGAACAGCGCCTCTGTGCTGGCCGCCTTCGGCGCGATCGGCGTCCTGGTGGTGATCTTCGCCGAGTCGGGCCTGCTGGTCGTCGGGTTCTTCCTGCCCGGTGACACCCTTCTCTTCCCGGCCGGGGTGCTGTGCGCGGGCAGCGCGCACCAGCCGCCCCGGCTGGCGTTGTGGCAGGTGCTGCTGTGTGCGGCCGTCGGGGCGGTGGCCGGCGGACAGGTCGGCTATCTGATCGGCCGGCACGGCGGACGGGCGCTGCTGGCCCGCACCTCCCGCCAACGGCTGAAGGCGGCGGCCGCCCGGGCCGAGCAGCTGCTCGCGCGGTACGGCTATCGAAAGGCGCTGGTCATCGGCCGGTTCGTGCCCTTGCTGCGGACGGTCCTGCACCCCGTGGCCGGCGCGCTCGGAGTGCCGGCGCCGATCTTCACGCTCTGGCAGACCGTGGGCGGGATCCTGTGGACGCAGGCGCTCGTCCTCGCCGGCTACACCCTGGGGGCCTCCGTCCCGGCGGTGGACGACTATCTGCTGTCCCTGGTCGCCGCGGTCGTCGTCCTGTCGATGCTGCCCCTGCTGATCGAGGCCCGACGCGAACGGCGGCGGCGCTAGGCCCTCTCGTCGAACTCCCGTCGTCCGCCCGGAAGGCGGGCCTCGCGGCGCCAGGTGCGTGCTCTCGGCGTGCCGGGCCCTGGCCCCCGTACCGGACGACAGAGCCCGGCTGTGCGGTACCTGGAGTCACCACACGCCGTCGGGGGGCGTCGTCGTGACCGGTCGCGCCTTCCCCGCGCCCTTGCGCGGCGCCTCAGACCTCCGCTCCCCGATGGGTGACCCGGCCCCCGACCACCGTGAGCAGCACCGGCAGCCCGGCAAGCTCCGTGTCGGGCACGGCCAGCGGATCCTCGGCCAGCACCGTGAGGTCGGCCCGGCAGCCGACGGCCAGCCGGCCCGCCCGGTCCTCCTCCCCCGCCGCCCAGGCGGCGTTGACGGTCATGCCCTGCAGCGCCCGCAGGGCGCTCAGGGCCTGGTCCGGGCCGTGCGGCGGCAGGGAGAGGTCGGCGGGACGGCGGTGCCGGGCCCCGGCCATCACCTGCAGCGGCGGGTACGGCGCGACGGGCCAGTCCGAGCCGAGCACGACCCGTGCCCCGGCCTCCCACAGGTCACGGCAGCGGAACGCCCGCCCGGCCCGCTCCTCGCCCAGGCGCCGCGACCAGTTGTCGGTGTGGTCGGCGCGGGTGAACTCGCAGCAGTGCGTGGGCTGCATGGAGGCGGCGACCCCGAGCGGCGCGAACCGCCCTACGGTGTCGTCCGGGACGGTCTCGATGTGCTCGACACGGTGGGTCACGACGCCGGCGGCCTCGGCCCGGGCCTTCTCGACGGAGTCGAGCACATGCCGTACCGCCGCGTCGCCGATCGCGTGGGTGGCCGTGGGCACGCCGGCCCGGTGGAGGGCTCCGACGACCTGGGTGTAGCGCTGCGGGTCGGACCAGTAGGCGTGCGCCGACTCGCCGTGACAGTCGGGGGTCTCCAGCCAGGCGGTGCCGTTGTCGATGGTGCCGTCCATGAACAGCTTCACGCCCGCCACCCGCCACAGCACACCGCCGGTGCCCTGGAGCCGGATGAGTTCGGCCACGGCGTCGTCGTCCGCCTCGGGCCGGCACCACGGGGCGATCCGCAGCCGCAGGGGCAGCTCGTCCCCGGCCTCCAGCGCGGCGTAGACGGCGAGGCTGTCGCCGTTCGCGTCCATGGCGTGACCGCCGGTGAGGCCGGCGGCGGCCATGCCGCGCAGCACCTCGGTGGTCCGGGCCCGTACCTCGGCCTCGGTGGGCCGGGGGGCGACGGCCTCGACGAGTGCGCAGGCGGCGTCCTCCAGCAGCAGGCCGGTGGGCCGTCCGCCGGCGTCACAGACGATCTCGGATCCCTGCCCGAACCGGCGCGGCCCGTCGATGCCCGCCGACTCCAGCGCCCGCTCGCTGGCCAGCGCCGAGTGCGCGTCGAAGAGGTCGATCAAGGCGGGTACACCCTCGAGGACCGCGCCGAGGGCCGCGTTGCCGACGGGGGCGGTGCCGAAGGCGTTGGGATCCAGGCCCCAGCCGCGCAGCCAGGCGCCCGGCCGCAGCTCCCGTGCCGCCGCGGCGAGCGCGGTCCGTACGGCGTCCAGGTCCCGGCAGCCGGACAGGTCGACGCCCATGGTGCGTTCGGCGCCGGACACCGGGTGCAGATGCCCGTCGGTGAGTCCCGCGGTCACCACGGCTCCGCGCAGTTCCACGACCGTGCTGCCCGGTCCGGCGAGGGCGCGGGCGTCCCGGTCGTCGCCGAGGAAGCTGATCCGCCCGTCCCGCGCGGCCAGCGCGGTGTGCGGGAGCAGCGTGCCCGAGCCGGGGTCGAGCAGCCGGGCGGAGAGCAGGACGAGATCGGCGGGCACGGGGGTTCCTTTTCGGCAGAGGGGTGGGACGGGGCAGGTCAGGCGTTCGGATCCAGGGCGCCGGGCGGCAGGCCCAGTTCCCGCTCGGCCGTGGTGACGGGCATGCGCAGCACCGCGGCCGGGCGCTCGGGGGTCACGGTGTTGGCGTGGGCGCCCAGACCGTCGAGGACGACGAGGATCCGGATGGTCGCGGCCAGGGGGTCGTCCGTGTGGAACTCACCGGCGGCCACCCCGTCCCGGATCAGGCCTGCCAGCCGTCCGCGCCAACCGGCCTCCTGCTCGGCGACCCGGTCGCGCAGGACGGGCCGGTAACGGCTGAGGTGGCGGGCGTTGATCCACAGCCGGCTGACGGCGTCGTACGCCTCGCCCGAGGTGCGGGCGAGGAAGCCGGCGAGGTGGCCGGTGGGGCTGCCCTGGGCGCGCTCGGCGGGGAGCAGGCGGTCGAGTTCGGCGGTCGCGGCGCTGCCGAAGGCCTCGGCGACGAGGTCCTCCGCCGAGGGGAAGTAGTGGCTGATCAGGCCCGGGCGGACCGCGAGTTCCTCGCCGATCCGGCGCAGGGTGATGCATTCCAGGCCCTCGGTCAGGGCGATGGCGGCGGCCGCGTCGACGATCTCCGCCCGCCGGGCGGCCGGGTCCTTGCGAATCCGTTTGCGCTGAACGCTTGACGACATACCGGCGATGCTATTGAGTAACCGACCAATAAGCAACTGGTCAGGCGCCCAATAAGCGCCCGGGCCGGTCCCACCGCTCCCGGAGGGCCTCATGGCGTCCACGCTCCCCGACCCGATCCCCGACGCGCACCCCATGGCCGCGAGCGGGAACACCTCCGGTATGTCCGCTCCCGAGCGGGCCGGCGGCATCGAGGCCCACGGCATCGACCACATCCCCGACACCGAGCGTCGCGGGCGTCCCCGCGAGCTGTTCTCGGTGTGGGCGGCCGCCAACGTGAACTACCTCAGCCTGGTGGTCGGCGGCGCGCTGGTGCTGATGGGCCTGAGCCTGTGGCAGGCGATGACGGTGATCGTCGTCGGCAACCTGTTCTGGGTGCTCACCGGGCTGCTGGCCGTCCCCGGACCGTCGGCGGGCGCACCGAGCGAGGTCGTCACCCGGGCCATGTACGGGGTGCTCGGGAACCGGGTCAACAACGCGGTCACCGGCTGGACGATCTCGGTCTGCTACTTCGCGCTGAACCTGGCCGCCGCGGCGACCGCCGCCTTCTCCCTGGTCGCCCGTACCGGTCTGCCGGTGAACTCCACGGTGAAGGCCCTCGTCGTGGTGCTCATCGCCGCGGTCACCCTCACCATCAGTGTCTGGGGCCACTCCGCGATCATCCGGCTGTACGTGCCGATCACCCTCGCCCTGACCGCCGTGTTCGCCGTGCTGGGCGCCGTCGTGGTGCGGCACACCGACTTCGGTTACGTGCCCGACCGGCCGCTGACCGGCAGTGCCCTGTGGGCAGCCCTGCTGGCCGGTGTCTCCCTCATCGCCTCGGGCCCGCTGTCGTACACCACCAGCGCGGACTTCTCCCGCTATCTGCCGCGCACGGCCTCTCCCTGGGCGGTGGCCGGCTGGACGGCGTTCGGCGGTTTCCTGTCCAGCGTCCTGGTCTGCGGCATCGGCGCGTTCGCCGCGACCGCCGTCGACATGAACGACCCGGAGTCCTCGCTGCAGCGGCTGCTGCCCGGCTGGTTCCGCCCGCTGTTCCTGCTCGCGCTGGTCCTCGGCACCGTCGCCCTCAACGCGCTGACCGCCTACAGCGCCGGTCTCGCCCTCCAGGCCGTCGGCATCCGCATCCGGCGCTCGTTGAGCGTCCTCGTCGACGGCACCGTCTCCGTCTCCCTCACCCTGTACGCCCTGCTCGTCTCGGACTTCCTCGACACCGTCGGCGACGTGCTGCAGCTGACCGTGGTCCTGCTGGGCCCGAGCACGGCCGTGTACGCGACCGACATCCTGCTGCGCCGCAACCGCTACGACGGCCTCGCTCTCGGCGACGAGTCCCGCAACGGGCCCTTCTGGTACACGGGCGGGTTCAACCGGGCCGGGGTGCTGGCCCTCGGGGCGGGCGTGGCCGCGTCCGCGGTGTGCGTCGACACCGCGTACACCGGGCCCCTGGCCGCCGCCCTGGGCGGCATCGACCTCGCCCTGCCGGCGGGGCTGGTCGTGTCCTCGGCGGTGTACGCGCCGCTGATGCGCCGGATCCGCGTCACCGGCTGAGCCACCCACCGGCTCACACCGCGCCGAGGGGGCCGGGGCCGGCCGTACCGAGCCGCCGCGCGAAGCCGGCGGCTGCTCCGGGGATTGCCGCAGCGGTACGGCCCGCCCACGTGTCGTAGCGAAACCCTCAGGGCCCGCACGTCTCCAGCCGGCCGGACAGCGGCCACCACCAGGCGGCGCAGAACACCCCGCCGGGCACCTCCGTGTACGAGGTCAGACCATCCGCCGGACGCCGTGCAGCACCGGCCCGCCGCGGTGCGGGGTCGGTGCCCGAGGGCCGACTGCGCGGTGACCTGAGCCGCAGCAGACACCGGCGGCCCTCGTCCGGCTCGGGGGAGAACCGGGCGGCTCCGGATCCGGGCGGGTCAGCGCGGCCTGCCGTCCTTGCGGCGCTTGCGGTTCGGGCGGCGGGGGCGGTGGACCGTGTCCATCTCCCCTATCGCGGCGCGGACATGGGCCGGATCGCCCGGCCGGGAGCCGCCGGCACACCACCAGGACGGGCGTCCGGGGTCCTCGGTCACGTGCATCCCGAGCCCGTGCAGGGTGCACACGGGCCAGGCCTGCCACAGGCGCTCGGAAACCGTTTCCTGGGCAGCCTCGGCGACGGCCCGGAGGGCTCCGGCGGCGGACGCGGTCGGCCACAGGGAGTTGCCGTGCGAGTATCCGTCCGCGAAAGCGACGTGGACCCGCTCGGGACCGTCGTCCTCCTCGAAGCCCGGGTACGCGACGAGGCACAGCGGCTGCCGCTCGGGCAGGGTCACCGCCAGGTCCCGGTTGACCGCGGTCAGCGCCTCGTCCCAGAGCGGGTGTTCACCGGCGGTCACGAAGCGCGGTTCGGGCGGGTGGAAGGGCGAACGGTGCATGATCCCATCCTCGCAGGCGTCCGACCGGCTACGCTGACCGACCGTCCACCGCAGCCGACCGACCACCGGAGCCGTGAGATGCATGTACGCCGGGTCGTGCCCAACGTCCAGTCGACCGCGCTGCCGCAGAGCGCCGAGTTCTACGGAGTGCTGGGGTTCGAGGAGGTCATGAACCACGGCTGGATCATGACGCTGGCCTCCGCCGGGAACCCGGCCGTCCAGCTGAGTCTGATGACCGAGGACCGCACCGCCCCCGTCGCCCCGGACCTGAGCATCGAGGTCGAGGACGTCGACGCGGCGTACGCGGCGATGCGGGAGCGCGGCGCGGAGATCGTGCACCCGCTGACGGACGAGGAGTGGGGGGTGCGGCGGTTCTTCGTGCGGGATCCCAACGGCCGGGTGGTGAACGTCCTCGGCCATCGCTGAACCGGTCCCCCGGCGGAGAGAACGACGCGTTCTGGACGGGCCGGTGACGACCCGTGAGACTGGTCGGACCAGACGCTCCGCGCGCCAGCCCTTCAGGACGGTGACCCATGGTCGAGGAAATCCCGCGCGTCGAACTCACCCCCGAGGCCGCGGACCTGGTGCGGCGGCTGCACGCCGTGCACGGTCCGCTGATGTTCCACCAGTCCGGCGGCTGCTGCGACGGCAGCGCGCCCATGTGCTATCCGGACGGCGAGTTCCGTACCGGCGGCTCGGACGTGCTGCTGGCGGAGCTCTCGGTGGACGGGGTGGCCGAGCCCGTCACCTTCTGGATGTCCCGGAGCCAGTACGAGGCGTGGAGCCACACCCGGCTGATCGTGGACGTGGTACCCGGACGGGGCAGCGGCTTTTCGCTGGAGGCACCCGAGGGGGTGCGTTTTCTCACTCGTTCTCGCGTAGTCGACGCCTAGTCGGCCCGGCGGTCGCCGCACTCTGGTCCACTGCCCCTTAGAACCGTACGACAGCCCGTACGACAGGGACAGTTGACGAGACATCAGGGGGCACGGTGACCAGACGTCACAGGCGTTCGGCAGCGGGCAGAACGATTCTCACGGTGGTCACGGCATTCGGGGTGCTGGCCGGTGCGGCCCTGGCGGGGGCGGCACCGGCCGGTGCCGTACCGGCGGGCCGACGGATCTCGCCGGGTGTCACGTACCGGCAGTTCGACGTCGAGGCGGCCGCGGGCCCGGCGCACGTCCATCTCCTCACGGTCGACCTGGCCGATCCGCACGTACGCGTGGACCTGCTGTACCCGGGGGTGGTGGCGGCCCGGGCCACCGTGGCCGGGATGGCGGACGCGGCCGGGGCGCTCGCGGGGGTCAACGGTGACTTCTTCAACATCACCGAGACCCAGCATCCGGGCGTGGAGGCCACCGGCGCGAGCGTCGGGCCCGCGATCGCGGACGGACAGGTGCTCAAGGCGGCGGTGCCGGGGGGCCAGCGGTTCGGGCCGTCGCTGCCGCCCGGGACCAGCACGCGGGACGTCTTCGGGGTGGGCACCGACCGGCGGGCCCGGCTGGACCGCCTCTCTCTCGCCGGCACCGTGCACACGCCGGAGGGCACGTTCCCGCTGAAGGGTCTCAACCAGTACGCGCTCGCGGAGAACTCGATCGGCGCCTTCACCTCGCGGTGGGGCAGCGCCTCCCGGATGCGGGCCGTGTGCGGTACCGACACCCAGCGCTCGGCGCCGTGCAGCACCGACACCTACGCGGTGAAGGTCCGGGGCGGCCGGGTGGTCTCCGCCTCCCATGCTCCCGGCAGCGGCGCGATCCCGGCGGGCACCACGGTACTGGTGGGCCGCGAGGAGGGCGCGCGGCAGCTGCGCAAGCTCTCCGTCGGGGACGCGGTGAGCGTGACGCACCGCCTGGTGGCGGCCTCGTCCGGGGTGCCGTACGCGTTCGCCATCGGCGGCTTCCCGGTCCTCAGGGACGGCGAGGAGCTGTCCGGCCTCGACGACGCCACCTCGGCGGTGCGCACGGCGGTGGGATTCAACGGCGGCGGACGCCGGCTGCTGATCATGGCGCTCGACGGGGCCGCCGCGTACCGGACCGGCATGACGGTCAAGGAGGAGGCCGACACCATGCGCTCGCTGGGCGCGTCCAACGCGTTCAACCTCGACGGCGGCGGCTCGACAGAGCTGGTCACCCGCGACGACGGCGCGGGTGCCGTGACCGTCCGCAACCATCCGAGCGGCGGCGCCGAGCGCCCGGTCGCGAACGGCATCGGAGTGTTCCCGGCCGGCTGATCTCACGGGCGCATCGTGCTCACCAGGTCCGCGGTCGCGACGAGCCCGCTGTGAATGGTGGGCGCCATGCTCGTGCCGGCCAGGAAGAAGCCCAGCAGCACGCAGACCAGGGCATGGGAGATCTTCAGCGCGCAGTTACGGATGAAGATCACGGTCAGGACCAGGAGCAACAGCACCGCAGAGATGGGAATGACCACCGGAAAGCCTCCTCCGCCACGCCCCCTTGAGTGGCGTTCGGCCGCAAGTGTGGCGCAGCGGAGGGCTGGTCCGGGCCGCTGACGTGTCCCCCAAACGTGTGGTGTTACGCGGTGGGGTGGGCGTCGAGGAAGGCCTCCAGGCAGGCCGGGTCGTCGGTGTTGGGGAAGTCGACGCCGGGGCGAGGAGTTCCGTCCACAGGGCGTCGCGGGCCGGCCCCGCGGCGTCCGGGGTGGCCCAGAACCACACCTGCTGCCCGCGTGCGTGCGCCGCGGCGGTGATGCTCCTCGGCTTCCGCCGCTCGGTGTCGGGGAACGCGCCCTCACCCGTCAACGTGACGTTCTGTGTCCAGTTTTCGCCGATGAGCGAGATGAAGGTGGCGGGTGCGGCGCCGCCGAGGTCGGTGAGCCGGCCGTCGTGGACGGCGCGGCGCTCGTCCTGTGCCGCCATGGGGATGCGGGCAGCGCGGTCGCCGAAGACGACGGCGGTGACGGCCCCCGGGTGCACCCGGCCGTGCGCGTACCGGCTGACAGGTGCGGGTGGCGGCGCAGATGGCGGTCGAGTTCGAGGTACGTCGACGAGCCCTCGGTCTTGATGTCGATCAGGAGTTGCAGCGGGCGGCGCCAACCCCGTTGGAAGACCGGCGGTTGGCCCCCACCTGGGCGGCGAGGGGCTCCAGGTAGAGCGATTCGAGGGTGCGGGTCGGGTCGCGCGCCGAAGAGGGGGCGCGGGCGGGGAGGGCTCCGCGACGGGAGGTGAGGGCCATGTTCTGCCCCCTCGAGGTGCCGGATGGGGCCGAAGGGAGTGTGCGTGCCCCTACCACCGAAGAGGCCTTTTCCCGCAGGGAGCTGGCGCGCTGTTCACTTCTCCGGCGCGGGTTCACGGGAAAGCCCGCCCCGGCTGGGGCGGGCTTCACGCCGACCGGGTCAGGGCGCCTGGAGGTCGACCAGTGCGGCGAGGGCCTCCCGGTGGGCGCCCGCCGTGCCGTAGGCGATCGAGTCGGCCTTGGCCCGCTTCAGGTACAGGTGGATCGGATGCTCCCAGGTCATGCCGATCCCGCCGTGCAGCTGCAGCGCCTCCTCGGTGGCATGGACGGCGACGGGAGCGGCATAGGCCTGGGCCACGGCCACGCTCACGTCGGTGTCCTCGCCGGAGGCCAGCGCGTCCGCCGCGGCGCGGGCCGTGGCCCGCAGGTTCACGACCTCCAGCCACAGCTGGGCGAGGCGGTGCTTGAGCGCCTGGAATCCGCCGACGGGCCGGTTGAACTGCTTGCGCTCCTTCAGGTAGCGGACCGTCTCGGTCAACGCCCATTCGGCGACGCCGAGTTGCTCGGAGGCGAGCAGGCCGGCGGCGGCGCGCAGAGCGCGCCGTACGGCGGGTTCGGCCTCGCCGACGCGGCGGCCGGAAGCGCCCTCCAGCCGGACCGTCGCCAGGGGGCGGGTCAGGTCGAGGGAGGTCTGCGGGGTGACCGTCACGGCGTCGGCGGGGACGGCGTAGAGGCCGCCGTCGTCGGCCGGGACGAGCAGGACGTCGGCCACGGCCGCGTCGGCGATGCCACGCAACTCCCCGTGCAGGGTGCCGTTGTCGACGCGTACGGTCTGCAGGGCGGCGCCCGGAGCCGCGTGCAGGCCGACCGCGAGGGCGCCGATGGTGCGCCCGGAGGCCAGCCGTCCCAGCAGCTCGTCGTCACCGCAGGCCAGCAGGGCCTCGGTGGCCACGACCGCGCTGGTGAGATACGGCACGGGAGCGACCGCGCGACCCAATTCCTCAAGGACCACGGCGACTTCGCGATGCGAGGCGCCCTGACCGCCCTGTTCCTCGGGCACCAGGAGGCCGGCCAGTCCCATGCCCTCGGCGTGCAGCTTCCACAGGGCGAGGTCGTGCGGGGCGGCCGACTCGGTGCGGGCGATGACGTCGGCCGGAGCGCAGTGGTCGGTGAGCAGGTCGCGTACGGCGGCCCGCAGCGCCTCTTCCTCCTCGGAGTAGAGAAGATCCCGCTGTGTGCTCATCGGGCCAGGTCCTTCCATGCGACGTCCTTGTCGGTGCGCGGCTCGGCGGGCAGGCCGAGGACGCGCTCGGCGACGATGTTCAGCAGGACCTCGCTGGTCCCGCCCTCGATGCTGTTGCCCTTGGCGCGCAGATAGCGGTAGCCGGCGTCGCGGCCGGTGAAGTCCACCAGCTCGGGTCGGCGCATGGTCCAGTCGTCGTACGCGAGCCCCTCCTCGCCCCGGAGTTCCACCTCCAGGCCGCTGATCTCCTGGTTGAGGCGGGCGAAGGCGAGCTTCATGCCGGCGCCCTCGGGGCCGGGCTGGCCGGCGACGAGCTGCTGGCGCAGGCGCTCGGCGGTGAGGCGGGAGACCTCGGCCTCGACCCACAGCTTCAGCAGCCGCTGGTGCAGGTCGTGCGTGCGCAGTTCGGGGCGTTCCCGCCAGGTCGTCGCGACCGGGCCGATCATGCCGCCCTCGCGGGGCAGCCGCATGCCGCCGATGGCGACACGTTCGTTGTTGAGGGTGGTCTGCGCGACCCGCCAGCCGTCGCCGACCTGCCCGAGGCGGCGGGCGTCGGGGATGCGGACGTCGGTGAGGAAGACCTCGTTGAACTCGGCCTCGCCGGTGATCTGGCGCAGTGGCCGGACTTCGACACCCGGGTCGGTCATGTCGCAGAGGAAGTAGGTGATGCCGGCGTGCTTGGGCACGTCCGGGTCGGTGCGGGCGATGAGGATGGCCCAGCGGGCGTTGTGCGCGCCGGACGTCCACACCTTCTGCCCGTTGACGACCCAGTCCTCGCCCTCCCGCACGGCCCGGGTGCCGAGCGCGGCCAGGTCGGAGCCGGCGCCGGGCTCGCTGAACAGCTGGCACCAGATCTCCTCCCCGGTCCACAGCGGCCGCAGATAGCGCTGCTTCTGCTCCTCCGTGCCGTACTTGAGGATGGTCGGGGCGGCCATGCCGAGCCCGATGCCGTTGCGGCGTGCGTCGTTGTCGGGGGCGCCCGCGGCCTCGAGTTCGGCGTCCACGGCGGCCTGGAGGTGGCGGGGCGCCCCCAGTCCGCCGAGGCCCTCCGGGTAGTGCACCCAGGCGAGGCCCGCGTCGAAGCGGGCGCGCAGGAACTCCAGGCGGTCGGTGCTCGCGACCGGGTACCGGTCCAGCAACTCCCGTGTGCGGCGGCGCAGTTCGTCGGCGTCGGTCATGCTGCTTCCTCCATCACCACGGCGATCCGGCCGGTGGACCGGCCGTCCGCCACCTTCTGCACGGCCACGGCGGCCTCGCTCAGCGGCACCCGCTCGCTCACCAGGGGCTTGATCGCGCCGCGGGCTGCCAGGTCGGTCAGCTCCTCGTGGCAGCGCAGGATGAGCTTCGGGTTCTTCGTGGCGTACAGGCCCCAGTGCAGGCCGAGGATCGAGTAGTTCTTCACCAGCGCGTGGTTGAGGGCCGGGCTGGGGATGGTGCCGCTCGCGAAGCCGACGACGACGATCCGGCCCTCGAAGGCGACGAGCTTGGCGGACTGCGCGTAGGCGTCGCCGCCGACCGGGTCGTAGATCACGTCCGCACCGCGTCCGCCGGTGGCGTCCTTCACGGCCGCGATCACGTCCTCGCCACGGCGGTCGACCACCACGTCACAGCCCAGCTCGCGGGCCACGGCGGCCTTGTCCGCGCCGCCGACGACTCCGATCACGGTGGCACCGGCCGCCTTGCCGAGCTGGACGGCGGCGCTGCCGACCCCGCCGGCTGCGGCGTGCACGAGCAGGGTCTCCCCCGCCTCCAGGTGGGCCCGGCGGTGCAGGCCGAACCAGCCGGTCTGGTAGCCGATGTGCAGCGCGGCGGCCTCGGCGTCGTCCAGGGAGTCGGGCGCGGGCAGCAGGACTCGGGCGTCGGCGAGGGCGTACTCGGCGAAGCCGCCGTACGGCAGCGCGGGGTTGGCGATCACGCGGCGGCCGTCCTCGGTCTCGCCGCAGATCTCCACGCCGGGCGTGAACGGCAGCGGCGGCCGCACCTGGTACTGGCCCCGGCACAGCAGCGCGTCCGGGAAGTTGATGTTGGCGGCGCGCACCCGCAGCAGCACCTGGCCGTCGCCGGGCGTGGGCCGCTCCACCTCCGCGAGGCGCATCACCTCGCTCGGCTCGCCGTTCTCGTGCACTTGCCATGCCTGCATGCGGGGCCTCCACGGGACTGCTTCGTCTGACCGGGTCCGACGGCATACTAAGCGGTCGCTTGCCCATCAGGGAACAGTCATCCGCGTCACGACTGCCGGGGCCGCGCCCGTACGTGCATCCGCTCCCCCTGCGGCCCGAACAGACTGAGGAACTCCACCGGCCCCTCCCCCGTCGACCCGAACCAGTGCGGCACGCGCGTGTCGAACTCGGCGGCCTCTCCCGCGGCCAGCACCACGTCGTGCTCGCCGAGGACCAGCCGCAGTCGGCCCGAGAGCACGTACAGCCACTCGTAGCCCTCGTGGGTGCGCGGCTCCGGCTCCTGCCTGCGCTTCGGTTCCAGCACCTTGAAGGCCTGCAGACCGCCGGGCTGACGGGTCAGCGGCCAGTGGGTGCGCCCGCCCCGCACGATCGGCTTGGAGCGCACCCGGGGGTCCCCGACCGGCGGCGCCCCGACCAGCTCGTCCAGCGGCACCTGATGGGCCTGGGCGATCGGCAGCAGCAGTTCGAGGCTGGGCTTGCGCAGGCCCGACTCCAGCCGGGAGAGGGTGCTCACCGAGATCCCCGTCGCCTCGGACAGCGCGGCCAGGGTCACCTCGCGCTCCTTGCGGATGCGCCGCAGCCGCGGGCCCACTTCCGCCAGTACGTCGTCCGTGCTCATGCCTCTATTGCAGAATCGGCAAATGCTTTTGTCAATCCGGCGGGTTTCGCGTGACCGTCGGGACATGACCGAGAACAACACGTACGAAGTCGTCGTCGTCGGTGGCGGAGCCGCCGGGCTGTCCGCCGCACTGGTCCTCGGCCGGGCCCGGCGCCGGACGCTGGTGGTGGACGCGGGCGAGCCGCGCAACACGCCGTCCGCCCACATGCACGGGTATCTGTCCCGGGACGGCATGTCGCCGGCCGGGTTCCTGGCCGTCGGGCGCCAGGAGATCGCCCGGTACGGCGTGGAGCTGGTCCGGGACCGGGCCGTGGACGCGGGCAGGGACGGTTCCGGTTTCGCCGTGGCCCTGGCGGGCGGTGGGGCGGTGCGGGCCCGGCAGCTGGTGATCGCCACGGGACTGAAGGACGAGCTGCCGCCGGTGCCGGGGCTGGCCGAGCGGTTCGGCCGGGACGTGGTGCACTGCCCGTACTGTCACGGCTGGGAGGCCCGCGACCTGCCGACCGGGGTGCTCGCGATCTCCCCGCTGGGCGTGCACCAGGCGTTGATGGTCACCCAGTGGTCGAAGGACGTGCGGTTGTTCCTGCACGAGGTGAGCGAGTCGGAGCTGACCGACGACGATCGGCGCCGGCTCGCCGCCGCCGGAGTCACCGTCGTGCCCGGGAAGGTGGCGGAACTCGTCGTGGCCGACGACCGGCTCAGGGGGGTGCGGCTGGCTGGGGATGCCCCCTCCGGGGGAGGCACGCCGCACGCCTGCGAGGTGCTGTACGCCGCCCCGCGCGCCGTACCGAACAACGACCTGCTGCTCAGGCTGGGCGCCGACATGCGCGAGACGCCGTTCGGCACCTACCCGGTGATCGACGAACGGGGCCTGACGAGCGTGCCCGGGCTGTGGGCGGCGGGCAACGCGAGCGGCTTCGCCGAACAGGTGATCAACGCGGCGAGCCGGGGCTACCGGGCGGGGGCGGCGATCAACGGGGAGCTGCTGATGGCCGACCTCGACGCGGGCGTCCGGGTGTAGACCCCCTTTCCCCGGTGCACCCTGATGGCATGCTGCTGATCCGGCTGGCCCAGGTGTCCCGGGAGGTCGCCGCGACGGCGGCCCGGTCCCGCAAGACGGCGCTGCTCGCGGAGCTGTTCCGGGAGGCGGAGGCGGACGACGTGCCGATCGTCATCCCGTATCTGGCCGGACGGCTGCCGCAGGGCCGGCTCGGCGTCGGCTGGAAGGTGCTGGGCCGCCCGGTGCCGCCGGCCGGCGAGCCCACGCTGACCGTCCGCGAGGTCGACGCCGTGCTCGGTGAGCTGGGCAAGGTGTCCGGGCCGGGCTCGCAGGCGGAGCGGGCCCGGCTCGTCGGTGAACTGATGGGCGCGGCCACGGAGGACGAGCAGCGTTTCCTGCTCGGGCTGCTCACCGGCGAGGTGCGGCAGGGCGCGCTGGACGCGGTCGCCGTGGAGGGCCTCGCGCAGGCGACAGGCGCCGACCCGGCCGCCGTACGCCGGGCGGTGATGCTCGCCGGGTCGCTGCAGACGGTCGCCCAGGCCCTGCTCGCCGAGGGACCCGGGGCACTCGACCGGTTCCGGCTCACCGTGGGCCGCCCGGTGCTGCCGATGCTGGCCCACAGCGCGTCCTCGGTCGCGGAGGCGGTGGAGAAGCTGGGCGCGTGCGCGGTGGAGGAGAAGCTGGACGGCATCCGGGTTCAGGTCCACCGGGACGGCGACCTGGTCCGGGTGCACACCCGTACCCTGGACGACATCACCGACCGGCTGCCCGAAGTGGCGGGCGCTGCACGGGAGTTGCTGGGCGAGCGGTTCATCCTGGACGGCGAGGTGATCTCCTTCGACGCGGCCGGGCGGCCCCGGTCCTTCCAGGAGACGGCGGGCCGGGTCGGCTCGCGGACCGACGTGGCGAAGGCGGCAGAGGAGGTCCCGGTCTCCCCCGTCTTCTTCGACGCCCTGTCGGTCGACGGCACCGATCTGCTCGACCTGCCCTTCGCCGAGCGGCACGCGGAGCTGGCCCGGCTGGTGCCCGAGCCGATGCGGGTGCGCCGCACGGTCGCCTCCGGGCCTGAGGACATCGCGGAGGCGGAACGGTTCCTCGCCGAGACACTGGCCCGCGGCCACGAGGGCGTGGTGGTCAAGGCGCTGGACGCGCCGTACAGCGCGGGCCGGCGCGGGGCCTCCTGGCTGAAGGTCAAGCCCGTCCACACCCTCGACCTGGTGGTGCTGGCCGCCGAGTGGGGCCACGGCCGCCGTACCGGCAAGCTCTCCAACCTCCACCTCGGCGCCCGTAACCCCGACGGCACCTTCGCCATGCTCGGCAAGACCTTCAAGGGCATGACCGACGCGATGCTCGCCTGGCAGACCGAGCGGCTGCGGCAGCTGGCTGTGGAGGACACCGGCTGGGTGGTCCGGGTCCGTCCCGAACTCGTCGTGGAGATCGCCTACGACGGCCTCCAGCGCTCCTCCCGCTACCCGGCCGGCGTCACCCTCCGCTTCGCCCGCGTGGTCCGCTACCGCGAGGACAAACGCCCCGAGGAGGCCGATACGGTGGAGGCCCTGCTGGCGGCCCACCCGGAGGTCACACCGTGACGGTGCGTGCGACGAAGCACAGCGCGGGACTGCTGTTGTTCCGGCACACCGATGAGGGACTTGAGGTCCTGCTCGGCCATATGGGTGGTCCCCTGTGGGCGAAGAAGGACGCCGGGGCGTGGACCGTGCCCAAGGGCGAGTACGAGCCCGACGAGCCCGCCTGGGACGCCGCCCGGCGCGAGTTCCAGGAGGAACTGGGGCTGGTGCCGCCCGGCGGGAAGGCCGTACCGCTGGGCGAGGTCACGCAGAGGAACGGCAAGATCGTCACGGCGTGGGCCGTGGAGGCGGATCCGGACCTGAGCGGTTTCAGCCCCGGAACCTTCGCCATGGAGTGGCCGCCGCGGACCGGGCGGGTGCAGGAGTTCCCGGAGCTGGACCGGGTGGAGTGGCTGGGTCTCGACCGGGCTCGCGAACTGATCATCACGGCACAGGCCGCGTTTCTCGACCGGCTGGCGGAGCACTCGGGCTGAAGCGGACCCCACGCGTTGCGGACGGCCGTACCGCGCGCGAAGGTCGAAGCAAGCCCGCTCCCAGGGAGGTCAGCCATGCCCATCGCGACGGTGAACCCGGCGAACGGCGAGACGCTCAAGACGTACGAGGCCATGGGCGAGGAAGAGCTCGAACGCCGGCTCCAGCTCGCCGAGGCCACGTTCCGCACCTACCGGACGACCACGTTCGCCGACCGCGGCCGCCTGCTGAACAAGGCCGCCGACCTGCTGGACGAGGACCGGCAGGAGATCGCCAGGGTGATGACCACCGAGATGGGCAAGCCGATCAAGCAGGCCCGCGCGGAGGCCGCGAAGTGCGCGAAGGCGATGCGCTGGTACGCCGAACGCGCCGAGGGGCTGCTGGCCGACGAGGAGCCCGCCGAGTCGGACGTGAAGGACTCCGGCGCGTCCCGGGTCCGGGTGCGGTACCGGCCGCTGGGGCCCGTCCTCGCGGTGATGCCGTGGAACTTCCCGCTGTGGCAGGTGATCCGGTTCGCCGCGCCCGCGCTGATGGCGGGCAACGTGGGCCTGCTCAAGCACGCCTCCAACGTCCCCCAGACGGCCCTGTACCTGGAGGACCTGTTCCACCGGGCGGGCTTCACGGAGGGCTGTTTCCAGACGCTGCTGATCGGGTCGGCGGCGGTGGACGACATCCTGCGCGACGAACGGGTCAAGGCAGCCACCCTGACGGGCAGCGAGCCGGCGGGCCGCGCGGTCGCCTCCACCGCCGGAGAAATGATCAAGAAGACGGTGCTGGAGCTGGGCGGCAGCGACCCGTACATCGTGATGCCCTCCGCCGACCTGGACCGGGCGGCGGACACCGCGGTGACCGCGCGGGTGCAGAACAACGGGCAGTCGTGCATCGCCGCCAAGCGGTTCATCGTGCACTCCGACGTCTACGACGCCTTCGCCGGGAAGTTCGTCGCGGGCATGGAGGCGCTCAGGACCGGCGACCCGCTGGAGGAGGACACGGACATCGGGCCGCTCGCCAGCGAGCGCGGGCGGGCGGACCTGGAGGAGCTGGTCGACGACGCCAGGCGCGCGGGTGCCGAGGTGCTGTGCGGCGGCCGGCGCCCCGACGGGCCGGGCTGGTTCTATCCGCCGACCGTGCTGGCCGGGATCGCCCGGGAGATGCGCATCCACCGGGAGGAGGCGTTCGGGCCGGTGGCCACGCTGTACCGGGCCGACGACGTGGACGAGGCGCTGCTCATCGCCAACGACTCGCCGTTCGGTCTGAGTTCGAACGTGTGGACGCGGGACGAGGGCGAGGTGGAGCGGTTCGCCCGCGACCTGGAGGCCGGGTCCGTGTACGTCAACGGGATGACGGCCTCCCATCCGGCGTTCCCGTTCGGCGGCGTGAAGCGGTCCGGATACGGGCGTGAGCTGTCCGGGCACGGAATCCGCGAGTTCTGCAACATCACCACGGTTTGGCAGGGTGCGTGAGCACTGCGCGGCTACCATCCCCTTTTGTGAACCGCGAAGTGACCCTGCCTCTGATCGTCGACGACCGCGGTACCTTGCAGGTGGCTGCGGCCGACGTGAGTAAGTTGCTGCGGACCGTGGGCGGGCGGTGGCTGCGGCTTGTCGAGGCCGGGGAGCAGGGGTTGGACGAGGACACGGTCGCTGCCCTGACCATTGAGCTGGCCAAGTTGGCCGATCGCATCGACGTGGCTTGTATCGCGCACAGCAGTGGGGCGCCCTAGTCCGACTGTCCCACCGTTTCCCAGAACATGCGCTCGTACCTCTGGAGCAGGGTTCCGTACGTGTGTGCGCTGTCCGGGTCCAAGGTGCCCGTGTCCAGGCCCGCCTGGACCGCTTCCGTCGCCTGCCGGTCCAGTTCCGGAGCCGGTGCGGCGAAGAAGTCGAAGAAGGCGCAGGACTCGTCCGTGAAACCGTAGTGCGTGCGCAGGCCCGCCGCGATGCGGGCGCAGTAGCCGCCCCAGGCCGAGAAGTTCGCCACGAGGGCCAGCCAGGAGACGTAGGCGGGGTACGCCTGGCAGCCCGCCAGGGGGACGTACGTCCGTGCGCGCTCGCCGGTGACGCCGCAGCCCCGGGCGAAGGCGGTCAGGTGCCGTGCCGCCAGTTCCTCGCCCGTCGCGAGCGTGGTGAAGAAGGCCGCCGGGGCGGGGTCGGCGCGCCGGGCCAGGTGCTCGAAGGAACGGCGGTCGGCGGGGATCACCCACCGCTGTTCCAGGGCGAGGCGGGCGAGAGCCCGCGGGGATGCCTCGCCGCTTTCCACGAGCGGCACGAAGGCGTTGGCCTCCGGGTCCGGGGCCAGGGCTCCGGTGGTCGTCCGCAGCAGGTCGCCGGCCGATGCGGTCATGGTGTGCTCCCTCGCGCGTCACGTGCGGCTTCTCGTCCGACCGTGACACGGGATCCCCGATCTGGAGTAGTTCGGCGCGAGATCGTCGCCGGACCGGGTGATCGTGGGTGGACCACCTCCTGAGGTGAACGACCATCTGACCGGCGGGCGCAGGCCTTCCGGAAGGCTGAAAGCAGGCACGGTTCATGGCGACTTTGTGCAGACCCTCGGTGTCGGTTCCGGAACACGTGATCACGATGGAGGAGACGCTGGAGCTGGCGCGCTCCCGCCACGCGGACCACCCCCAACTCCCGCTCGCGCTGCGACTGATCGAGAACACGGGTGTCAAGACCCGGCACATAGTGCAGCCCATCGAGGAGACCCTCAAGCACCCCGGCTTCGAGGAGCGCAACAAGCTCTACGAGGCCGAGGCCAAGGCTCGGGTCCCCGCGGTGATCCAGCGGGCGCTCGACGACGCCGAACTCCTGACCACCGACATCGACGTGATCATCTACGTCTCGTGCACGGGCTTCATGATGCCCTCGCTCACGGCGTGGCTGATCAACGAGATGGACTTCGACCCCACCACCCGACAGCTCCCGATAGCCCAGCTGGGCTGCGCGGCCGGCGGTGCGGCGATCAACCGCGCGCACGACTTCTGCTCGGCCTACCCCAACGCCAACGCGCTGATCGTGGCCTGCGAGTTCTGCTCGCTGTGCTACCAGCCCACCGACCTCGGCGTCGGATCGCTGCTCTCCAACGGACTGTTCGGTGACGGCATAGCCGCCGCCGTGGTCCGTGGCACGGGCGGCACCGGCATCGAGCTCGAACGCAACGGCTCGTACCTGATCCCCAAGACCGAAGAGTGGATCATGTACGACGTCCGCGCGACCGGCTTCCACTTCCTGCTCGACAAGCGGGTGCCGGCCACCATGGAGCCGCTGGCCCCGGCCCTGCAGGACCTCGCGGGCATGCATGGCTGGGACGCGTCCGACCTGGACTTCTACATCGTCCATGCCGGCGGCCCCCGCATCCTCGACGACCTGAGCAAGTTCCTCCAGGTCGACCCGCACGCGTTCCGGTTCAGCCGGGCGACCCTCACCGAGTACGGCAACATCGCCTCCGGCGTCGTGCTGGACGCGCTGCGCCGCATGTTCGACGAGGGCGGCGCCCACGACCGGGCGCGCGGGCTCCTCGCCGGGTTCGGACCCGGCATCACCGCGGAAATGGCGCTGGGCCGCTGGCGCGGCTCCGACCGAGAGACGGCATGAGTGCGGCATGACCGAAGAAACGCTCACCGAGACCCTGCCCCCGATCCGGCACTGGCCGGCGCTCGACCTGACCGGGACGGACTTCGACCCGGTGCTGGCCGAGCTGATGCGCGAAGGACCGGTCACCCGTATCCAGCTGCCCAACGGCGAGGGCTGGGCCTGGCTGGTGACCCGGATGGACGACGTGCGGATGGTGACCAACGATCCGCGATTCAGCCGCGAGGCGGTCATGGAGCAGCCGGTCACCCGGCTGGCCCCGCACTTCATCCCCGACCCGGGCGCGGTCGGCTTCCTCGACCCGCCCGACCACACCCGGCTGCGCCGCTCGGTGGCGGCCGCGTTCACCGCGAAGGGTGTGGAGCGGGTGCGGGAGAAGGCGCGCGCCATGCTCGACGAACTGGTCGACGAACTCCTCCAGGACGGCCCGCCCGCGGATCTGACGGCCACGATCCTCAGCCCGTTCCCGATCGCGGTGATCTGCGAGATGATGGGCGTCCCGGCCGCCGACCGGCACACCATGCACACCTGGACCCAGCTCATCCTGTCCTCCTCGAACGGCAAGGAGATCAGCGAGAAGGCCAAGCGGGAGATGGCCGCCTACTTCTCCGACCTCATCGGGCTGCGCGAGAACAGCACGGCCGAGGACGTGACCTCCCTGCTCGGCGCCGCGGTGGGCCGGGGCGAGGTGACCCTCGGGGAGGCCGTCGGGCTCGCCGGTCTGCTGCAGATCGGCGGCGAGGCGGTCACGAACAACAGCGGGCAGATGTTCTACCTGCTGCTGACCCGCCCCGACCTGGTGGCGCGGCTGCGCGCGGAGCCGGAGATCCGCCCCAGGGCGATCGACGAGCTGCTGCGCTACATCCCGCACCGCAACGCGGTCGGCCTGTCCAGGATCGCCCTGGAGGACGTGGAGATCAGAGGCTTCCACATCCGCGCGGGCGACCCGGTCTACGTCTCCTACCTGGCCGCCAACCGCGACCCGGACGTCTTCCCCGACCCGGAGACGATCGACTTCACCCGCAATCCGAACCCGCACGTCTCCTTCGGTTTCGGCCCGCACTACTGCCCCGGCGGCCAGCTCGCCCGGCTGGAGCAGGAGCTGCTGGTGGACACCCTGCTGGACCGGATTCCGGGCCTGAAGCTGGCCGTGGCGCCGGAGCGGGTGCCGTTCAAGAAGGGCGCGCTGATCCGGGGCCCCGAGTCCCTGCCGGTGGCCTGGTGAGCGGGCCATGACCTGGACCGAGGGACTGTACGTACCGCCGGGCCACGGCCGTGTCGTCGAGACACCGGCCCAGCGGGTGACGTTCAAGGTCACCGGCGTGCACTCGCGGATGGCCTCCACCTTCGAGGTGGAGGTCCCGCCGGGCTTCGACGTGGGTGCCCATGTGCACACGCGCAGCGAGGAGTTGTTCTACGTCCTGGAGGGCGAACTGGACGTCCTCGCCTTCGAGCCGCGCATCCGCACCCCCGACAACTGGAAGGGGTGGGAGTCCAGTTCGGGCAGCCGAGTGGTGCGGGCGACGCCGGGAACGGTCATCGTCGTACCGCCGGGGTGCCCGCACGCCTTCGCGAACCCGACGGACTCGCCGGCGAAGATGTTCTTCCAGGCGAGTCCGCCACCGGACCACGAACGCTATTTCGAGGAGCTGCTGGAGATCCTCGGGAACGGGGGCCCACCGGACCAGGAGGCGATCGAGGCCCTGCGGGCCAAGTACGACATCGAGCAACTCACACCTTTGAGACACCGTTGAGCGTCCCGATCCGAAGGGGCGCGGGGAACTGCGCGACCAGCCACGCACCGCCGTGTGACCGGATCGCGCAGCACCCCCGCGGCGCTACCGAATCGGCATCCCCGCCAGCGTGCGCGCGATGACGAGCCGCTGGATCTCGCTCGTGCCCTCGAAGATCGTGTAGATCGCGCTGTCCCGGTGCATCCGCTCGACCGGGTACTCACGGGTGTACCCGTTGCCGCCGAGGATCTGAATGGCCTGAGCGGTCACCTTCTTCGCGGTCTCACTGGCGAACAGCTTGGACATCGATCCCTCGGCCGCCGTGAACGGCTTGCCGTTGACCGCCATCCAGGAGGCGCGCCAGACCAGCAGGCGGGCGGCGTCGATCTGGGTGCGCATGTCCGCGAGCTGGAAGGCCACGCCCTGGTTGTCGATGATCGGCCGCCCGAACTGCTCCCGGGTCGTGGCGTAGTCGAGGGCCACCTCGTACGCGGCCCGCGCGGTGCCGACGGCCATCGCGCCCACGGCCGGCCGCGACGCCTCGAAGGTCGCCATCGCGGCGTTCTTCACGCGCTCGCCGCCCGCCTTCGCCTTCTCCCGGGCCCGGGCGAGCCGCTCGTCCAGCTTCTCCTTGCCGCCGAGCAGGCAGGAGCCGGGGACGCGGACGTCGTCGAGGACGACCTCGGCGGTGTGCGAGGCGCGGATGCCGTGCTTCTTGAACTTCTGGCCCTGGGCGAGGCCCGGCGTGCCCGGCGGGACGATGAAGGAGGCGTGGCCCTTGGAGCCCAGCTCCGGGTCGACGCTCGCGACGACGACGTGGACGCCCGCGATGCCGCCGTTGGTCGCCCACGTCTTCGTGCCGTTGATCACCCACTCGTCCCTGGCCTCGTCGTACACGGCACGCGTGCGCAGGGAGGCGACGTCGGAGCCGGCGTCGGGCTCGGAGGAGCAGAACGCGGCGACCTTGACGTCGTTCTGGTCGCCGTACATCTGCGGGATCCAGGTGCCGATCTGTTCCTCGGTTCCGTTGGCGAGCACGCCCACGGCGGCGAGACCGGTGCCCACGATGGACAGGGCGATGCCGGCGTCGCCCCAGAACAGCTCCTCCATCGCCATCGGGATGCCGAGTCCGGTGGGGTCGAAGTACTGCTGCGCGTAGAAGTCGAGGGAGTAGATGCCGACCTTCGCGGCCTCCTGGATGACCGGCCAGGGAGTCTCCTCGCGCTCGTCCCACTCGGCCGCCGCGGGGCGCATCACGTCGGCGGCGAAGCCATGGAGCCAGTCCCGGACTTCCTTCTGTTCGTCGTTCAGCTCCATGGTGAACTCGGCCATGTCCCCTCCAGCGGCGGCAGTACGGTGTTACTAGCGGTAACAAGAGTCTGTTACCGACGGGTAGGAAAAGTCAACCGCTGATGACGGCTCGGCATCCCGTTCGATGTCAGGGGCACAGTCAGTGTTAGTTTGCGCAGGCGTCACCGAATCAGCACGGGTGGGGAGAGCACATGGACACCACACAGCGGACCGACCAGCAGCGGTCCGCCGACCGCCGACGGCGCGAGCTGCTGGAGGCCGCCGACCGGGTGGTGCTCCGCGACGGCCCTCAGGCGTCGATGAACGCGATCGCGGCGGAGGCGGGCATCACGAAGCCGATCCTCTACCGCCACTTCGGCGACAAGGGCGGCCTTTACGCGGCTTTGGCCAAGCGGCACACGGATGCGCTGCTCGATTCGTTGCGGGCGGCGCTGGACGCTCCGGCCGACCGGCGGGAGCGGGTCGAGTCGACGCTGGACACGTATCTCGCCGCGATCGAGGCACGGCCTCAGGTGTACCGGTTCCTGATGCATCCGGCCGATGGGAGCCAGGGCGGCGACCAAGGGTTCGACGTCGGCAAGCACAGCGCGCCGTTGCTCCGCAGGATGGGCGAGGAGCTGGCCCAGGTGATCGAGGAGCGAGTGGACCTCGGGCCGGACAGTCAGCAGCTCGCCCGCGTGTGGGGGCACGGGATCGTCGGCATGATGCATGCCGCCGGGGACTGGTGGCTGGGTGAACGCCCCTGCTCACGCGCCGAGTTGGTCCGTTCACTCGCCGATTTGCTGTGGGGTCGCCTCGCGGCGGCCGGGGACAGGATGGGCGGGCCGGGGTTCTGACGGCCGTTTCGCATGCACGAGTGCGTGGGGGCCGAGCTCCCGGTTCCCCGCGCCCCAACAGGTCCGCACACTTCACCGACGCCATGAGGCTCTCGAGATCTGCCTGAACAGTCTCCGCTTGCGCCACCCCGTGAGGTGATCGGCGTACACCCGACCCGCCAAGTGGTCGCACTCGTGCTGCAGGCACCGCGCGAAGAAACCCGTGCCGTGGATGGTGACCGGCTCCCCCGTCGCCGTGAAGCCCTCGACCACCGCGTGGTCGTGGCGCTCCGTCCCCGCCTCCAGGCCCGGCAGGGACAGGCAGCCCTCGGGTCCCCGGACCACCACCCCGTCGGCCGTCACCAGCCGCGGGTTCACCACGTGCCCCAGATGCCGCATATCGTCGTCATCCGGACAGTCGTAGACGAAAACACTCAGCGGCACCCCGATCTGATTCGCCGCCAGCCCCACCCCCTGCGCCGCGTACATGGTCGCGAACAAGTCCTCAACGAGGTCGGCGACTTCGGGACCGAAGTCGGTGACCTCGCCGCAGGGCTCGTGCAAAGCGCGGTGTCCGAGCAGGGAAAGAGGCCGGACGCGCCCGCGGGCGCCCGGGATCGTGCCGTGTCGCATAGCGGCAAGGGTACGGTTCCTTCAGCTCATGCCCGCCGCACAGGCGTGGGCCGGGATTCGGGTGTGCGAATGGATCTCGATAGGCTGAGGACCACACCACGCTGCCGGATGGCCCCAGGCGCGGCGCGTACGCAAGGAGGATCGAGAACTGATGGCAGGCAACTCGGACCCGCTCACGCCGCGGGCCAAGCTGGCCGTGACCGCGGGCAAGGCGGTCGCTGCGGCATCGCGCGCCGCGGGGCGCGGCAGCGGGTCGGTGATCGGTGGCCGGGTCGCACTGAGACTCGACCCCGACCTGCTCGCCCGGCTCGCGCAGAACCTGGACGTCGTCCTGGTGTCGGCGACCAACGGCAAGACGACGACCACCCGGCTGATCGCCGAGGCGCTGCGCGCCGCGGGCCCGGTCGTGTCGAACGCGCTCGGTGCCAACATGCCGGCCGGTATCACCTCCGCGCTCGCGGGCGGCTCGGACGCGAAGTTCGGCGTCATCGAGGTCGACGAGAAGTACCTGGCCGGTGTGGCCCGGGACACCGACCCCAAGTGCATCGCCCTGCTCAACCTCTCCCGCGACCAGCTCGACCGCGCCGCCGAGACCAGGATGCTCGCCGAGAACTGGCGCGAGGGTCTCGCCGGCTCCAAGGCCGTCGTGGTCGCCAACTGCGACGACCCGCTGGTGGTGTGGGCCGCCTCCTCGTCGCCGAACGTGATCTGGGTCGCGGCCGGGCAGATGTGGAAGGACGACGCCTGGTCCTGCCCGTCGTGCGGTGGTGTCATGCAGCGCCCCGGCGACGACTGGTTCTGCGGCGAGTGCGGGTTCCGGCGGCCGACGCCGACCTGGGCGCTGTCCGGGGACCACGTCCTCGACCCGCACGGGTCCGCCTGGCCGATCCACCTGCAGCTGCCGGGCCGCGCCAACAAGGCGAACGCCGCCTCCTCCGCCGCCGTCGCCGCCGTCTTCGGGGTGCCGCCGCAGGTCGCCCTGGAGCGGATGTACCAGGTGCAGGCCGTGGCCGGCCGGTACGACGTCGTGCAGTTCCAGAACCGCGATCTGCGGCTGCTGCTGGCCAAGAACCCGGCCGGCTGGCTGGAGACGTTCTCCCTGATCGACCCGCCGCCCGCCCCGGTGATCCTGTCCGTGAACGCCCGCGGCGCCGACGGCACCGACACCTCCTGGCTGTGGGACGTCGACTACACCCGGCTGACCGGCCACCCGATCTTCGTCATCGGCGACCGGAAGCTGGACCTCGCCGTCCGTCTGGAGGTCGCGAACCAGCACTTCCAGGTCTGCGAGAACCTCGACCAGGCCGTGCAGATGTGCCCGCCGGGCCGTATCGAGGTCATCGCGAACTACACCGCGTTCCAGGACCTGCGCCGCCGCGTCGGCAACTGATCTTCGAAGGGCGATCACCTCATGAGCGACAACCAACTGCGGCTGGTGTGGATCTATCCGGACCTGCTCAGCACCTACGGCGACCAGGGCAACGCCCTCGTCGTGGAGCGGCGGGCCCGGCAGCGCGGCCTGGACGTGGCCCGGCTCGACGTGCGCAGCGACCAGCCGATCCCGACCTCCGGCGACATCTATCTGATCGGCGGCGGCGAGGACCGTCCGCAGCGCCTCGCGGCCGAGCGGCTGCGCCGTGACGGGCATCTGCAGCGGGCGGTGCAGAACGGCGCGATCGTGTTCTCCGTCTGCGCCGGCTACCAGATCCTCGGCCACGAGTTCATCAACGACCTGGGCCAGCGCGAGCCGGGCCTCGGCCTGCTCGACGTGGTCTCGGTGCGCGGCGAGGGCGAGCGGTGCGTCGGCGACGTGCTCGCCGACATCGACCCGCAGCTCGGGCTGCCCCAGCTGACCGGCTTCGAGAACCACCAGGGCGTCACCCACCTCGGTCCGACCGCCCGCCCGTTCGCCCGGGTGAAGATCGGCAAGGGCAACGGCACCGGGGACGGCACGGAGGGCGCGTACAACGGCACCGTGTTCGGCACCTACATGCACGGCCCGGTTCTCGCCCGCAACCCGCAGATCGCCGACCTTCTGCTGAAGCTGGCGCTCGACGTCAACGCGCTGCCGCCGGTCGACGACCGCTGGTACGAGGCGCTCCGCAACGAGCGCATCGCGGCCGCGGAACAGCCCGCCTGAGCGCCGCTCCAGCGGTGTACCAGCGGGTTCCGGCAGGTCTCGTGGCGGGCCCGCCTGACACGTCGTCCGCTCACATGTGCGGGCGCGTCCAGCAGGCGGACGCCCGCTACGGCGCCACCCCCTGACGCCGGTAGGGTGGCCGGGAATCCGCCGGACAACGTGGTCCGGTCTACCCGGCCCACGTTGAGAAGGTATTTCGGGCTATGCGCATTGGTGTCCTCACGTCCGGCGGCGACTGCCCCGGCCTGAACGCCGTCATCCGGTCCGTCGTGCACCGTGCCGTCGCCGACCACGGCGACGAGGTCATCGGCTTCCGGGACGGCTGGAAGGGCCTCCTGGAGTGCGACTATCTCAAGCTCGACCTCGACGCCGTGGGCGGGATCCTGGCGCGCGGCGGCACCATCCTCGGCTCCTCCCGGGTCCGCCCGGAGCATCTGCGGGACGGTGTCGAGCGGGCCAGGGGCCATGTCGCGGAACTCGGCCTGGACGCGATCATCCCGATCGGCGGTGAGGGCACGCTGAAGGCGGCCCGCCTGCTGTCGGACAACGGGCTGCCGATCGTCGGCGTGCCCAAGACCATCGACAACGACATCGCTGTCACGGACGTCACCTTCGGCTTCGACACGGCCGTCACCGTGGCGACGGAGGCGCTGGACCGGCTGAAGACCACCGCCGAGTCGCACCAGCGAGTGCTGATCGTGGAGGTCATGGGCCGGCACACCGGCTGGATCGCGCTGCACTCCGGCATGGCGGCCGGCGCCCACGCCATCGTCGTCCCGGAACGCCCCTTCGACATCGAGGAGTTGACGACGAGGGTCGGCGCGCGGTTCGAGGCGGGCAAGCGGTTCGCCATCGTGGTCGCGGCGGAGGGCGCCAAGCCCAAGGCCGGCACGATGGACTTCGACGAGGGCGGCAAGGACGTCTACGGCCATGAGCGCTTCGCCGGGATCGCCCGGCAGCTGTCGATCGAGCTGGAGCAGCGGCTCGGCAAGGAGGCGCGGCCGGTGATCCTCGGGCACGTGCAGCGGGGCGGCACGCCGACGGCCTACGACCGGGTGCTCGCCACGCGGTTCGGGTGGCACGCGGTGGAGGCCGTGCACCGCGGTGAGTTCGGGAGGATGACGGCGCTGCGCGGGACGGACATCGTCATGGTGTCGCTGGCCGAGGCGGTCGAGACCCTGAAGACCGTGCCGGTGCAGCGGTACGACGAGGCCGAGTGCGTCCTGTAGCCCGGTAGTTCGGGTGAGAACAAACCGCCCCCGGTCACAGCCGTGGCCCGGGGCGGTTCTACTCTTGGTGCGGACACAGACAGCTGTGGACAGAAACCGCACAACCCCCACGTATCAGGAGCCGCCGGATGGATCACAGCGGACACGGCATGATGATGGATCTGCCGCCGTTCACGCTGGCGCGGGGGCTGGCGTGGTCGGCGGATCCGTTCTTCCTGGTGGCCTGCGTGGCCGGGCTCGCCCTGTACGGCTGGGGTGTCGTACGGCTGCGGCGGCGCGGGGACGCGTGGTCCGCCGGACGTACGGTGTCGTACGTCGCCGGGGTGCTGACCGTCGTCCTGGTGATGTGCACCAGGCTGAACGACTACGGCATGGTCATGTTCAGCGTGCACATGGTGCAGCACATGGTCATCAGCATGCTGTCACCGATCCTGATCCTGCTGGGTGCGCCGGTCACGCTGGCGCTGCGGGCGCTGCCGGCCGCCGGCCGGGGCCGCACGGGTCCGCGCGAGCTGCTGCTGGCGCTGCTGCACAGCCGGTACATGCGCATCATCACGCACCCGGCGTTCACCATCCCGCTGTTCATCGCGAGCCTGTACGCGCTGTACTTCTCCCCCCTCTTCGACTTCCTCATGGGGTCCAAGGCCGGGCACATCGCGATGATGGTGCACTTCCTCGCGGTCGGCGTGGTGTTCTTCTGGCCGATCATCGGCGTCGACCCGGGCCCGCACCGGCCGGGGCACCTGATGCGGATGCTGGAGCTCTTCGCGGGCATGCCGTTCCACGCGTTCTTCGGCATCGCGCTGATGATGGCCTCGACGCCGATGGTGGAGACCTTCAGGGATCCGCCGGCCTCCCTCGGCATCGACGCACTGGCCGACCAGAACGCGGCCGGCGGCATCGCCTGGGCGTTCAGCGAGATCCCGTCCGTGCTGGTGCTGATCGCGCTGCTGTTCCAGTGGTACGGCTCCGAGCAGCGGCAGGCCAAGCGCGAGGACCGGGCCGCCGACCGGGACGGCGACAAGGAGCTGGAGGCGTACAACGCCTATCTGGCCTCGCTCAACGCCCGCGAGGGCTGAGGGCACGCCGGACCGGCCGGGCACCGGGGCTGGACGGATCCGTCCCCTCCGGGCGGGAATCGGGGCACCATGGTCATGGACGGACCAAGAGGAGGGTGTCGCGATGCCCGGTACCACGAACGGTTCCACCAAGGCGATGGGGGCTCTCACGGTCGGCGGGCTCGTCGTCGTGACCGCCTACACGGTCGCGCTCGGCAGCAACGGCTGGCTGTGGTTCGGATGGGTCGTACTGGGACTGCTGACGCTCGCCATGGTCGTCACGCAGTCGTGAGGTCTGCCGTTCCGCGGGGCTGACTACAGTGCCCGCATGAACAGCAGGACACCCTCGTTCGACGAGCTCGACCGCAAGATCGTCACTGCCCTGATGGCGAACGCCCGCACCAGCTTCGCCGAGATCGGCACCGGCATCGGGTTGTCCGCGACGGCGGTGAAGCGGCGCGTGGACCGGCTGCGGGAGACCGGGGTGATCACCGGGTTCACGGCGACGGTGAGACCCTCGGCGCTCGGCTGGCGCACGGAGGCGTACGTCGAGGTGTACTGCGAGGGCGCGGCCCCGCCCCGGCGGCTGGCGGAGGTCGTCCGCAACCATCCGGAGATCGCGGCGGCCATGACGGTGACCGGCGGCGCCGACGCGCTGCTGCATGTGCGGGCCCGGGACGTGGAGCACTTCGAGGAGGTGCTGGAGCGGATCCGCGTCGAGCCGTTCATCCGGAAGACGATCAGCGTGATGGTGCTGTCCCACCTCCTCCCGGAAAGCCCGGAAGCGGGAGCGACCCACGCTGCGCCCGAATGACGCGGGCCATGCGCAGCAGTGGTGCGTGTACCGGTCGAAGAACGCAGCGATGCTGCGCCCTTGAGCAGCTTTCGTTTCTTGTCGGCCGTCTGCCTCCCTTTCTACCGTGGTGCCACCCCCAAGTGACACACAGCAAAGCGGAGGAAACCCTCTGTGTCCCCAACCCGTGTACAGCGCCCTCGGCGCTTTCTCGTCTGTGAACCCAGACATTTCGCCGTGCAGTACGCGATCAATCCGTGGATGCATCCCGACCGGCCGGTCGACGTGGACCTCGCCCAGGAGCAGTGGCAGACGCTGATCCGCTCCTACCGCGCCCACGGGCACACCGTCGAGTCGCTCGAGCCGGTCGCCGGTCTGCCCGACATGGTCTTCGCCGCCAACGCGGCGTGCGTGGTCGGCGGCCGCGTCTTCGGTTCCCTCTTCCACGCACCGGAGCGGCGCCCGGAGTCACTGCACTACGACACCTGGTTCAAGGCCGCCGGCTATGACGTGTACCGCCCCGAGTCGGTGACCGAGGGCGAGGGCGACCTGGTGTGGACGGGCCGGTACGTGCTCGCCGGCACCGGCTTCCGCACCACCCGGGAGGCGCACCGGGAGGCGCAGGAGTTCCTCGGCCATCCCGTGATCGGCCTGACCCTGGTGGACCCGTACTTCTACCACCTGGACACGGCGCTGTTCGTCCTCGACGACGACAACGTCTGCTACTACCCGGAGGCGTTCTCGGCGGGCAGCCGGGAGGTGCTGCGCCGGCTGTACCCGGACGCGGTGCTCGCCACCCGCGAGGACGCGATGGCGTTCGGCCTGAACTCGGTGTCCGACGGCCGCAACGTCTTCATCGCGCCCCACGCCGAGGCGCTCGCCGAACGTCTCGCCGGCCACGGCTATGTCCCCGTCCCCGTCGACCTCTCCGAGTTCCACAAGGCCGGCGGCGGCATCAAGTGCTGCACCCAGGAGATCCGCTGATGACCGCACCCGCGCGCACCCGCACGTCCGACGACCTGATCCGTGCCGAGGAGCCCGTCCTCGCGCACAACTACCACCCGCTGCCGGTGGTGGTCGCCCGCGCCGAGGGCACCTGGGTGGAGGACGTCGAGGGCCGCCGCTACCTCGACATGCTCGCCGGTTACTCCGCGCTGAACTTCGGCCACCGGCACCCGGCGCTGATCGAGGCCGCGCACCGTCAGCTCGACCAGCTGACGCTGACCTCCCGCGCCTTCCACAACGACCGCCTCGCCGGCTTCGCCGAACGGCTGGCGGAGCTGACCGGCCTGGACATGGTGCTGCCGATGAACACCGGCGCCGAGGCGGTGGAGAGCGGCATCAAGGTGGCCCGCAAGTGGGCGTACGACGTGAAGGGCGTCCCCGCCGACCGGGCGACGATCGTGGTCGCTGCGGAGAACTTCCACGGCCGTACGACGACCATCGTCAGCTTCTCCACGGACGAGACGGCCCGGGCCGGCTTCGGCCCCTTCACGCCCGGCTTCAAGGTCGTGCCGTACGACGACCTGACCGCGCTGGAGGAGGCCGTCGACGACACCACGGCGGCCGTGCTGATCGAGCCCGTCCAGGGCGAGGCGGGTGTGATCATCCCGCACGACGGCTATCTCGCCGGGGTGCGGGAGCTGACCCGCCGCAAGGGCTGTCTGTTCATCGCGGACGAGATCCAGTCGGGCCTCGGCCGCACCGGCCGTACCTTGGCCGTCGAGCACGAGGACGTCGTGCCGGACGTGCTGCTGCTCGGCAAGGCGCTGGGCGGCGGGATCGTGCCGGTGTCGGCGGTGGTGGCCCGGCGCGAGGTGCTGGGCGTGCTGCACCCGGGCGAGCACGGCTCCACGTTCGGCGGCAACCCGCTCGCGGCGGCGGTCGGCACGGCCGTGGTGGAGCTGCTTCAGACCGGTGAGTTCCAGCGGCGGGCCGCCGAACTGGGCGCGGTCCTGCGGGACGGGCTGACCGAGCTGGCCGGCAAGGGCGTGGTCGGCTTCCGCTCCCGTGGCCTGTGGGCGGGCGTCGACATCGACCCGGCGATCGGCACCGGCCGGGAGATCAGCGAGCGGCTGATGCGGGAAGGGGTCCTGGTGAAGGACACCCATGGTTCCACGATCCGCCTCGCGCCCCCGCTGACCATCACGGCGGAGGAACTGCGCTCGGCGCTGGGGGCACTGGAGAAGGTGCTGGGTTCGTGACGAGCGGATGGGGGGTGACCGGCCGGCCTCCCCCCATCCGCTCGTTTGCGCGCCTCCACCCGATGCCCAAGGGTGAAGATTGAGCCAAGAGGGGGTAGACCACTCTCAGCTACAGAGAGGTCGGCCGTGAGCACTCACGAGGAGCAGGACGCACGGCAGCGGTTCGACGTGGCCGACGCCGCGCCCCTGCTGCTCGACGCGCAGGGCGTGGTGACGAGCTGGACGCACGGCGCCCAGCGCCTGCTGGCGTACACGGCCGCCGAGGTGGTGGGCACCAAGGCGACCGCCCTGCTGTCCCCCGAGGACGCCTCGCGGGTGCCCGAGCTGGCCGAGCGATGCCGCAGGGACGGCGGCTGGGCGGGGTTGCTGACCGCACGGTGCAAGGGCGGCCGGCCGGTCCGGGTGATGGTGCGGATCACCCCGGCGGTGGAACCCGGCGGCGCACCGCACTGGCTGGTTCTGCTCTCCGACGTGGCGGGGGCGCGCGGCTGGGACATGACCCGCGAGGTGCTCGAGCAGATGGTCACCGACTCCCCCGTCGGCATCGCGATCGTGGACGCCGATCTGCGCTGCGTCTGGTCGAACGAGGCCCTGGAGAGGTACGGCGGCGGCTCCCCGGGGGAGCGGCTCGGGCGACGGCTGGCGGAGATCCAGCCGGGCCTCGACTCCGAGGGCATCGAGACACAGATGCGGCGCGTGCTGGAGACCGGCCGGCCGGTGGTCGGGTACGAGCACGTGGGCCAGATCAGGTCCGCGCCGCACCGGGAGACGGCGCACATGATGTCGTTCACCCGCCTCGACGACGACCAGGGCCACCCCATGGGCGTGTACTACACCGTCGTCGACATCACCGAGCGGCACCGCGCCCGGCAGCGGCTGGCCCTGCTCGACCGGGCCGGCGAGCAGATCGGCCGCAGCCTGGACATCATGCGGACCGCGCAGGAACTGGCCGACGTGGCCGTGCAGGACTTCGCCGACTTCGTCAGCGTGGATCTGCTGGAGTCCGTGCTGCGGGGCGCCGAGCCCGAGCCGCTGAGCGACACGGACCAGGTGCCGCTGCGGCGCGCCGGGCACCGGTCGGTGGAGCCGGGGACGCCGGAGGCCGTCGTCGAGATCGGCGCGGCGGCCACCTACCTCGCCGGATCACCTCCGATCCGCTGTCTGACCACGGCCCGGTCCTGGCGCGAGGAACGCCTCGACCCGCTGGCCAAGGAGTGGGCCACGGACATCCCGGACGGCAGGGCGGCGACCTTCCTCGAGCTGGGCCTGCACAGCGTGATGATCGTGCCCATCCAGGCGCGCGGCGTCACGATGGGCGTCACCACCTTCTTCCGGCGCCACCATCAGGACCCGTTCGACGAGGACGACCTCAGCCTCGCCGAGGACCTGGTGTCCCGGGCGGCCGTCTGCGTGGACAACGCCCGCCGCTACACCCGCGAGCGGGATTCGGCCCTGGTCCTGCAGCGCAGCCTGCTGCCGCAGCGGCTGCCCGAGCAGGACGCGGTGGAGGTGGCCGCCTGCTACCGGCCGGCCGACGAGCTGACCGGCCTCGGCGGCGACTGGTACGACCTCATTCCGCTGTCCGGTGCACGCGTGGCCCTGGTCGTGGGCGAGGTGCCGGGGCATGGGATCGACGCCGCGGCGGCCATGGGCCGGGTCCGCACCGCCGTCCGCACCCTCGCGGCACTCGATCTGCCGCCCGAGGAGGTCCTCGCACACCTCGACGACCTGGTGGCACGGATGGCCCGCGAGGAGGGCGAGGGCCCCCCGGCCGCGGAGGTCTCCGACGAACAGGCGATGGGCTCCGGGTGCGTGTACGTCGTCTACGACCCCGTCGACGGGCAGTGCACGATGGCCGCCGCCGGCCACCCCGCGCCCGCCGTCGTCCGCCCCGACGGCACCGTCCGCTTCGTCGACCTTCCGCAGGGACCGCCGCTCGGGGCGGGCGGTCCGCCCTTCGAGGCGGTCGAACTGAGCCTGGCCGAGGGCAGCACGCTCGCCCTGCACACCGACGGGCTGCTGGCCCACGCGCATGACGGCGGGGCACTCGCCGCGGACCGCGACCGGCTGCGCCAGGCCCTGGAACGGCGCGCCTCCTCGCTCGACGCGCGCTGCCGGGCCGTGGTCGACGCCCTGGTCCCGGCGCGGCCGTACGACGACGTGGCCCTGCTGATGGCCCACACCAGGCTGCTCGGCGCCGACCGGGTCGCCGACTGGGACCTGGCCGCCGACCCGGCCGTGGTCGCCGACACCCGCAAGGAGGCCGCCCGGCAGCTGACCGAGTGGAATCTGGAGGAGCTGGCCTTCACCACCGAACTGGTCGTGAGCGAGCTGGTCACCAACGCCATCCGCCATGCGGAGGGCCCCGTCCGGCTCCGGCTGATCAGGGGGCGTGCGCTGATCTGCGAGGTCTACGACGGCAGCGCGACCGCACCCCATCTGCGCCACCCGAGGGCCACGGACGAAGGCGGCCGCGGACTGCTGCTGGTCTCCCAGTTCACCGAGCGGTGGGGCACCCGCTTCGCGCCCGGCGGGAAGGTCATCTGGGCCGAGCAGGCCCTGACGGATCCGCCGGCCTGACCTGCCCGGCCGTCCTACGAGCACGCGCACATATCACTTGACGTGGGAAGATGACGTGACTGTGGCGGACGGGCGGTAGCCATGAACGATGCGGCCATCGACTACGCGGGGGTGTTCCAGGCGCTGCCGGGCACAGTGGCGCTGCTGACCCCCGACCTGGTCTTCGCGGACGTCAACAGGGAGTTCCTGCTGGCGGCCGGGCGCACCCGCGAGCAGGTGGTGGGCCGCTGTCTCTTCGACGTCTTCCCGGACAACCCGAACGACGACACCGCGTCGGGCATGCGCAATCTGGCGGCCTCGCTGGCACGGGTCGCGACCACGGGGGAGCGCGACGCCATGGCCCTGCAGCGCTACGACGTCGAGGACCCCGAGCGGCCCGGGGAGTGGGAGGAGCGCTACTGGAGCCCGGTCAACGCGCCGGTGTTCGGTCCGGACGGCGACGTGGTGCTGCTGGTGCACCGGGTCGAGGAGGTCACCGAGCTGATCCGGGCCCCCGGCGGCCCCACCGGCTGCCGGGCCCGGGTCCTCGAGGCCGAGCTGTACACGCGCGCCCGCGAACTGCAGGAGCTCAACGAACGGCTGCGCCGGGCCCACGCCCGCGAGCGCGAGGTGGCCCTGGCCCTGCAGAAGGCGATGCTGTCCGCCCGGCGGCAGGTCGGCCACCATGACGCCGCGGTGCGCTACCGGCCCGCGGTCGGCGCACTGAACGTGTGCGGGGACTGGTACGACCTCGTCGACCTGGTGGGCGGCCACCGTATCGCCGTGGCCGTGGGCGACGTGGTCGGACACGGACTGGAGGCCGCCGGGGTGATGGGTCAGCTGCGCAGCGCTGAGCGCCGCCTCCCGGGTCGCCGCGGGGCCGGCCGAGGCCCTGAACGTCCTGGGGAGGTACGCGGGCGTCGTCGAGGGCGCCGAATCGGCCACCGTCGTCACGACGTTCATCGACTTCGACGAGCACACGATCACCTACAGCAGCGCCGGGCATCCGCCGCCCGTCCTCGTCCATCACGACGGCCGTCTGGAGTTCCTCGACCGGGCCACCGACCCACCGCTCGACGCCCGACCCGACCCGGTCCCCCGGCCCCAGGCCCGCAAGGCCTACGACGAGGGCGCCACCCTCGTCCTCTACACCGACGGCCTGGTCGAGCGCCGCGGCGAGGACATCGACACCGGTCTGGCCCGGCTCGCCGAGTCGCTCGAACGCCATCGTGCGGAGGACCCCGAGAGCCTCGCGGACGCCGTGCTGCTGGAACTGCTGCCCTCCGGGGGCGCCACCGACGACACGGCGCTGTTATCGTGCGGCTGTGACCCGTCGCCGGGCGGTGTGCGCCGCACATGGCGACCGTGGTCCCGGTCACGGCCCGGCACGCCGGGAACGGCGCAGAAGCCCTCGTTCCGCGCCGGCCAGGGCTTGGCCGGCGTCGCCGTACCGTGGCCGCCGGCGCGTGGCCCGAACCCCGGACCCCGGGCGGCAGACTGCCCGGCACCGGGCCCCCTCGCCTCACCAGGACCGGCCCAAGGCACTGGTGGCCGTGCCGGTGACGGTCGCCGACAGCGACGAGGGGGCCTGGCGGGCCGCGGCCCTGTATCCGCTCGTCGACCGGCGGCCGGGACAGGCGCGGGAGAAGCCCGCCCGGTCCGTGGCCGGCACAGGGCGCCGGCGAGGCGCCCGCGCCGACCGCCGTACCGGCCCAGAGGTGCGGCCCCGCCGTAGTGGAGCCGGACGCGGGCCAGTGGCCCCTGCCGCCGCAGCCGGTGTCCGGGGACCGGACGAAGGGGTTCTGTACGCCCGGTCAGCATGGCGTCGGTCCGAAGAGGTTACTGGCCCCCCGCTCGGCGCCGGTGTCGCGGTGTGCGGGGCAGGGCACGGGGCGCCAGACGGGCGCGGAGCCGGCCGGGCGGACGGTGGCGTCCGACCGGGCAGGACCACCTCGTCGAGCTCGTACAGGTGTTTGCCCACAGGTGGTGGGGCTACTCGCGCGTGGAAGCCTGCGTCGCAAGGGACAGGCGCCGACAAGACCGCGCAAGTGGCAGATGGCAAGGGGTTGGTCGCGATGACCGTGGCGACGCAGCAGGGTGGCGGAGGCGGTTCCAGTGGCCTCTACGACGTTCTGGAACTCATTCTCGACCGCGGGCTGGTGATCGACGCGTACATACGGGTCTCCCTTGTCGGTATCGAGATACTGAAGATCGACGTACGCATCGTGGTCGCCAGCGTCGACACGTACCTTCGCTTTGCCGAGGCGTGCAATCGCCTCGATCTGGAAGCGGGGCCGCGCAAGCCGGCCGGGCTTACCGAGCTCACGGGGCAGCTCACGCAGTCCGGTGCCCGCGGCAAGGCCAAGGGAGCCCTGTCCGGCGCCGCGGAGGCGATCTCTGACTCCTTCCAGCAGGCACGTGGCGAGGGCCGGGAGCGTCCGGGCGACCGGGCCTCGCGCAGGAGAGGGGAGTGAGAGATGGCGATCTGCCTGACGGGGCCTGATCGATGCCGGTGGCGATCCGGGGCGTGAGTTACGCGCAGGGTGGCGGGTTGACCGCTGCGGAGAGGGCCCGGCCTCGCCTGGACGGCCCGAGCTCAGTGCGGCCGGCCGGGACGCGGGAGTGGGCCGCCGCGAACGTGCACTGACCCACCGTCAGATCCGGTACCGCCGGGACATAGTCGACAGCTGCCTGGCCGGCACCGGCCCTGCCATCCGCGGGTAACGAATCCCACGACACCCTCCCCCCGTCGACTGCGGCGACGACCTGGGAACGCATCGGCCGCCCGCACTGCCGTGCCTCCACCGACACGGCTTCGCCACGGAAGTCTCGCGACCGCCGTCCTGGCCTCATTGCGTGGGACTCGGGCGCACCTTCGCCCTGCACGGCAAGGTCACATCGTCTGTTCCAGGGTCTGCCCGGCGATCGAGATCGGCTCGGCTTCGATCATCGAGGCGATCCACCGGCACGGGGTGTCCGGGCTCGGGTTGCGCCAGAGGTGGAGGGTGCCCCGCTGGACGAGGATGTCGCCCGCGCACAGCCGGGTGACGCTCCCGCCGTCCAGTTCGAGTTCGAGTTCGCCCGACAGCACGGCGATGTAGTCGATCGACCGGGTTCGGTGCATGGGCGCGACGAAGCCGGGACCGAACTCCATGACCCGTAGCACGGAGCCACGGGTGAACGCCGTTCCGGTCGGGCGTTCGCTCCCGGCCACGTCCGTGGCGTTGTCCGCCGGGACCGCACCGGTCGTCCACAGGACGGCGCTTCCGCCGGCGACACCGGGGAAGTCGGCCATCGGGATCTCTTCGTCGGAGAGCACGACGGCGTGTCCGGCGGTGTCGTGCCCGGTCACGACGCGTCGAATCCTGTTGCTCATCAACACTCCCCCAGCGCTACAGCTGTGGACAAATTTAGTTACGGTACGTGCCGTAACGAAATGTGGGCGATGAAACACGTACTGCCGGCCCGGCGATGGGTGGAAGCCAGCAGCGGGGCCGACCGCGCAAGATCGAGACCGATCAGGTGATCCTGGCCGCGGCCTGCGAACTCCTGCTGGCCAACGGCTACCGAAAGCTCTCCATGGAAGCGGTCGTGGCCAACCTGGCCATCGACGCGCCCGCGGAGGCGCTGGAACCCTCCGACGACGGTGAGATCGGCGATGACCTGCACGCGTGGCTCGACGCCTTCGCCGGAGTGGCCAGCTACCCGCGCAATGCGGCCCTGGCCCTGGCGTTGATCGCCGCGGCCGCCGAGAACCCGGCCGACGCCCAGTCCCTGTACGGGCTGCTCACCGGCCCCAGTCACCAGGCCCTGACCACGCGCCTGCGAGCCGCCGCGGCCGGACGGATTCGACCCGATGCCGACCTCGACTCGGTCGGCGACGCGCTGATCGGGTCGATCGTCATCCAACTGCTCACCGGCCGGACCGCGACGACCCGACAGCACGCACACGACCTCCTCGAGATCGTCCTGCGCGGCCTGCGCCCGGACACACAACCGAACTGACTGGGTCCGAAGTGGACACAGAGGGCATCTTCATGCCCAAGATCGGCATGCACATGACCGAAGGCACCGTCTCCGAGTGGCTCGTCGCCGACGGCTCCCACTGCGACGAGGGCGCGATCGTGGTGGAGATCGACACGGGTCGTACGCGGCCCGGTCCAGGATCCCGACCCCGGCCGGGCGGCACCACTGTCCCTGACCGTCGCCGGCGGCAGATTTCGAACCGGTGGCCAAGGGGCGCACGAACCATTCGAGGCGATCAGCCTGGCCCGCGAGGCGGGGCTGGTCTGAGCCGCGGTCACGTCGGCGGGGTGAGGCCGCGGCGCCTGATCTTGCCGCTGGCCGTGGTGGGCAGGGCCGCCATCACGTGGACCGCCTTGGGAACCTTGTACGGGGCGAGTTGGGTGCGGGCGAAGGCAAGGATGGCGTCCGGATCCGGCTCACGGCCCTGGGCCGGTACGACGTAGGCGTGCGCGACCTCGCCCAGCCTGGGGTCCGGCACCCGGCCCACCCCGACCACGGCGACGTCCGGGTGCCCGGCGAGCACTCGCTCGATCTCCGCCGGGTACACGTTGTACCCACCGCTGAGGATCATGTCCTTGAGCCGGTCGACGATGTAGAAATGGGCGCCCCGCCGGCGCGCGATGTCGCCGGTGTGCAGCCACCCGTCCGGTTCGATGGTCTCGCGGGTCGCGGTTTCGTTGCCGTAGTACCCGAGGGTGACCAGTGGCCCACGCACCATCAGCTCGCCGTCCGCGCCCTCGGGCGCGTCCACGGTGACGTCGTCGAGAGACGCCACCCGGACCTCCGTACCGGGAAAGGCCACCCCGATCGAGCCCCTGGCCGACGGCGCATGCGCGGCGTGCGTCGTGGCCAGGCCGGACAGTTCGGTCATGCCCCACAGTTCGAGCAGCGGCGCGCCCGTCGCCTGCTCCCACGCCTGCACGACCGCATCGGAGATGGTCTGGCCGCCGACGGTGCAACGCGTCACCGTGGTGAAGTCGGTGGCCGTCGTGGCCAGCGCGTCCAGCATCATCGAGTACATGGCCGGCACGCCCTCGATCATGGTGACACCGTGCTCCGCCACCAGCCCCAGCATCCGGGTCGCGTCGAAACGCGGCTCGATGACCACCGTCGCCCCGGTCAGCAGCGCCGAGTTGACCGCACAGTTGCCGTAGACGTGCGGCAGCGGCAGCGCGGTCAGGACCACGTCCACACTGGACCGGGCGTGCATCGCCGCGGTGTAGACCCAGTTCAACAGCAGCGCCTCACGGGCCTGCATGGCGCCCTTGGGATGGCCTGTCGTGCCCGACGTGTAGGAGATGCCGCACAGGTCTCGGGGCCGGGCGGCGCAGGAGTCCCAGTCGGCCGGGCCGTCGCCGAACAGATCGGCGAACCGCAGGACGCCTGTCGGGGCGTCGTCAAAGGACACCACGAGCCGGACGCCGCCCGGGAGCACGGCGCCGACCCGCTCGATGCAGGTCCCCGAGGCCAGCAGCACCGCCGATCCGCAGTCCTCGACGACCACCGCCAACTCCGGCGCGGTGAGCATCGCGTTGACCGGGTTGACCACACAGCCCGCCCGCAGGATGCCGTGGTAGGCCGCGACCCACTCCCAGCGGTTCTCCGAGAACAGGCTCACCCGCTCACCCGGCCGCACGCCGTGCTCGCTCAGGCCGGCCGCCACCCGGCCGACGGCCGCGTCGAGCTCGGCGTAGGTCAGGGTCCGGTCCCGGCCGACGAGTGCGGTCCGGCCGCCGTGCCGCGCCGCGGCGGCGCCGATCATGTCGGCGGGGTCCAGGACGCGCACGTCAGCTGCCCAGGGCGACAGTGACGTCCGCGGGGACCTCCGCATCGGTCAACGGGTGGACGCCGATGACCGCCGAGTAGGTTTCCTCACCGACGAGCAGGCCGCTCTCGTCGAACGGCCAGGAGATGAGCATCCGCATCCGGATCTCGTGGATCGCGTCGGGCTCGCTGGCCGGCAGGTCGATCCCCGCCAGGAACGCGCCGGAGACCAGGGACGTCGACACTCCGTCGGTGATGATGATGTCGTCGGCGACCGTGAGCCGGTCGATGTCGTACTGGAAGTAGAGCTGCCCCTGCGCCTTGCGCTGGAGGTAGAACTCCCGGATCTCCTCGCGCGAGGAAGGAGACAGCTCCTCCGGGGCGCCCCAGGTGCGATACCGCTGGTGCAGCGGCGAGATCGTCGCCAGGAGTGCGTCGACGTCCTCGTTGACCTCGCCGGCCATGTGTGCGCGCAGCACCTTCAACTGCTCGACGTGCTTGGGATTGTCGGTCGCTGCGATGCGGGCGTCGACGTAGTCGATCATCGCGGTGCGGTTGATGGTCATCTCGATCTCCAGATCAGGTCTTCCGGACCGTCCCTATTGGATGCGCGAGCGCGTTCGTTGCCCATCTCCGAACGGAGACCCTGTTGTCTCCGGAGCCTCGGCCGCGGATGATCGGTGCGGCGCGGCCGGGTGCGAGCTCTCGTCCCGCCTGCGGCACGCGCAGGACGGCTGCCGCGCCCGGTACACCCGGCGCTGCCGGCGTCAGGTACTGCGCCGGGTACCGCCGAGGGCGAGCAGCGCGCGGCAAAGGGAGCCAGCGACTGGGGCGGCGCGAGGTCGCTGGTACGGCTCGATCTTGTTCTGCCGGGCCCGGGCACGGATCCGGGTTGCGGCAGTGGGCGGAGAGGTCGTCCAGGATGATGTGGATCGGGGCGCCGTCCGGGCGGGCGGCCCGGACCGGCTTCAGCGCCGCGAGGGTGCGGTCCGCCTGCGAAGCGCCGTGCCACGGCCCGGTCGGCGGAACCGCGCCCCCAGATTCTGACTCACATCAGTCCTACCCATTGGCCATGAGCCGGCCTGGGGAAACGCCGGTTCCAAGGGGAGCCGGCCACGTGAGGAGCGAGCCGTGTTCTACTCCTTGGCCAGTAACACGATCATCGCGTTTGAGCGCAGCGGCCAACACAGTCGTCCGTCGGTGAACGAGCTGGTCAGATGCTCCGGCCCCGCACCCGTCCTCTCTTCCAAGTGCCTGCTCCAGAGCGAGAGCGCCTCCGAAAAGGCGTGTCGCTCAGCTCTGCTGAAAGTGGCTCGGCCTGCCCTCGCGCTCGACCAGACGGCCGCGCTGGGCCGCTCCGGCCCGGGGCACAAGGGTCCAGGTACCGTCGGTGCGGCGCAGAGCAGCGGAGTGCCAGGGGGTCGTCCAGGCGTCCGGCGCGTCAAGGAGGCGGACACCGAATTTGGGGGCGCCGATCGGCTGGGGATGGATGGAGAGGCGTACGGCACGCGCGTGATGTTCGACGATCAGGGCACCCCAAGCGCGGCTGCGTTGGATGACGCCGTAGGCGCGCTGCCGACATGCGCGTTGGAGGGCGGAGCGGGTACCCGTCCAGCCGGCGGTGTCCTCGACGAGGAAGCGGGTGATGCCCCGGTAGAGGGCGAGGGCCTGGTCGTCGGCTCGGATCTCGGCGCGGAGTGCCTCCAGGGTGGGGGCGTAGCGCTCGTGGATGTGGGTGCGTTTCGTGTCGTGCGGAAGATCACCGAGGGCGTCTCGCAGGTCGAAGACGGACAGTCTGTCCAGACCCATCCGGTCTATCTGTATGCCTAGGTCGTCGGCGTAGGCGTCGATGTGCTCGTCGGGAACGCCGATGAGGTCGCCGAAGACATGGCCGTCGGAGCAGATGATCACGTGGGCACCGGGTGGGTAGATCCGCTCGATCTCGGTGCACAGGGTGTTCAGGAAGGTCAGGGAGAGGCGTTCGCCCTGGTCGGGGAGGTGGCCGAGGACCTTGGCGGGGTTGGGGGACTTGCAGGGGAAGCCAGGCAGGGTGAAGACGATGGGGGCGCCGTCGCGTACGAAGGCGGAGATGCGTCGCAGCTGGTGCGGGAACGCTTGCGCGGGAACGGGGACTCGGTCGGTCGTGCGGCGGTGGGGCAGGAGCAGGTTCAGGATCTCGGTGGCGATGCTCGTGGGGAGGGTCGTCAGTTGCATGTCATTCCTCCTGGGGTACGCGGGCGTACGAGGGCACGTCGACATGGCGCCGTGGCGGGCGGGGAAGCCAGGCGCCTGGGGGTCAGTGGGCGTGGGTCAGCCGGGGCCGGGTCGGCTGATGTGGCCTGACCCGACCAGCTCTACGTCGGTGTCAGAGGCGTCGGTCGTAGTCGACGGGGAGGTGGTTGGTGCCGCGGCCGAGGACGGCCGGGATCCATTCGATGTCCTCGTCCCTGATGGCCAGATGGAGGCCGGGCAGGCGGGCGAGGAGGGTGCCGAGGGCGATCCCGAGTTCGGCGCGGGCGAGGGCGGCACCCGGGCAGAAGTGGATGCCGTGGCCGAAGGCGAGATGGGGGTTGGGCGAGCGGTCCAGGTCCAGGGTGTCCGGAGCGGGGAAGCGGCGCGGGTCGCGGTTGGCCGCGCACAGGGAGACGATCACCGAGTCACCGCCGGGGACGCGCGCGCCGTACAGATCGCTGTCCTTGCCGAAGAAGCGCCAGGTGGTGAGCTCGAAGGCGCTGTCGTAGCGAAGGAGTTCCTCGACGGCGCGGGGCAGCAGGCCCGGGTCGTCGCGCAGGCGGGCGAGCTGGTCCGGGTTACGGAAGAGGGCGATCAGGGCAGTGGTGATCTGGTTGGTGACCGGCTCCTGGCCCGCGACGAGGAGCTGGAAGATCATCGAGTCCAGTTCCTCCTGCGACAGTTCGCGGCGGTCACGGGCCACGACGAGGCGGCTGAGCAGGTCGTCGTCCCCGTGCTCTCGCTTGTGGGCCACGACATCCGCGATGTAACGCTGCAGGCCGTGCAGGCGGGACTCGTAGCGGGGACGTGCGGGGTCGGTGGGGCCGACCGGCTGGACGACCTTGCCCCAGTCGCGGTCGAAGCGGGCCGCGAGTTCCTGCGGGAGGCCGATGACTTCGGCGAGGACCTGGAAGGGGAAGAGGGCGGCGAAGCCGGTGACGAGGTCCGCGGGACCGTTCTGCGGCAGCGCGTCGACGACAGCGTCGGCCAGTTCCTGGAAGCGCGGGCGGAGCTGCTCGATGCGGCGCGGGGTGAAGGCGTCCGTCACGAAGCGGCGCATCCAGGTGTGCTTGGGCGGGTCCTGGTGGAGCAGGTGGACCTGGAGCTGGGAGTGCTGTGGCTCGGGCATGATCGAGGCTCGGGCGCGCCAGCGGTCGTTGCCGCGGTCGTGGTTCTTGCCGAGGCGGTCGTCGTTCAGCGCGGCGTGGGCGGCGTCGTAGCCGGTGACGAGCCAGGCTTGGACGCCGCTGGGGAAGAGGACCCGGTGGACGGGCCCGGCCTCGCGCATCTGCTCGTACAGGGGGTAGGGGTCGCTCTTGTAGGGGCAGCCCATCAGCGGCACCGGGTCGGGCAAGGTGTCCGGCTCTGCGACCGGCTGCTGTTCCTGGAGGGTCATGGGGAGGCTCCTCAGAGGGCGAGTTCGGGCCGGTGGTGGTCCAGCCAGAGGGCGAGGTCGACGACGCGTTCGAGGCGCAGGCGGTGGCCCCACTCCAGCCGGTCGGGCGGGGTGTCGAGGCAGGGCTTGATGCGGGTCTCGTCGGCGAGGGCGCGGACCTGTTCGGTGGCGAGCGCGTCGCGGGCCAGGTTCTGCAGGCCGCGGTTGTAGTCGGGGTGGTGGGTGGCCGGGTAGTGGTTCTTGGGACGGTGCAGCACCGAGTCCGGAGCCAGGCCGGCACCCATCGCGCGCAGCAGGCTCTTCTCCCGTCCGTCGAAGCTCTTCAGCGCCCACGGGGTGGTGAAGGCGTACTCGACGAGCCGGTGGTCGCAGTACGGGACGCGGACCTCCAGGCCCTGGGCCATGCTGAGGCGGTCCTTGCGGTGGAGGAGTTGGCGCAGCCAGCGGGTCAGGGACAGGTGCTGCATCTCGCGTTGGCGGTGTTCGGCGGGACTCTCGCCGTCGGTGTGCGGTACGGCGGCCAGGGCGGCGCGGTAGGTGTCGTCGCGGAACTCACCGATGCACAGGTCCAGTTCGGGGTTCAGGGGCATGGCCGCCTCGTCGCCCGTCACCAGCAGCCACGGGAAGGCTTCCGCTGCCAGGGCCTTCGGGTTGTGGAACCAGGGGTAGCCGCCGAAGACCTCGTCGGCCGCCTCGCCGGAGAGGGCGACGGTGGAGTGCTCGCGGATCTTGCCGAACAGCAGGTACAGCGACGTATCCATGTCGCCGACACCGATGGGTGAGTCGCGGGCCACGACGACGGCCTTGCGGTGCTCGGGGTCGAGCAGGGCGTGCGGGTCGAGGACGACCGTGCTGTGGTCGGTGCCGATGAAGGCGCCGGCCTCGATGGCGTAGGGCGTGTCGTGGCCGGTGCGCAGGACGTCGCCGGTGAACTGTTCGACCTGGTCGCTGTAGTCGACGGCGTAGGAGCGGATCCGGGCGTCCGGGCCTTCGCGCAGGCGGAGTTCTTGGGCGAGCAGGGCGGTCAGGACGGAGGAGTCGATGCCACCGGAGAGCAGGCTGCACAGCGGGACGTCCGCTTCGAGCTGGCTGCGCGCCGCGTCACCGACCAGGGCGCGGATCCGCTCGATGGCCGTGTCCTGGTCGTCGGTGTGGTCGACGGCCTCCAGTTGCCAGTAGCGGCGTTCACGGGTGCCGCCCCGGTCCAGGACGAGCACGCCACCCGGCTCGACCTCCCTGACTCCGGACCAGACGGTCGGGCCGGTGTTGAACAGCAGGCTGTACGCCTCCCGCAGCCCGTCCGCGTCCACCCGCGGCCGTATCTCCGGATGGGCGAACAGCGCCTTCGGTTCGGAGGCGAAGGCCAGGCCGCCATCGACGGCCGCCCAGAACAAGGGCTTCACCCCGAGCCGGTCCCGGACCAGCACAAGCCGCTGAGCGCGCTCGTCCCAGACGGCGAAGGCGAACATGCCCTCCAGGTGCTCGGCCACCGCCTCCCCCCACTCGGCGTACCCGCGCAGCACCACCTCGGTGTCACTGCACGTGCGGAACACATGCCCCCGGCCGCGCAGTTCGGTCCGCAGCACCTGGTGGTTGTAGACCTCGCCGCTGTAACTGAGCACGATGGCCGGCTCGTCGGGCCGGTCGCTCATCGGCTGCACGCCGCCTTCGAGGTCGACAACGGCCAGGCGCCGGTGGCCGATCGCGGCCCGCTCGCCGAGCCAGACGCCTCCGGCGTCGGGGCCACGCGGGGTGAGGGTGGCGGTCATGGCCTCGATGACCGGGGCCTGGGTGCGGGCGTCCTGGTGGAAGGACACCCAGCCGGTGATTCCGCACATGGGAAGGACTCCTCGGTCAGGGGTGGTGGGCGGCGGGAGCCGCGTCGGTGGACATCTCTTGCACGAGCGCCGGCCTGCGTCCTCGCAGCGCGAGCAGGGGTACGGCGATACAGGCGGCGACTGCCGCCAGGGTCAGCCCAGCCGTCACGCCGTCATCGCCTCCGGCCAGGCCGCAGACAGCGGTGGCCAGAGCCGGGCCGAGAGTGAAGCCGAGGCTGCGGGCCAGCTGTACGGAGGAGCCCACGGTCGCCGCGCGGTCCGCTGGGGCGGCGCCCATGACAAGGGCCTGGGTCGGGCCGCCGTTCAGGCCCATGCCGAGGCCGGCCAGCGCCAGCCGCCAGGCCACACCCGCCGGTGACCAGTCACCCCCCAGCGGAACGAGGAGGAGCAGACCGGCGGCGGTGAGGGCGGCACCGATGACCGCCACCGGCCGAGCCCCGCACCGGTCGGCGAGACGACCGCCGAGCGGTCCGGCCAGCCCCATGCCGAGCGGGAAGGCCGGCACGGTCAGACCGGTCGTGGTGGCGCTGACGCCGTCGTCGCGCTGAAGGTGCAGGGCGACGACGTAGTGCATCGCCGCGAACCCGGCCGCCAGCGCGAGCACCGCCGTATGCGCCCGGAACAGCCCCGTCGCCCGCAGTACGCCGGCCACCGGGCGGCCGCCCGGTCCCCACAGCCACCACCACAACGGCGGTACGGCGGCAAGCGCGAGCACCAGCCACGCCGGGCTTCCCGGCGCCAGGGTCAGCGCCAGCAGCAGGGCGGCCACCCCGGAACCCACCAGCACGGCGTCCGCCGCCGACCGCCGGTCGGGCAGGCGCAGGTCCCCGTCCCTCGGCATCGCCCTCCACGCCACGACCAGAGCAAGCAGACAGAAGGGGATCTTGACCAGGAAGACGGCGCGCCAGCCCAGGTGGTCCAGTAGCAGTCCGCCCACCGCCGGGCCGGTCACGGCGCCCAGCGGGCCAAGCGTCGCGGGCACGCTCGTGGCCCGCCCGCGCAGTTCCGGCCGTACCGAACGCAGGGCGAGAACCGGCATCAGCACGAAGAGCACGGCCCCGAACGCGCCCTGGGCGAGACGGGCGGCGATCAGCCAGGACGCCCAGGGCGCGGCGGCCGCCAGCGCGCAGCACAGAGCGAAGCCGGCGGTCGCGACCAGCAGAGCGGAGCGCATCCCGGCCCCGTCCAGCCACCGGCCGACAGGCAACAGCAGGGCCACCACGGGCAGTTGATAACCCAGCGCCGCCCACTGGGCGGTCGCGGCGGATACGTGCAGACCTTCGGCGATGTCCGCCAGGGCCACGTTGACGATGTTCATGTCGAGCATCGCCACGAACGACAGCAGGCCGGCCACCGCAACGAGCAGCCAGCGGTCCTCGCCGCCGACGGGTATGTGGCCGGGCTGTTCCGAACCGGGACTGTGGCCTGCCACCGTTGCCGCCCCTCACGGTCGTGGGTGGGCTGCCGGACGGCAGCCTCGTCCCACAAGTCGGGAGGGATCGCACACGAGTTCCCGGGCGCGTCCAAAAATCATGAGGGGCAGCACAGCCGACAGCCACGCCGAACGCTCCGTCGACAACGGATCCCAGCCCGCTGCCCGGTGCATGCCGCGGAGGGTTCCTTCCCTCCCCTCGGACATCGAATCGGCATGGCTACGGCGGAACTCCGGGCTCCGCTCAGCCGACTACTGAGGCGACGGCGTCGGGAATGAGCTGCGAGCACTGCGCGGCGAGCATCAGGGAAGAGGTCTTCGAAGTACCCGTGGTGAGCGAGGTCGTGGTCGACCTCGCCGCCAACGCCGTCACCGTGCACGGCACAGACCTTGACGACGAGCGGCTGCGCGCCGCGTCGTCGAGGCCGGGTACGGCATCGCCGACCCCATCGCCGCCTGCTCCCGGCAGACGACCGAGTGGGCAGGACGCGACCGTCGGCCTGCCCGAGCCCGTTCATCCCCGGGTGGGTGTCTCCATCGGCACTGCCGTCGGTACCTCGTCCGCCGGCGCCCTATGGTCGAAGGCGATGAGCGGGTCACCAGTCAGGGGATGGTCGACCACCGCCGCTCGCACTCCGAAGACCTCCGCCATCAGCGGGGGCGTGAGGACTTCCCGCGGCGGGCCGGAGGCGACGACCGCTCCATCGTGCAGGACGTGGAGGCGGTCGCAGACGGAGGCCGCGGCGTTCAGGTCGTGCAGCGACACCAGGGTCGTACGGCGCTGGGCACGCAGGAGCGCGAGCAGGTCGACCTGGTGGCGGATGTCGAGGTGGTTGGTCGGTTCGTCCAGCACCAGGATGTCCGGGTTTTGTGCGAACGCCCTCGCCAGCAGGACGCGTTGGCGTTCACCGCCGGACAGGACTGTGAAGCGGCGTCCGGCCTGTTCCGCCATGCCGACGTCGGTGAGCGCCTGGGCGACGATGTCCCGGTCGGCGGCGTCCTCCCCGGCGAAGGCCCGCTTGTAGGGCGTACGGCCCATCGCGACGACCTCGCGCACGGTCAGCTCGAAGTCGCTCCCGCGCTCCTGCGGCAGGGCGGCCACGTGCCGCGCCGACTGGAGCGGGGTCATCTCGCGCAGGTCGTTGCCGGCGAGCAGGACCCGCCCGGCGGTGGGTTTCAGGTGCCGGTAGACGGTGCGCAGGAGCGTGGACTTGCCGCTGCCGTTGGGGCCGACCAAGCCGGTGATCTCGCCCTCGGCCGCGACGAGATGGGCGCCCGCGACCACCGTCCGACCGGCATAGGCGGCGTGCAGGTCCTCGATGTCGATCCTCAACTGCCGCTCCCCAGGCGCCGGTCCAGCAGGTAGAGCAGGGCCGGAGCCCCGAGGAGCGAGGTGACCACGCCCACCGGCAGCTCCTGCGTGTCCATCGCCGTACGGCACACGATGTCGACCGCCACCAGGAGCAGAGCGCCGAACAGGGCGGAGACCGGCAGGAGCCGACGGTGGTCGCCGCCGACGACCAGGCGGCAGGCGTGCGGCACCATGAGCGCCACGAAGGCGATCGCACCGGAGACGGCCACCAGGACGCCGGTCAGCACGCTGGTGACGGTGAACAGTTCACGGCGCAGGCGGGTGACGCCGATGCCGAGTCCGGCGGCCGTCTCGTCGCCCATGAGCAGGGCGTTCAGGCCCCGGGCGCGCGCCTGCAGCCACAGCAGGGCGGCGGGTACGGCGACGGCGGGCACCGCGAGCAGTTCCCAGGTCGCTCCGCTGAGGCTGCCCATGAGCCAGAACAGGACGCTGTGGGTCTGCTGCTCGTCCGCGGCACGCAACACCAGGTAGCTGGTGAACCCGGACAGGAACTGGCCGATCGCGACCCCGGCCAGCACCAGCCGCAGCGGCGCGAACCCTCCGCCTCGCCGGGCCACCGCCCACACCAGCGCGAACGTCGCCAGTGCGCCGGCAAAAGCCGCCCCGGACAATCCCAGTCCCAGTGCCCCGCCCGCGCCGAGGCCGAGGACGATCGCGGCGACCGCGCCGAGGGAGGCGCCGTTGGAGATGCCCAGCAGGTAGGGGTCGGCCAGTGGGTTGCGCACCAGCGCCTGGACGGCCGTACCGACGACTCCGAGGCCGGCGCCGACGAGGGCGGCGAGCAAGGCACGAGGAAATCGGAGCTGCCAGACGATGAGGTCGTCCGTGCCGGGGCGCGGAGCCTCGCCGGAGAGCCGCCGCCACACCACGCTCCACACCTCGCCGGGAGGGACGGAGGTCGAGCCCCAGGCCACGGCAGCCGTCAGCGCGGCCAGCAGCGCCACGGCCAGAACCACCGCCAGCGGGCCGGCGGGCAGGCTGCCGCGCTCCTGCGCAGCCGCGGCTTTCCGGCGCACCAGTGTGAAGGCCACGATCAGGCGACCTTGCCCGGGTAGAGGATCTTGGCGATGGCCTCGACCGTGTCGGCGTTCTCGACTCCCGCGATGGTGGTCCGCTCGGAGCCGATGCGCAGGAAGTGGCCCTCCTTGACCGCCTTCAGCCCCTTGGTGGCCGGGTTGGACTTCAGCCACTGCTCGGCCTCGTCGAACGCCTTCTTGTTCGCCGCCTCGCTGCCCCGGTTGCGTACCCCGAGCTGGATCCAGTCCGGGTTCCTGGCGATGACGTCCTCCCAGCCGACCTGCTGGTAGTCGCCATCGCAGTCGGCGAAGACGTTGCGGGCGCCGGACAGGGTGATCACGGCGTTGGCGAGCTGGCGGTTGCACGTGACGGAGGGCTGCTTCGTACCGGCGTCGTAGTCGAAGAAGAAGTAGGTCGGCCGATTGCTCTGCGCCGTACCGCCGACCGCCTTCTGGACGGCGGCCACCTTCTCCTTCATCCCGGCGACGAGTTTCTGTGCCTGAGCGCTCGTGCCGGTGACCGCGCCGAGGGAGGTGATGTCGGCCTCGACAGCGGACAGGTCGGTCACCGGGGTCTTGTTCTGGGCAGCGCAGGCGGTCGACTTCAGGTAGATGTGCTTGATCCCGGCGGCCTTGAACTCCTCCGCCGTCGGCGCGTCTCCCATCCCTCCGCCGCCCATGCTTCCCATGGAGGCGAAGGTGTCGATGTAGAGGTCGGCGCCGGAGCCGAGCAGCTTCTCCTTCGGGATCACGGTCCGGCTGAGCACCTTGACCTTCCGCGCCTGTGCGTCGAGCGTGCCGGGCAACGTGCCCTTGCCAGGCGGGAAGCCCGTGCCGATCACGTGGTCGCCGGCGCCGAGGCGCAGCAGCAGCTCCAGACCGGAGGCGTTGCTGGTGACGATCCTCTTCGGCGCGCTGGAGAAGGTGGCCCTGGCGCCCGTGCAGTCCGCGACGGACACCGGGTAGCCGCCGGAAGCCGCCTTTCCGGCCTGCCCCGCGCTCGCGTCCGCCGTGTCCTTCCCCCCGCTGCCACAGCCCGCCGCCAGCAGGCCGCCGAGCACGACGGCCGCGGTACCGCCCCACACACGAGAACGCATCGAACAACTCCCGGATCCACTCGGTACACGGGCGAGCCTCCGCCACCCGCTCCAGTAGTCGGAGCGAAGGTGCCTTGAGTTCCCGGCCAGTTGGCGATCCGGCTCAGGTGAATCGCTCCCGGTGCTCCAGCGGCGAGGGTGCCGGTGCCGTTCTTCCAGCCGGCACCGGCACCCTCCTGGCGCTCAGGCCACCAAGGCGGCGGGCTCATCCGCCTCGTCCAGCAGGTTCATCAGCGTTGCGCGGGCGCGGGCCACGCGGGAGCGGACCGTGCCGATCGGGCAGTGGCTCACCTCGGCGGCCTCCGCATAGGGCAGGCCGAGCAGCTGCGTGAGGATGAACGCCTCCCGGCGGTCATCGGGCAGCGCGGCCAGCAGATCCAGCAGGGCGATGCCGTCGTCGAAGCCGGGCAGGTCGCACGGCTGAGCCAGCTCGGCGGCCAGCTGCCAGTCGGGGACGTCGGCCAGGCGCGGGCGCGCGGCGGTGTACCGGTAGCCGTCGATCACCGCGCGGCGGGCGATGGACAGCAGCCAGGCCCGGGCCGAGGAACGCCCCTCGAAGCGGTGCAGGCTGCCGAGCGCCCGCAGGAACGTGTCCTGCGCCAGATCGTCCACGGCCTGGGGGTCGCCGCACAGATGGGCGACGTAGCGCTGGACGTCCCGGTGCAGGGCGCCCACGAACTGCTCGACCGCGTCCGCGTCACCGCCGCGGGCGGCCAGCGCCCATGCGGTGATCGATTCGTCGAGCGCGGCCGGCGTGTCACTCCGGGAGCGCGAGGTGGGCAGGGCAGAGGTATTCACCTGGTGTCCTTCTCGGGTCAGCCGTGATCCGGACCAGGGCGCGCCACAGCGCGCGGTCCGGTGAAAGGGGGAGAGACGGCCCTACGGCGTCGCTGTGGCGCTACCGCGCCTGTGCGGTCGTACGGCCGTGGCCCGAGGCACACGGGCAGCCCGGCAGCCTCGGGAAACCAGCTGTCTTCAGACGACAGCCGTTCCCACGGGCGGACCCCGAGAGGTGATCGCGTGGACGATGAGGAGGAGACGCGGCGCCCCGTCCGAGAGACGGCGCCGCAGGTGGACGCGGGGGCGATCGGGGGTATCGGGCAGGGCGAGCAGCAACCGCAGCGGCGCCGCCAGCCATCCGGCCGCCGCCCGCAGGATCCGGAAGGCGGCCTTCTCGCCGTACGCCAGCCACAGGCCGCACAGCACCGCTGCGAGCACGTGGGCGGCGAGCATGCCGAACGACGACGAACCGCCGTCCATGGAGTGCCCGATGTGATCCACGGCGCTCATGCCCGTGTGGTCCATGCGCATGGCGCCCATGTCCATGGCGTCCATGTGCATGGAGCCCATGCCGCTCATTCCCGTGGAGGCGGAGCCGTCGGACGTGCCGGACGTCGACTGGGCGTAGGAGAACGCCTCGTGGAGCACCGTCTGGGCGGCGACCACGACCGTCACGATCAACGGCAGCCCGCGCTCACGCCCCGCCAGACACCAGCCCACGGCACCGGTCACGGCCCCGCCGGCGGCCAGCGCCCACGCCGGCACGTCGCTGCCGGACATCAGGACGTGGCCCAGGGCAGCGAGCAGCACGCACATGGCCGCGAACACCGCGGCCCGTATCGCGCGAGCACACCACCCTGCTGTCATGGCGCCTCATCCTCGCATCCGGGCTTCGGTCGTCATGCGTGGGTACGGACATCCACGAGGGACCGTACTCAACCCGCGGGATGTGATCCAGCCCACGACAACCGGCTGGAACTCGAGGACACTCCGCCCCGACGTCTGGTGCGGTGACCGCATGGGTACACCGGGCTCGGCCTTGTCCTAGGATCCTCTGGCTATGGGGGGATCTGTTCGTGGCCGGTGGCGCCTGACTCGTGCCGTTGCTGTGGCGCTGGCCGCACTGGCCGTGAGCGTGTTACTGGGCTTCGCACTCCTGGTTCTTCCGGGGCTGATCGTCGACCACGACCTCGCAGGTGGACACCTCGCTGCAGCGGACCGGTTGAACGCGGTGAACAACGTGCGCACCACGCTTCTGCAGGCGGTCGGCGGTGCGGTCGTCCTGTTCGGCGCCTATGCCACATGGCGGCAGCTGCGCGTCAGCCAGGACGGGCTCAACGCAACCCGAGAGGGGAACATCACCGATCGCTTCAGCAGGGCCGTGGACCAGCTCGGCAGTGACAAACTGGACGTGCGGATCGGGGGCATCTACGCACTGTGGCGGATTGCGGATCACTCCGACCGCGACCGCGAGGCGGTCGTCTCCATCATGGCGGCGTATCTGCGGACACACCTTCCCTGGCCTCCGCAGGAACCCGCAGTACCGGCGGCGGACGTGTCCATCAACTCGGTGCCCCCGTTGGAGACCCGCGTCGCGGACGCGCAGACGGCGCTGACCTGCCTCGGGGTCCTGTACCAGGAACGCCGTCCGGAGTGGCTCAACGTCAGCCTGACCGACCTGCGCCGCGCTGACTGTGACGGACTGTGGCTGCACGGAGTCAACTTCGACGGCGCATGCCTGGAAGCGGCGAGCATCTACCAGGTCAACCTGAGCAACGCGTCACTGATCGCCGCCAACCTGCGGCATGCCGAACTCGGCACTTCCATTCTCCACCAGGTCCGCTGTCTGCAAGCCGATCTGCGCGGCGCCCGCCTGGTCAAAGCCGACTTGAGGTCGGCGGACTTCTCCCGTGCGGACCTGCGGGAGGCGAACCTGCGCAAGGCCCGCGCCCAGGGCGCCGTGTTCGCCGCAGCGGACCTGCGATCGGCCGACCTCCGGGGCTGCGACCTCACCGACACCGACCTGCGAGAGGCGAGGCTGGAAGGCGCGCTGGCGAGCCACCTTACGCTCTGGCCGACCGGCTTCGACGTTCACACAGCCGGCGTCGTGGTCATCGCGGACCCTGGCGTCGAACCGGACAATCTGCTTCCGGCTGCCGCGCTCACGAGGCGAGTCCCGCTGCTGCAATCGGAGCCGATGCGAGGTCCGTCGGCGTCGGCGAACTGAACAATCGGGCAGCGCAGTCGAGGGGCCGTCCGCCCCAGCGGATGCCCTTCTCGCCGCGGACGCGGACGCGTTCCTCGCGCTGGGCTGCGAGTACGTCGGGGTGGGCGGCGAGTGCCTCGGGGTGGCGGGCGTTGGCGTTGCGCCGGCGCAGACCTCGACCCCTCCAACGGTCGGAACGAACCTCACCACCCATCCAGCTTCCAACCGCTACCCCGGCGAACCCATGCGGTCACAGCACCTGGGCGAGGGCTCCTCCGACCTCGGGGCGGGCGATCACCGACCGCCGTTGCTCGGGCGGACCACGACCGCGATCGCCTCGACCGGCGCGCTGCGCTCGAAGTGCAGCGTGAACGGCACGAGGTCACCCGCGCGCCAGCCGGCCCCGGCCCGCAGCGTCACGTCCACACCGCGCGGCGACATGGACAGCACGCCGCCCGCGGGTACGCCGGCCGAGGTCATGTCCGCCTTGTAGGCGGCCCGGTCGCCCAGCATGCGGTGCCCACTGAGGGTGATCCGGCCGTGCGTGGCGGGGGACGTCACGTTCTCCAGCCGGTCGTCCGCGCCACCGACGTTGGCGACGTCGAAGAGCGCCGCGGTGTCCGTGCTGTCGCCGTACGGCTGGAGGACCCGTCCGTTCGAGACGGTGATCCGGGCCGGGCTGCCCGCCTTCCCGGCCCCGGCCCAGGTCGTCAGCCCGCCCAGGGCGAGGCTGCACGCGGCCACGGGCGCGAGCGCGGCGAGGAGGGTGTCGGTCATTCGGCGGCGAGTGGGTCGCCAGAGGTTGTGCTCGGTCATCGGGTACGCCTCCGGGCGGGAGCGGGCGCGGGCTGCCAGGCGCGCAGCCGCAGGCTGTTGCCCACGACGAGAAGGGAACTCACCGACATCGCCGCCGCGGCGAGCACCGGATTGAGTAGGCCCACCATGGCCAGTGGCACGGTCACGACGTTGTAGCCGAAGGCCCAGACGAGGTTGGCCCGGATCGTGCCGAGCGTGCGCCGGGCGAGCCGGACCGCGTCCGCCAACGCCTCGATGTCCCCGCGTACCAACGTCACGTCGGCGGCCCCGATGGCCACGTCCGTGCCGCTGCCCATGGCGATGCCCAGGTCGGCGCCGGCCAGGGCCGCGGCGTCGTTCACTCCGTCGCCGATGACCGCGACGCGGTGGCCCTGCTCCTGCAGGCCCCGTACGAGGCCGGCCTTGGCCTCGGGAGTGCAGCGGGCGTGCACCTCGTCGATGCCCAGTGCCGCGGCCACGGCCTGCGCGGGTGCCTCACGGTCACCGGTGGCGAGCACCGGCCGCACCCCGAGGCGCCGCAGCCGGTCCACGGCCCGGTAACCGCCGGGCCGTACGACGTCCCCGACCTCGATCAGGGCCTCGGCCACACCGTCCACCCGCACCACGACGGGCGTGTGGGCGGCAGCCTCGGCCACCGGCAGCGCGTCTGCCAGTGCGGTGGGCAACTCGCCCTCCAGGGCGAGGACTTCCACCAGCCGGCCCTCGACCAGGCCCCGCACGCCCCGCCCCGGCACGGCGGCGAACTCACTCACGTCCGGCAGCGGCCCCTCGGGGAGTTCCCGCCGGGCGTAGGAAGCGATCGCCCGGCCCAGGGGGTGCTCCGAGCCGTGCTCGACGGCACCGGCCAGTCGCAGCAGTGCCTCCTTGCCCAGTCCGTCGGGTACGACCGTGACCCGGGCGACGGTCATGTGACCGGAGGTGAGCGTGCCGGTCTTGTCCAGGACGACCGCATCGATGTGCTGGAGCCCCTCCAGAGCCTGGGGTCCGCTGACCAGGACGCCCAGTTGGGCACCGCGGCCGGTCGCGGCCATCAGCGCGGTCGGCGTGGCCAGGCCGAGCGCGCACGGGCAGGCCACGACGAGGACGGCCACGCACGCGGTGACGGCGGCCTGCGGGTCGGCCCCGGCACCGAGCCAGAATCCGAGGCAGGTGACGGCCAGCGTCAGCACGACGGGGACGAAGACGCCTGCCACCGTGTCGGCCAGCCGCTGCGCCCGCGCCTTACCGGCCTGTGCCTCGGTCACCAGCCGGGTGATCCGGGCGAGCTGGGTGTCGGCACCGACGGCCGTGGCTTCCACCAACAGCAGCCCGCCGGCGTTGACAGCGCCGCCGACCGCCGCCGAACCCGGCCCGACCTCGACCGGCTCGCTCTCCCCGGTGACCAGGGACAGATCCACTGCAGAACTGCCCTCCACCACCTGCCCGTCGGTGGCCACCCGCTCCCCCGGCCGCACGACGAAGACCTGCCCCGCCCTCAACCACTCGATGGGAAGAAGCCGTTCGTCGTTGCCATCGCGGATCGTCACCTCTTTGGCGGCGAGTTGGGCCAGTGACCTGAGCGCGGCCCCGGTCCCGCGCCGGGCCCGCGCCTCCAGGAACCGGCCCGCCAGGACGAACAGCGGTACGCCGACGGCCGCTTCGAGATAGAGGTGCGCCGCGCCGTCGGAAGCCGAGGGCACCAAAGTGAAGGGCATCCGCATGCCGGGCTCTCCGGCACCGCTGAGGAAGAGCGCGTAGGCGGACCAGGAGAAGGACGCCACCACACCGAGCGACACCAGGGTGTCCATGGTTGCCGCCGCATGCCGAAGGCCACGCGCGGCACGCACATGGAAGGGCAACGCGCCCCAGACGGCGACCGGGGCGGCCAGCGCGAAGCACAGCCACTGCCAGTCACGGAACTGCAGCGCGGGAACCATCGACAGCACGAGCACGGGCACCGCGAGCAGCGCGGTGATCAGCAGCCGACCCCGCTCCTGGCGAGTTTCCCCGGACTCGCCCGCGTCCTTGCCCTCGCGTGTCTCGGGCTGCTTGGGCGGTTCCGGCAGGGCAGCCGTGTAGCCGGCCTTCTCGACGGCGGCGGCGAGTTCCTCGGGGCTGATCCGCGGCGGGTGGCTCACACGCGCCCGTCCGGTGGCCGGATTGACGGTCGCCGTGACCCCGTCCAGCTTGCCGAGCTTCTTCTCGACGCGCCTCACACAGGCCGCGCAGGTCATGCCACCAATGGTCAGGTCGGTCGTCACCAGGTCGACGGTGACCGGCTCCCCGCCCATCAGTGGTCACCCCCGTTCATGTCCCCCATGTCGTCCGTGCCGCCGCCCCCGCCGGGACCGCCGACACCCCGGCTCGTGCCGGTGCCGTGCATGCCGGGTGCGACGGGCCCTGCGGCGGCACCGACGGCGTACGACACCGCGAACATCACCGCCAGCAGGAGAAGGAACCCGCACAGGGCGGGCGGAAGCACCAGCTTCCGCGACACCGCACCCGCGCCGGAGGAAGAGGATTGCCGGGACTCGTCCATCAACCGCGTCTCCAGATCACGTCGTACGGCGTCGGTCGGATCGCGCCGTACTGCATCAGGAGTCGGGGCCGCCGAGGGTCGAGTTCCGAAGCGACGTTGTGGTCCGCGTCACGGCAGAGACGACTGGGCCGGGGGTTCACGGCGGCGGACCGCTGCCCTGCCGACGACCACCGTCGGCAGGGCGGGTGCGCTACTCCGCCCGGGATCCGGCGGAACGGCCGCGCACGACGGCAAAGCCCGCCGCGGCCAGGCCCAGTACGCCGACGACCAGCCCGGCGACGCCGAGACCGCGGGCGGTCGAGTCGCCGGCCGAGGCGGTCGCCTTCGCGCTCTCGGAGCTCTTCGAACCCGCCGCCGAGGCGGTCGCAGTGCCGGCGCCGTCCTCCGCGCCCTTGGCGGTGAGCTTGAGCACGGGCGCGGGGTTCTCCGGCTCCTGGCCGCCCTGCGCCTCCTCGATCCAGCGGACGATCTTGCCGTCGGAGTACGTCTGCAGGGTCTTGAAGGTCAGCTGGTCGCTGTCGTCGGGCAGTTGGCCGAAAGCGACGTCGAAGTCCTCGTACTGGCCCGGCGCGATCTTCCCGCCGGTGAAGGTGATCTCGGAGGCGGCGTCGGTGATGGTGCTGTCGTCGGTCTTGACGGGCGTCTTGAGCTTGGTGTCGGTGACCCGGGCGGTCCAGCCGTCCTGCGGGTGGACCAGGACGCCGAGGACGGGGTGATCGGTGGGCAGGAAGACCTGGACCTTGGTGGTGGACGCGCCGTCCTGCTCGTCGGGGACACGGAAGGTCAGCACGCCGTCGGTGGCGCCCTTGGCGTAGCTGTCGGGGTGGACGGTGACGTGCGCCGAGGCCACGCCCGCGGCAGCGAGAAGTCCGGCGGCGGTGAGGGTGGTGACGGCGCAGGCGCGGCGCAGGGTGGTGCGGGTCCTGGACATGAGGTGAGGGATCTCCGTGCGGAAGAAGGGATGTCGGGGGTCAGGGCGCGTACGACATCCCCATCGGCGGCCCCCGTCGGTGAACGGCGTACCTCAGCCGTACCTGCCTGGGCGCCCACGGCTCACCGGCAGCCCGACGCGCAAGCCCTGGCCCGGCCGGCGCGGGCCACGCCCCGTCGGCCACGTGCCACCAGGCGGCAAGTCCCGGCACGAACGCGACCGCCCACCGCAGCAGCGACCACAGTGCCGCCTCGCCGCGCCGCAGCCACCAGGTCAGCAGCAGGGCCGCCCCGACGTGGGCGGCGGTGGCGTGCGGTGTCGGTGCGTGCGGCGCTTGGACCATCCGCATGCCGTGCATGACCATCGCGGTGTGGTGGGGCTCGGCGACGTGGAAGGCAAGGTGCAACCCGCCCTGGGCGGCCGGAGTCCCCGTGCCGATGGCGACCAGCGACCGCTCGCGGCCACCCAGCCGAACCGTTCCGCTCAGCCGACAGCTGACGTGACACCCATACGCCGCAGGAGCAGGCCCATGTCCGCCGAACCGCCCACCACCGCCCCACCACACACGGCCGGCGATGCCGGCGCGCCGAAAAAGGGCCCTGCTTCCGCGGCGGCGCCCTCGGCCCTGCGCACGCTGGTGCTGCGCCTGCACTTCTACGCGGGCGTGTTCGTCGCGCCGTTCCTGCTCGTCGCGGCGGTCACCGGCTGGTGCCCTGCATCACGGTGGTCGCCGTCGTCGGCTACTACGTCCCGCTGCTCGGGATCCCGCTCGCCGGCTTCCTCGCGGTGGACAGTCCGCGGCTGGGTCGCACGCCGTCGTACGGGGCACGCACACGCCTGAACCGAGCGGCCGCGCCGACGCGGGAGCGTTGCGCGACGCTCGCCGCGATCGCGTGCGGCCGCGGATCTCGTCATGCGTCTCGGGACAGGCAGTGTTCGAGCAGCGCGGCCATCGGGCCCTCGACGACCCGGTAGCGCACGATTCGGCCGTCCTTCTCGCCGTGGACGACACCCGCTGTCCGGAGCAGCCGCAGGGCCTGGGACACGGCGGTGTCCCTCATGCCGGTGGCGACGGCGAGGTCGGAGACAGCGATGGGGCCAGCCTCGTGAAGGGCGAGCAGCAGGGACAGGCGCCCGGGATCCGAGAGCAGGGAGAAGCGGTCGGCCCAGGCGCGTACCCGCTCGGGTTCGCCGACGGCGGCGATGGCGTCGCAGACGCGATGGCCGTCGATGGTGCGCTGCCCGGCGCGTTCCGCGGGGACGAGATGCATGGGCCCATCATCGCAGTCCGCGAAATCCCGCCTCAATACCTGCTCGGTTATGCAGCCTTGCAGCCTCAACCTCCGGCCTTCTAGGGTGAGCGGGCCGTGGTGTTCGGGAAGACCGGTGAAAGTCCCTCAGGGGGCTCAGTCCGGAGCGGCCCTCGCCACTGTGATCGGGGAGTTCCCGCCCCATGCATTGCCACTGGCCTCGCGGCCGGGAAGGCAGGGGCGGGCGCGTTGACCCGTCAGCCAGGAGACCGGCCACGGCAGCACGAAGCTGATCCACGAGGTGCTGGAGCGTGACCGTATGACCATGCCCGAAGGCGTGCCCGAAACCGCCGCCTCCCCTTCCTTCCGCTGGCGGCGCGAGGACACGGTCCGAACCGCGGGCCTCCTGGCCGTGATCGTCGCCTTGCACGTGGTCGCCTTCGGGATCCTCTTCCTGCTCGTGGTCCCGCGCCACTACGAGGTCGGCGCCAAGGCGTTCGGCGTCGGCCTGGGTATCACCGCCTACACCCTCGGCATGCGGCACGCCTTCGACGCCGACCACATCGCCGCGATCGACAACACCACCCGCAAGCTGATGGCCGACGGCAAGCGGCCGGTGTCGGTGGGCTTCTGGTTCGCGCTCGGCCACTCCAGCGTGGTGGTCGTCATGGCGGCGCTGGTCGCCGGCGGCGCAAAGCTCGCCGGCGCCCTGATGAACGACGGTTCCCGCACCCACCAGGTACTCGGCACCGTCGGCACCACGGTCTCCGGCGGCTTCCTGTACCTGATCGCCGCGCTCAACCTGGTGGCCCTGTTCGGCATCACGCGTGTCTTCAGGGCCTTGCGCGCCGGACGCTACGACGAAGCGGAACTGGAGGCCCATCTCGACTCGCGCGGCTTCATGAACCGCATCCTGGGCCGGCTCACCAAGTCCATCCACCGGCCTGGCCAGATGTTCCCCCTGGGCTTCCTGTTCGGCATCGGCTTCGACACCACGACCGAGGTCCTGCTCCTCGCCCTGGCCGGCAACGGCGCCGCCGCAGGTCTCCCCTGGTACGCGATCACGTGCCTGCCGCTGCTCTTCGCCGCCGGCATGAGCCTGTTCGACACCCTCGACGGCACGTTCATGAACTTCGCCTACCAGTGGGCGTTCTCGAACCCCGTACGCAAGGTGTTCTACAACCTCACGATCACCGGCCTGTCCATCGCGGTGGCCTTCTTCGTCGGCACGATCGAGCTGGTCGGCGTTCTGCACGACAAGCTCGGCCTGAGCGATGACGTCACCGGCTGGATCGCCGGACTGAACCTGGACAACGTCGGCTACGTCATCGTCGGCCTGTTCGTGGTCGTCTGGGCCGTGGCCATCGCCTACTGGCGCCTGGCCAGGATAGAGGAACGCTGGGGGTCCCACACCGCCGACGCCGGCTGACGACGCCGGTCTCGCCGCAGCCCGACTCATTCCACAGGTGGCGCAGGAGTTTGCGTGGCCACGGAGCGAGCACTACCGCGCACACGCCGGCGCCACCGGCGGTTCACTCTCTCACCGCGGCAGCCCCACAACACCTGCATTGACATGGCCTTGACCGGCGGAAGACGGCGGCCGCATGGTGAAACCACCCGGCCCTCAGCTGCCCTGACATGCCGTCCGTCAAGGCTGCTTTTCGTCATGTGGCCCTTCCGAACCGCCCGAAACCGCACGGAGGCTTGATGCACCGACGCGAAATACCCTCCGGATCCCCGGTGATCCACCACCGCCGACCGAGACGCCGGGTGCGGCGGATGGCAGCTGCCCTCACCGCGATGCTCACATTCACCGTCACTGGCCTCACCATCGGCCTGGCCACCGGTGTCCAGGCCGCCGCTCTCTCGTCCGCCCCGCGCCCGTCCGCCTCCGCGGGGACGACGGGCTTCGGCTGCTTCCGTCCCTTGCAAGCGGGACAGGCCCGCTGTTTCGGCGTCATGAAGGCCCACCGCACTGCCTCGGGCCGCATGTCCCCGTTCACCACCGGATCCCCGACCACGATGGGGTACGTGCCGTCCGATCTGCGTTCCGCCTACCACCTGGGCGGTACCTCGGGATCCGGTCGAACGGTGGCGATCGTCGACGCCATGGACGACCCGAACGCCGAGTCCGACCTGGCCGCTTACCGCAGCGCCTACGGTCTGCCGTCGTGCACCCGCGCCAACGGCTGTTTTCGCAAGGTGAATCAGAGCGGGCAGGCATCGCCGCTGCCCTCGGGCGACTACGGATGGGCCGAGGAGATCAGCCTCGACCTCGACATGGTCTCGGCGACATGCCCGGGCTGCCACATCCTCCTGGTCGAGGCAAAATCGACGAACGTCGCGGATCTCGTGAAGGCCGAGGACACCGCCACCACCTCGGGCGTCGCCTCCGTCTCCAACAGCTGGGGCGGGTCCGAGGACAACACCATCACCTCCTTCGACTCGCACTTCAAGCACTCTGGCGTCGCGATCACAGCGAGCTCGGGTGACTCCGGTTACGGCGTCTCCTGGCCGGCCTCCTCCCCGTACGTCACCGCCGTGGGCGGCACCTCGCTGAGCAAGGCGGCCAACTCGCGCGGCTGGACCGAGACGGCGTGGAGCGGGGCGGGCTCGGGCTGCTCGGCGTACGAGGCCAAGCCGTCCTGGCAGCGTGACTCCGGATGCGCCAAGCGCACCGTCGCCGATGTGTCGGCGGTCGCCGACCCCGACACCGGGGTGGCGGTCTACGACACGTACAACAACTGCGGTGGCGGAATGCTGTGCGACACCGAGCTTCAGCTCGGCCTCGCCCAGGGTGCAGACGGATGGGTCGAGGTCGGAGGCACCAGCGTCTCGTCGCCGATCATCGCGAGCGTCTACGCCCTGGCCGGAAACACCTCTCAGGTCGTCAACGGCTCGTACCCGTACAGCCACACGTCGGCGCTCAACGACGTCACTTCGGGCAGCAACGGCTCCTGCGGCGGCAGTTACCTGTGCACCGCGAGGACCGGATACGACGGGCCGACCGGCCTCGGCACACCCAACGGCACCGGCGCCTTCTGACGGCGGCGCCGCCGACAAGGGCTGGGCGGGCGTCGCACTACTGCGACGCGCGCCCAGCCCTTGTCTCGTCTCAGTCCCCCCAGCCGATCGAAAACCACACGTCCTGCGGCAGTGCAGCACCCTCGCGAGGCAACCGGTGGAGACCATCACCCCGTGCGGGCACTCCCGCACCGCGCGGCGCAGGGCGTCCATCACCCGCTGCCTCGCGGTGGCACGGCATGAGCCGCAGACCACGAGGGTCAAAGGGCTGCTCCGACGACCGCCTGCGGTATCGCTCATCTCTGAGTCTCCTCCGTATGGGTGAAAAGGACCCCCTGTGTGCCGCTGCGTGGTCCCCAACCCGCTGTGGGAATCAGCCAGTTGCAGCTCCGGTGGTTTGACAGCACCCGACCGCACCACCAGCCTATGCGCATGACATCCATTTTCAATATGGGGAGTGGCTAACCATGCGCGTTGCCTTCGTCGGCAAGGGCGGCAGCGGCAAGACGACCCTGTCGGCCCTCTTCTCCCGTCACCTGGCGCACTCGGGAGCGCCGGTCGTCGCGATCGACGGCGACATCAACCAGCACCTGGCGTACGCCCTCGGCCTCGCCGAGGACGAGGTCTTCGCCGCGCCACCGCTCAGCGCGCGCACCGGTGAGATCAAGGAATACCTGCGCGGCACGAATCCGCGGATCCCTTCCATCGAAGCCATGGTGAAGACGACCCCGCCCGGACGCGGCTCCCGGCTGCTGCGGCTGCTCGGCGACGACGAGGTCCACAGCCACCACGTGCAGGAGGTCGGCGGCGTACCGCTCATGGTCACCGGCGCCTTCGAGGAGAGCGACCTGGGAGTGGCCTGCTACCACTCCAAGCTGGGCGCGGTCGAGCTGTACCTCAACCACGTCGTGGACGGACCCGGCGAGTACGTAGTCGTCGACATGACCGCCGGCGCCGACGCCTTCGCCTCCGGCCTGTTCACCCGCTTCGACATGACGTTCCTGATCGTCGAGCCGACCCGCAAGAGCGTCTCGGTGTACCGCCAGTACCGCGACCATGCGGCCGAGTTCAGCGTCCCCGTCGCCGTCGTCGGCAACAAGGTGACCGGGGAGGACGACCTACTCTTCCTCAAGGAGCACGTCGGCGACGATCTGCTCGCGCACTTCGCGCAGTCCTCCTACGTACGCGCCCAGGAACAGGACCGCGGCCACGGCGAGCTGGAGCCGCACAACACCCGCACCCTGGACCTGCTGCGCGCGGCCGTGGACGCCCGCCCCAAGGACTGGGCGGCCTTCCAGAAGCACGCCGTGGAGTTCCACCTGCGCAACGCCGCCGCCTGGGCCGACGAGGCCACCGGCCAGGACCTCGCCGCCCAGGTCGACCCGGACTTCCGGCACGGCCCCGCAGCCCTGACCGTCTTCGCCTGACCCCATCCCCTCCAGCAAGAGAACCACAGAACAGGACAGCCCTTCATGTCGCTCGACGTCTCCCCGCAGCTGCTCGCCGACGCCGAGAACGGCGAGATAGGAGAGCGGGACTTCGTGGAAACGGTGCGCACCTCCCTGCCGTACGCCTACGACCTCATCGCCCGCCTCGCCGAGGAACTGCGTTCCGGCACAGCGGAGTTCGCCATCAACCAGACCCCGCCGCCCTCCGAGAGGGAGCGCGGCCAGCTCCTGCGCGCCCTGTCCAGCGACGCCATCCGAGGCAGCCTGGAACGCCACTTCGGCATCGCCCTCGCCTTCCAGAACTGCCACCGTGTCGCGGCCTTCCACTCCGAGGCGCGCGGCGGCGCCACCCACATCCGCTTCACCTCGCTCCGGGCGCAGATCCTCAACCGGTCACCGGAGTTCCGCGACTGCTGAACCACTGGCGGTCGCGAGTGCCGACTGCCGGACCCGGCGTTCGGCAGTCAGGCCGCCCACTTCGGCCCCCTCGGCAGCCGTCGCCCACCAGGACACCCCGACCTTGTGAGCGACGCCAACGTTTGTCCCGGCGGCATCCGCCGCACCCCCTACCTGCGCAGCTCCGGGCAGTCGTACGCACGGTCAAAAGATGGCAACGGTTTTCATCTAACATTGATCTGAAAATCATTTCCACCTAGCGTCGAAGCGTCGCCACACGGTCGACGCGTGTCCGCCGCGCGCCCGGCAACGCCCGAAGGAGCTTCCCGCATGTCCACCGCCCCCGCCTCCCGTTCCGCCCGACCGACCGCGAGGATCGCACTGGTCACCGCGACGGCCGCCTTGACGGCCGTGACGGCGACCGCCTGCTCGACCTCCTCCTCGCACACCAGCAACACGGCCGCGACCGGCAGCGGCTCCGGCAAGACGATCCAGGTGGTGGCGGCGGAGAACTTCTGGGGCAGCATCGCCTCGCAGCTCGGCGGCAGCCACGTGAAGGTGACCAGCGTCATCAACAACCCGGACACCGACCCGCACGACTACGAGCCGACGGCTGCCGATGCCCGGACCGTGGCCGGCGCCCAGTACACGATCGTCAACGGCGTCGGCTACGACGCCTGGGCCGACAAGCTGCTCGCCTCCAACCCCGGCAGCGACCGGACCCAGCTCAAGGTCGGCGACCTGGTCGGGATCAAGCCGGGCGGCAACCCGCACCGCTGGTACTCCCCGGACGACGTCCACCAGGTGATCGAGAAGATCACCGCCGACTACAAGAAGATCGACCCGGCCGATGCCGCCTACTTCGACCAGCAGAAGACGACCTTCGAGACCAATACGCTCGGCGATTACTACAAGCTCATCACCGACATCAAGGCGAAGTACGCGGGCACCCCGATCGGTGCTTCCGAGTCCATCGTCACTCCGCTCGCCGATGGCTTGGGGCTGAAGATGCTCACGCCGGAGACGTTCCTGGACGCGATGAGCGAGGGGTCCGACCCCACGGCCAAGGACAAGGCCACCATCGACCAGCAGATCAAGAACAAGAAGATCAAGATCTACGTCTACAACTCGCAGAACTCCACGCCGGACGTGCAAGCGCAGGTCAAGGAGGCCAAGGCGCAGGGCATCCCGGTCGCCACGGTGACCGAGACCCTCACGCCCGCCGGGGCCTCCTTCCAGCAGTGGCAGACCACCCAGCTGCAGGGCATCGAGCAGGCCCTGGCCAAGGCCACCGGGAAGTGAACTGAAGCCATGAACCCGATAGCGAAGGCCCGCGAAGCCGTCACACACACCAGCGGCCACGCCGTCCCCGGCCGCCGAAGCGGGGGGCACGACACGGCCACAGGAGCAGGAAGCGATCCGGTGGTCGCCTTGCGCGGGGCCGCCGTGCGGGTCGACGGCCGGACGTTGTGGTCGGGTGTGGACCTTCGCCTCGGGGCCGGCGAGTTCACCGCCGTGCTCGGCCCCAACGGCGTCGGCAAGTCGACCATGATCAAGGTGCTGCTGGGCGCTCTGCCGGCGGCGGCCGGCGAGGTCCGGGTGCTCGGCGCCCGCCCCGGGCAGGCCAACGACCGCATCGGCTACCTGCCGCAGCGGCGCAGCTTCGACGCCAACCTGCGCATCCGCGGTGTGGACGTGGTGCGCATGGGCCTGGACGGTGACCGGTGGGGGGTGCCGCTCCCGCTCCCGAGCGCGCGTCGGCGGGCCGCCCGCGCGCGGATGGACGAGGTGATCGAGCTGGTCGGAGCGTCGGCGTACGCACACCGGCCGATCGGGCAATGTTCCGGCGGGGAGCAGCAGCGGCTGCTGATCGCCCAGGCGCTGGTCCGCCGACCGGAACTGCTGCTGCTGGACGAGCCGTTGGACAGCCTCGACCTACCCAACCAGAGCGCGGTCGCGGCGCTGATCGGGCGCATCTGCCATCACGAGGGCGTGTCGGTGGTCATGGTCGCCCATGACGTGAACCCGATACTCCACCACCTGGACCGGGTGGTGTACCTGGCCGAGGGCGGAGCCGCCACCGGCACACCGACCGAGGTCATCACCTCCGAGACACTGACCCGACTGTACGGCACACCGGTCGAGGTCCTGCGGACCTCGGACGGCCGGCTGGTCGTGGTGGGCCAGCCGGAGGCACCGGCCGTGCACACCGACCGGCACGACACCCCGGGGAGCGGTCATGCTGCCGGCTGAGACAGGGGCGCCAACCTGGTCGTGGAACCTCCTGACCGACTTCCAGGACATGTGGTCCTACCCCTTCATGGTCAACGCGTTCCGCGCCGGCGCGGTCGTGGCCGTGGTCTCCGCGGTCGTGGGGTGGTTCGTGGTGCTGCGGCGGCAGACGTTCGCCGCGCACACCGTCTCCGCCGTCGCCTTCCCCGGCGCCGCCGGGGCGCTCCTGCTCGGGTTCAGCGCGGTCTACGGCTACTTCGCCCTGTGCGTGGCCTCTGCACTGGTCATCGCTGCCCTGCGGGGCGGCGGTGAGCACGAGGAGTCGGCGCTGACGGGGACCGTGCAGGCGTTCCTGCTCGCGGCCGGGTTCCTGTTCACCGCCCTGTACAGAGGGCTGCTGGAGGGGCCGCAGACCATCCTCTTCGGCACCTTTCTGGGGATCACCTCCTCCCAGGTGACCGTGCTGACGGTGGTCGGTGCGGTGGTGCTCGCGGTGCTGACGCTGATCGGGCGGCCGCTGCTGTTCGCATCCGTCGACCCGCAGGTCGCCGACGGGCGCGGGGTACCGGTCCGCGCCCTGTCGGTGGTCTTCCTCGTCCTGCTCGGTGCGGCCACCGCCGAGGCGAGCCAGATCACCGGGACCCTCCTGGTCTTCGCCCTCATGGTGATCCCGGCCGCCACCGCGCAAGTCCTCACCGTCCGCCCGGCGTTGAGCCTGGCCCTGGCCGTCCTGCTGGCCTTCGCCGCGACCTGGCTGGGGCTGACCGCCGCCTACTACTCGCCCTACCCCCTGGGCTTCTTCGTGACGACCATCGCCTTCGCGGGCTACCTGCTCGCCCTGGGCCGGCGCTCACTGCGCGAGGCACTCGCCCGCACCCGGGCCGGCGCCGCGCCCACTGCCAAGGAGGTGGTCGCATGACCGTCCTGCTCGCCGCCTCCCCGTTGTCCCACCCGTTCTTCCTGCACGCCTTCCTCGCGGGTACCGCCATCGCCGCGGCCTGCGGACTGGTCGGCTACTTCCTGGTGCTGCGGGCCCAGGTCTTCACCGGCGACGCGCTCAGCCATGTCGCCTTCACCGGTGCGATGGCGGCTCTCGCCTTCGGTGCCGACCTTCGCCTCGGGCTGTTCGCCGCCACCATCGCCATGGCGCTGCTCTTCGGCACCCTCGGCCGCAAGGCCCGACCCGACGACGTGGTCATCGGGAGCGTCTTCTCCTGGATCCTTGGCCTGGGCGCCTTCTTCATCACCCTCTACACGACCTCGCGCAGCACCACCAACGGCACCGCCGGCGTCAGCGTCCTGTTCGGCTCCGTCTTCGGCATCTCCGCCGGCAGCGCAGTCGTCGCCGCCCTGGTGGCCACCGCGGTCGGCCTGCTGGTCGTCCTCATCGCCCGGCCGCTGATGTTCGCCACGCTCGACGAGGCCGTGGCCGCAGCCCGCGGGGTACCGGTCCGGCTGCTCGGGTACGGCTTCCTCGCCCTGGCCGGGGTCAGCGCCGGCGAGGCCACCCAGGCGGTCGGTTCCCTGCTCCTGCTCGGCCTGCTCGCCGCCCCCGCCGGTGCCGCGATCCGGCTCACCGACCGCCCCTACCGTGCGCTCGCCCTCTCCGCCGGCCTGGCGGTGCTGGAGATGTGGGCGGGGCTGTTCGCCTCGTACTCGGTGCCGAAGATGCCGCCGAGCTTCGCCATCATGGCCGCCGCCACAGCTGTCTACGCCTCGACGTTCCTGATACGACGGCCCGCCTCCGATCCTCCTACGGCTGGTACGCACACCGCCGTCCCCACCGGCACATGAGCGAAGGCACCCGATGGCATCCGACCGCCAGCGCACCCCCACCCCGTCGCACGACGTCACGCTGATCGGCCGCCTCACCCAGCAACGCACCATCGTGGTCGAGGCGCTCATCCGGGCCGACGGCTTCGTCGGCGCCCAGGCCCTCCATAACCGGCTCGCCGGCGCCGGCTCACCGGTCGGCCTCTCCACGGTCTACCGCACGCTGACCGCCCTGGCCTCCGTCGGCCGGGCCGACATGGTGCGCGACACCAGCGGCGAACGCCTCTTCCGCTACCGCCCGGGACACGAACACCGCCACTACCTCATCTGCACCGACTGCGGCCTGAGCCGGGCCGTCGACTCCGGCCCGGTGGAGGAATGGGCGGACACCGTCGCGCAGACCTCCGGGTTCGCGAACGTCCGGCACACGGTGGAGTTGTCCGGGGTGTGCCCGGACTGCGGCCGACGGCAGGCTGCGGACGAGCGCCGGTGAATGCCGGCGCCCTCCCTTTCCCGGAGTCTCCGTCAAGGGCAGCAGTCGCACCCCGGAGCACAGCCGCAGGCATCCGACTCCCTTTGGCCGGCGCCCGGCTCGACGGCCGACGGCGTTGCGCAGCATCCCTCCCCACGCCACGCGTCACGCCCCTCCTTCACCGCGACCGCGGCGATGACCAGGGCAGCGAGCGGATCGGCCCACGACCAGCCGAACACGGCGTTGACGAGGAGGCCCACCAGCAGGACCGCCGACAAATAGGTGCACAGCAGGGTCTGCTTGGAGTCGGCCGAGGTCTCCTCCGCCGCCACCGTCGCCCGGCAGTTCTCCGCCCGTGAGCACGCGGTGCGCGAGGCCCGCGAGAAGACCGCGTTGCGAATCATCGCGCTGTCGTACTTCGCGCTCGCCGCCTACGATGACGGAGTCGAGACCGAAACCGATCAGCGCGGTGGGCGAAGCCAGGGTCCCGGCCGTGAGGGCGACGGCCGCCTCGACGGCGTTGTAGGTGATGGTCGCGGCGACCAGAGCCCCGAGTGCCAGGAACTGGTCTTCATCGGCGCGCACCTGCACCCGGATGCGCTGCACGCGGCCCTGGCCGACTGCCTCATGGCCGACCGCGAGAGCCCGCCGCCCACGGACCCGTTCCCCACCTGGGACACCTACGGCATCGACGACGCCTGCGAGGATGAGCATCCCGGACTCGTGGCGGCGGGGCCCTGAGGACCCCGGGCCGGGCGGCGAACACAGCCGCGGCGCCGCCCGGCCCGGTATGGACACCAAGAGCTCCGGACAAATGCGTTGGGCTGACCGGCCCCGGCTGATAGCGTCTGGGCAGCCGTGAGAGAACGCGAGGAGGTGAGACCCATGAAGGCTGTATCCATGTGGGTGCTCCCCCATGTCGTCACGGTGGGCGATTGACGTAGGTGTCGCCGGGAGCGCCTCCAACAAGGCACTCATGAGAGGCAACACCTATGAACTTTGTGCATTCCACTCCGGGCACGGACCACCATCCGGTTGTGGTCACGCGGGTCTCGGAAACGCAGTGGCACGCTGTGGAGGACGACTTGACGGTCGGCCGCGGCGTCGCTTCGCGTCGGCCCGACGGGCGGCTTTTCGTATGCATCGACGCGTGGCACGGCGCGGTCTTCGACCGCATCGCCGACGCGATGCTGGCGGACCTGCCGACACCGCTGTACACGGTCGTCGACGAGGCCGACCACGACTCGAGGTCCGCCTGGGAGCGGGCCGGCTTCGCCACCGCACGCCGCGAGTGGGGCTATTTCGTGCCCACCGATCCGCAGGTCACCGGGCTCGGCTCGGCGCGGCCGCCGTCGGGCGTGGCGATCGTGCCCGCCGGTGAGGCGGAGGAGGGCCCGCTGCGCGCCCTGGACCGCCTCATCCGCGACGAGGTCGAGGCCACCGTCGGATGGCGGACGATGCCGGCCGAGGTGCTGCCCCGCCCTGCGGGGGCCACCGTGCTCGATCCGTCGAAATACGCGGTGGCAAGGCACTTGGACCAGTACGTGGGACTGGTGAGGGTGGCCCCGCTGACCCGGCAGCCACGGATCGGGCTGGTCGCCGTCCGGACCGACAGACACCGCCGCGGCATCGCCCGGGCGCTGCTGGCCCACGCGCTGGGTTCGCTGCACCACTCCGGGACCGCTTCGGCATGGGCCGAGGTGAATGAGTTTAACGCGGCGGCCACCGCCCTGTTCGAGAGCATCGGTGCCCGGCGCGCGGCCAGCACCCTGGAACTCGTCCGCCACTGACGCGCCGCCGCATCGTACCGAGCGACCGTTTCGTACCGAATTCGCCGTCACAGAACGGGAGAAGTGAGAGACCATGACAAAGGCAGCAGGGGGCGTAGAAGCCGAAGGCACCGTCGTCGAGTGCCTGCGCAATGCCACCTTCAAGGTGGAGCTCCAGAACGGGCACAGGGTGCTCGCCCACATCAGCGGGAAGATCCGGAAGAACCGCATCAAGATCCTCCCGTACGACCGAGTGCTTGTGGAACTCAGCCCCTACGACCTCACCCGCGGCCGGATCCGCTACCGGTACAGGGCGTAACGGATGGAGCCAGCGTCTTCGGGACCACCCGGTAGGGCAAGTAGCCGCGGTGGTTCCGCTGCCTCCCGCACCTGGCCGTCGTCCTATCGGCAGCCGTAGGGCAGGAGCGCCATCTCGCGTGCGTTCTTGATGGCCTGCGCTATCCGCCGCTGCTGCTGACGCGACACGTGGGTCACCCGACGACTGCGGATCTTTCCACGGTCGGAGATGAACTTCCGCAGCAAATCGGTGTCCTTGTAGTCGATGTAGGTGATGCCGGCGGCGTCCAGCGGGTTGGTGCGCTGACGCTTGGCAGTCTGACGCCGGATACTTGTGCGTCGGGTCATGGGGAGGTCGGTCCTCTCTTTCAGGTCACGGGGTCGAGCAAGCCGTCAAAGGCGTGCGGGAGTTGCTTCCAGCGGTCCCTGCCCGCCGCGTACTCGTCGTCGGTGAGCAGGCAGGAGTCGAGCAGGGCCGACAGGCCGTCGCGGTCCAGGCCGGGCGAGGTGAAGGTGAGGTACTGGCAGCGGTCACCGTGTTCCGGGTGCCAGTCCACGGAGGCGGCGAGGCGGCGCTCGGCGGGCACCATCTCCCAGGCGGCGTCGGGCAGAGCTGCCAGCCAGGGCCCGGCCGACTCCACGCACAGCGCGCCGCCGGCGGCGTCCCAGGACAGCAGGGTGTCGGGGCGGTCCGCCAGCCAGAACCGCCCCCGGCTGCGCGCGGCGGCGCAGGTGAGGTCCTCAAGCGCCGCGTACAGGCGCTGCGGATGGAAGGGCCGTTCGCGCCGCCAGACGAAGGTGCTCACCCCGTGCTCGTCGCGCGACTGCGGCAGCAGCGCGCACGCGGGATGCACACGGGCGGCGGCCGCTGCCACGTTGAAGCCCGCCAACAACGCTGCCACCAGGGCGCCGTCGCTCTCCACCCGTACGCTTCGTGCGCCTGGTGTGAGCTGGGCGAGCAGCGCGTGGTCGGTGTCGTCGGCGACCTCGTCACATGACTCGTCCTCGCCGAGGGCGATCACCGTGGGGTACTCCAGCTGCCGGGCGAAGGTGTCGGCGACCGTGCGCCGGTCGGTCGGCGCGGCGGCGAGGCCGACGTCGGCCAGGTCGTCGCCGTTGGACAGGTAGGGCAGGACGAGTGCGGGGTCGACCGCGGTGGAGACCCCGGTCAGGGCCAGCGGTGCGCCCACGGCGGCGATGACCCCGGCCATGGCCTGGGGCTCGACGGAGTCCCACAGTTCCACGACGGCCAGCCGGTACGTTCCCTCCGCCGCGAGCCGCAGCAGTTCGGGGGCGAGATCCTCGCGAAGTGCGCAGCACGCGCAGTCATTCACCAGGGGTGCGTCGCCACTGCCCAGCAGACCGTCCGCGTCGCGCACCGTCCGGTGCACCGCGCTGTCGACGGCGGACGTCAGGTCGTGGTGAAGCGCGACCGAGCCGGGGACCGTACGCAGGATCTCCTCGACGGCAGCCCGGCGGGCGTCCGTGTGCAACCCGCCGACGATCGCCACCGGCAGCCGCGCCTCGTCCCTGTTCACGGCTCGCTCCGTCCGCGTCCGTACCGCCGTTCGAAGCGCTCGACCCGCCCCGCGGTGTCCAGGACCCGCTGGGTGCCGGTGTAGAAGGGGTGGCTCGCCGAGGAGATCTCGACGTCGATGACCGGGTAGGTGTTGCCGTCCTCCCATTCGACGGTCTTGTCGCTCGTGGCCGTGGACCGGGTGAGGAAGGCGTAGTCGGCGGCCCGGTCGCGGAAGACGACCGGGCGGTACTCGGGGTGGATTCCGGGCTTCACGGCTCTCAGCGCTCCTCACGGAAGTCGACGTGGCGGCCGGCGACCGGGTCGTACTTGCGCAGGGTGAGCCGGTCGGGGTTGTTACGGCGGTTCTTGCGGGTCACGTAGGTGTAGCCGGTACCGGCGGTGGACCTCAGCTTGATGATCGGGCGCAGTTCGTTACGGGCCATGAACAGCACTATACAAGAGATTGGTTTTCATTTTCATCTGGCGCTAGTGTGCTGCTGCATCCACCCCAAGGAGGAACAGCCATGTCCGCCCACTGCCAACTCACCGGCCGGCAGCCTGGCTTCGGCCATCACATCTCCCGCTCGCACCGGCGGAGCAAGCGCCGCTTCGACCCCAACGTCCAGAGCAAGCGCTACTGGCTGCCGAGCGAGGGCCGGCACGTCCGGCTCGCGCTTTCCGCCAAGGGCATCAAGACGGTCGACACGATCGGCATCGAGGCCGCGGTGGCCCGCATCCGCGCCCGTGGAGGAAAGGTCTGATGGCGAAGAAGAGCAAGATCGCGAAGAACGAGCAGCGGCGCCTCACCGTGGCCCGATACGCCGCGCGCCGCGCCGCATTGAAGGCGATCATCGCGCTCCCCGGAAGCTCCGACGAGGACCGCGCCGCCGCCCAGCGGGAACTACGCCGGCATCCCCGCGACGCCAGCTCCACCCGCCTGCGCAATCGCGATTCCGTGGACGGCCGCCCCCGCGGCTACCTGCGTGCCTTCGGCCTGACCCGCATCCGCGTACGCGAGATGGCCCACGCGGGCGAGCTCCCTGGCGTGACCAACAGCAGTTGGTGACCCGGCACGCCAGTGGCTCACCACGGGCGCGCCGGCCACGCAGCCCGAATCTGTACCCGGTTTCGAACACGCCTTCCGCCACTCTGAACGGCGGGCGGGCGGCGGCACCGGCTCGTGGCGTTCTGCAACGAGCCGGTGGGTACGGCCTACCCCGCACGCGGACGGCTTCCGCGTGCGGGGTAGGCCGTACTCGTACGCGGTGCTGGTGGTGGTCTCGGCGGTGTCGACGTGCAGGTAGAAGGTGAGCGTGGCCTTGCAGCCGGCCGGGATCGTCACCGACTGGGA